>NZ_JBITSQ010000016.1:228113-244033 GCF_044541035.1 Streptomyces sp. NPDC085866
TTTCTTTTCCGCGTGGCCTTTTCTCCACCCCCCCCCCCCCCCCCGGCCCTGTCTCCGGCGTGGTCCCTGGGGGGGGGGGGGGGGGCCCCGCCGGGCGGGGGGGGGGGGGGGGGGGCCCGCCCCCCCCCCCACGACGACGTGGTCCGCGTCCGGTTCAGCCGCGGACGGCGCTCATGATCAACGACGCGTGGATGGCCTCGGCCGCCGTGGCACCCGCCGCTGCCGCCGCGGTGAACGACTGCTTCCACCGGGAGGCCAGGTCCCCGGCCGCGTACAGGCCCGGGACGCTGGTGCACTGGGTGTCGTCGACGCTCAGGTAGCCCGCGTCGTCGACCGTCAGCTTCAGCTCGTCGACCGCTCGGGCGACGACGGGCTGTTGCCGCTGCGCCGGCGTCCACACCAGCGTCTCCCGCTCCAGCATGCGGCCGTCGTCGAACTCGACCGCGTACAGGGCTCCTTGACGGTGGTGCAGGCGGCTGATCGTCCCTGTGACGACCTCACCGCCCATGCTCTGCGCGGCGGTGCGCGCGCTCTCGACGCCCGGCATCGACTCGTGGCAGATGGCGACCGTGTCGCTGCTCCACGCACGGAACGCCACCGCGGAGAACGTGGCGAGTTCCGCGTTGTCCACGACGACGCCCCAGCGCCGGTCGGCGTTCTCCTCGCCGAGGCAGAACGGGCAGTGGATCACACTCCGGCCCCAGCAGTCCGAGAACCCGTCCACCTGTGCCGGATGGATGTCGACGACACCGGTGGCGAGCAGGACGGTCGACGCCTCGACGGTTTCGCCGTTGTCGAGACCGACATGGAAGCGGCCGTCGTCCGTGGTGCCCACGTTGTCGACGTCGGCTTCCCGAAGCTCCACGGTCGCGTACCGGGACAGTTCCTTCCAGGCGCGCGTGCGGATCTCGGCGGGAGTGGCGCCGTCCAGACCCACATGCCCGTGGACGCCTCCCGACGCGCTGTTCCGCGGTGCGCGCCGGCTGTCCACGAGGACCACTCGCTGGCGGTACCTGGCCAGGGCGAGCGCCGCCGTGAGCCCGGCGGGGCCGGCCCCTACGACGACCGATTCGGTTTCGCTGTTCGAGGACATGCGTCGGTACCTTCCGTCGGGAACTTGGCCGGGCCCCGTCCCGGTTCTGCCGGGACGGGGCCGCACGAGGCGAGGGGCTGCTCAGCCGCCGACGTACTGCGCCAGGTGTTCGCCGGTGAGGGTCGAGCGGGCGGCGACCAGGTCGGCGGGGGTGCCCTCGAAGACGATCCGGCCGCCGTCGTGACCGGCACCGGGGCCGAGGTCGATGATCCAGTCGGCGTGCGCCATGACCGCCTGGTGGTGCTCGACGACGATGACCGACTTGCCGGAGTCGACCAACCGGTCCAGCAGGGCGAGGAGTTGCTCGACGTCGGCGAGGTGCAGGCCGCTGGTCGGCTCGTCGAGGATGTAGATGCTGCCCGTACCGGCCATGTTGGTGGCCAGCTTGAGGCGCTGCCGCTCGCCGCCGGACAGGGTGGTGAGTGGCTGGCCGAGGCTGAGGTAGCCCAGCCCGACGTCGCCCAGCCGGGCGAGGACGGAGTGCGCGGCCGGCGTACGCGCCTCACCGGTGCGGAAGAACTCCTCGGCCTCGACCACCGGCATCGCGAACACCTCGCTGATGTCCCGGCCGCCGAGGCGGTACCTGAGCACCGACTCCTGGAACCGCTTCCCCTCGCACTCCTCGCAGGTGGTGGCGACACCCGCCATGATCGCGAGATCGGTGTAGATGACGCCGGCGCCCTTGCAGTTGGGGCAGGCGCCCTCGGAGTTGGGGCTGAACAGCGCCGGCTTGACGCCGTTGGCCTTGGCGAACGCCTTGCGGATCGGTTCGAGCATTCCGGTGAAGGTCGCCGGGTTGCTGCGCCGGGATCCCTTGATGGGCGACTGGTCCACCGTCACCACACCGTCCCGCCCGGCCACCGAGCCGTGGATCAGGGAACTCTTGCCGGAGCCCGCGACGCCGGTGAGCACGGTGAGCACGCCGAGCGGGATGTCCACGTCGACGTCCTGCAGGTTGTGGGTCGCCGCGCCGCGCACCTCCAGCAGGCCGGACGCCCTGCGGACCGACGGCTTCACCGAGGCCCGGTCGTCCAGATGCCGTCCGGTGATGGTGCCGCTGGTCCGCAGCTCCTCGACGGTGCCCTCGAAGACCACCTGACCGCCGCCCGTACCGGCCTTCGGCCCGATGTCGACCACGTGGTCGGCGATCAGGATCGTCTCCGGCTTGTGCTCCACCACCAGCACGGTGTTGCCCTTGTCGCGCAGCCGGAGCAGCAGGTCGTTCATGCGCTGGATGTCGTGCGGGTGCAGGCCGACCGTGGGCTCGTCGAAGACGTAGGTGACGTCGGTGAGCGCGGAGCCGAGATGGCGGACCATCTTGACGCGCTGCGCCTCACCGCCCGAGAGCGTGCCCGACGCCCGGTCGAGCGAGAGGTAGCCGAGCCCGATGGAGACGAACGAGCTGAGGGTCTCGTCGAGAACCTTCAGCAGCGTCGCGACCGAAGGGTCGTCGATGGCGCGGATCCATGCGGCCAGGTCGCCGATCTGCATCGCGCACGCGTCGGCGATGCTGACGCCGTCGATCTTCGAGGACCGGGTCAGCGCGCTGAGCCGGGTGCCGTCGCACTCCGGGCAGACGGAGAACGTCACCGCCCGCTCCACGAAGGCGCGGATGTGCGGCTGCAGCGCTTCCTTGTCCTTGGTGAGGAACGACTTCTGGACCCGCGCGAGCAGGCCCTCGTAGGTGGTGTTGATCCCCTTGACCTTGACCTTGACCGGGTCCCGGTGCAGGAAGTCGTCCCGCTCCTGGTCGGTGTAGTCGCGGATCGGCTTGTGCGGGTCGAGGAAGCCCGACTCGGTGAACGACTGCACCACCCAGCCGTCGGGCTTCCAGCCGGGGACGGTGATCGCGCCGTCGGCCAGCGACTTGGAGTCGTCGTAGAGCCGGGTCGGATCGATGTCGGTGACGGAGCCCATGCCCTCGCAGCGCAGACACATGCCGCCGACGACGCTGAAGCCCTTCTCGATCTTCTTCCCGTTCACCACCAGCGTGCCCGACGCGTCGGCCGTGGCCACGTTGAAGGCGAACGCCTTCTGCGAGCCGATGTACGGCTTGGCGAGCCGGCTGAACAGGATGCGCAGCAACGCGCCCGCGTCGGTGGCGGTGCCGACCGTGGAGCGGGGACTGCTGCCCATCGGCTGCTGGTCGACGATGATCGCGGTCGTCAGCCCGTCCAGGACGTCGACCTCGGGGCGCGCCAGTGTGGGCATGAAGCCCTGGATGAAGGCGCTGTAGGTCTCGTTGATCAGCCGCTGCGACTCCGCGGCGATCGTGTCGAACACCAGCGAGCTCTTGCCCGAGCCGGAGACACCGGTGAACACGGTCAGCCGGCGCTTGGGGATCTCGACGTCGACGTTCTTGAGGTTGTTCTCACGCGCACCGTGCACGCGGATCAGATCGTGGCTGTCGGCAGCGTGCAGCGCAGACGACTCTAAGTCCGTCCTCGTGCCGGCGGTCATGGTGTCCCTCCCATGTGTTGGCCACGGCACGCCGTCGTCGTACGGCCCAAATCGAGCTGATTTTGACCTCGTTTGCCGGACACGTTGCGCGTCGGTCGGCACGAACGCCGGAATGCCGTTGTCGGTGGAAATGTCAACTGAGGTCATCGGATACCGGTACTGCGGCACGAAGCTACCACGCCGTCGTTACGCCATGTACGAGTTGTCCTGCACCCAGTGGAAGCCGCGGTCGACGAGAGGGAATGTGGCGAGATTCAGTCGGTGCAGTCGTACCCGCAGCCGGCAGCCGTCGACTTCGCCGTCCAGGGCCAGCTCGTCGTCGGCGGGACGCTGCAGCGCGAAAGTCGCGTTCCACTTCGGATCGGCCATCTTGAGCAGGCTCATCGAAAGGCGGTCCAGGTCGACCGCCGCGACATAGCCGCCGTCGAGGGAATCGTCCATGCGCTGGATGGTGACGGCGTCGGCGGAGTCGAAAACGACGCGACGCCAGCGTTGTCCGTCGGTGGTCAGCGGAGGCTGTCGCTCACCGTCGACCGTGAATTCCTCCACGTCCCAGATGCCGTACAGTTCGGGCTTTTCCCGTCCGCCGCCGTACGTCTTCCAGACCGACCAGTCGTTGCGCAGCTGTGCGCGCAGCAGCCACAGACCTGCCGCGACCTGTGCGGCCGCGGCGATCCGGTTCGCGCCGGGCGTGCGGAACAGCTCCTGCCGGGACGACGGGCGGACCGTACGGTCCGACAGAAAGGCTTCGGCCAGGCGCGCCGACTCCGGTGCCAGCAGCACCAGGCTCAGCAGGAGCAGATGGAACGAATGGATCTTCACCGGGACGTCGTAGGTCATGTTCAGAATGAACACCTGGGTCAGTTCCATCGCGCACAGCAGCGCACCCAGTGTCGCCGTCCGTGGCAGGATCAACAACAGCCCGCCGGCGATTTCCGCGCAGCCCAGCAGGATTTGGTACGGCTTGGAGGAGCCCGTCTGCGCCCACAGCACACTCATGGGGCTGAAATGGCCGAAAGGCTCGACGAGTTTGGTGAGTGGCATCTGAAACTGCAAGGGAATAGCTTTGGCGGCACCGTAGGAGAACATCTGCCCAGCGAGGCAGAACCGGACCACCAGCCGGAACCACGAGTCCAGCGCCTCGTAGTCCGTCCGGTGTCGGTCCAGCAGGGACCAGATCGGTGTTGCCGCGGCGGCGCCCATCAGCCAGGTGAACTGCCCCACCCACGCGTTCAGGTCGTCGCCGCCGTCGAAGCGCTCGCCCAATTCCTTGTCGAATACGTGAGTGGCCACCCATTTCCGCACCGGACGCATCGACCAGAGTTTCGCCCAGGCGTCGGCCGCCTCCTGCTTGTGACCCAGTCCGCCACCCCGCAACGTCAGGAAGATCTGGGGTGTCGTCAGGCAGTAGGACCCCGCGTAGACGAAGGCGAACCGGAAGGCGCCCCGGGCGACACCGCTCCACTGCGACGAGTTCGGCGGGGTGCCGGTCCGCGGGCTCCTGCGTCTGGTCGCCCGGTTGGGCTGTGAGGGTGCCAGGAGCCGTAGCAGCTTGCCTGCGCGTGCCTTCATGATTCATCACCTTCACACGGGCCGGATGCGCGGTTCGGACATTCCCCGGTCGATGGATCCGGGGTCAGTTGCGGCGGAATCGGCCGAGCCAGGCGGGCAGTTCGAGGGGTTCCGATGCGGACGGGAGGATCCCGTGCAGGGTGGTGTCGGTGACGGACTCGACGGTCCAGCCGTCGGCGAAGCCCTGGCGCAGGTCGTCGGCGGTCCGCTTCGGGCCGGGCGGCTCCGACGCCGGGATCCCCTCGATCACTTCGGCGAGCCGCGCCTGCATCTGCGCGGCCCCGCGGTCGCTGACCTCCAGCACATGCGCGAGCGCCCCCGGGCGGCAGACGCGATGCAGCGCCGCCGCATAGGTCCGCAGCCTGTCGGCGTCGAAGGTGTGCGCTAGGCCGCAGTCGATGACGGTGTCGAAACGTCCGTCGTAGCCGGTGAGTTCGAGGGCGTTGGCGACGGCGAAGGTGGCGTCGAGTCCGCGCTCCTCGGCCTTGCGCCGCGCGATGGAGACCGCCTCGGACGACAGATCGAGCCCCGTCACCGCGTAGCCCTTGCCGGCCAGGTGGAGTATGTCCTCGCCGGTGCCGCAGCCCGCGTCGAGCACCGCACCGCTGATGAGTCCCGCCGCCTCGAGTGCGACGAAGGCCGGCTGCGGCCCGCCGATGTCCCAGGGCGGACGCTTGCCGAACGGGCTCTCGCCGCGGTAGACGGCGTCGAAGACGTGGGTCAGCGCGTCGATTCCGTCGGGCCGGGAAGCGGGTTCAGTCATGCGGCCATGATTGCGCCGTCCTCGGTTCCGCTTTCGATCTCTTGCCGACTTCTGTCATACGGCCGTCTCCCGTCCCGGAGATCCGGCGTGAAAGAAGACGCCACGGTGCGCCGAATGCCGTCCTGATCAGGTCGTTCCAGCCGACTGCGGGCCGTACGTCCGGGTCTGGTTGGGTTTCTGGCCGACATCTTTCACGTCGGTTGATCCACCTCAGAGCGGCGACGACGATCAGGCACAGCGACTGGCCGCTGATCTGGATACCACATGTACAGGGGGGACTCTGGATGGGCTACACCGGCGTCACGGCGGTTCAGGAGGCCATGTGGCTCCAGCAGGAGCTGGCCCCCGACCGGCCGAACAATGTGGTGACCCTGTGGGACGTCGACGGTGACCTGGACATCCCACTGATCACCGAGGCGCTGCGCATGGCGGTGTCCGAGGCCGGGGCGCTGACGCTGAACTTCCGCCGGGACGAGGGCGGTCTGCGCGCGGTGACCCGCGATCCGGAGCGCCCGGAGCCGTTCCACTTCGACGTCAGCGCCGCCGGCGACCCCGACGACGCCGCCCGGGCCGTGGTCGCCGAACTGGTGAGCCGGCCGTTCGACCTGGGTGCGGACGCCCTCTTCCGCATCGGCTCGATCCGGCTCGGGGTCACCCGCCACCTCGTGGTTCTCGTCTTCCACCACATCGTCACCGATGCGTTCGGCGTCGTCACGCTGCTGTCCCGGCGGATCGCGGAGATCTACCGTGCGCTGCGCTCCGGTTCAGCCGTGCCGGAGCTTCCCGCGAACGCGCGGGGAGACGCTCAGCAGAAGGACGCCGCGTACCGGGCGTCCAAACGGTTCGCCGAGGCCGAGGAGTTCTGGCGGGACTACCTCGCCGACGAGCCGACCGCGGCGCGGCTTCCCGCCGGCGTCCGTCCCGCCGGCGACGGCCGGTCGGCCGGGTACTGGGACGGCCTCACCGAGCCGCTGGGCATGACCACCCGCACCGCGCGGATCCCGGCCGCCGAACTCGCCGCCTGGAGGCGCACGGCCGACGTGGTCGGAACCAGCCTGCCGGACCTGCTCGCCGCGGCGGCCACCGCGTTCCTGCAGCACATGTGCGCCGTGCCGGAACCGCTGCACGAGTTCACCGTCAACCACCGCGTCGGCGCCCTGCGACGGTCGCTCGGTCTGCTCTCCAACCGGCTGCCCCTCCGGGTCGAGGTGCCGCCCGCGGCGACCCTCGTGGAGCTGGCCGAGGCGCTCGGCCAGGAACGGCGGCGGGTGCTGCGGCACGCGGGCCACGACGTGTCCCTGATCAAGCGGACGACGGGGCACGCCGGGTCGGTGCGCAGCCCGTTCGGCACCCTCGTCAACGTCATCCCCTTCGTCGAGACGCTCGATCTCGCGGGCAGCGTGGCACGGTTCGCCGGCGGCACGTTCGGTGTGATCGACGAGGTGATGGTCTCGACCTACACCGACGGCGGGGCCGACAGCGATCTTTTCGTCCGCTTCGACGCCCCGCAGGCGCACTACGGGGACCGGGACGTCGCCGGTCTCGCCGACAGGTTCGTGACGTTCGTCCGGGCCGCCCTGGCCGACCCGAGCGCCCGGCTCGGGGACGTCAGCGTGCTCAGCGCCGCCGAACACCACGCGCTCCTCACCGAGTTCGCCGGCCCTGAGGTCACCCCGACGGGCCTGACGCTGACGGAGCTGCTGGAGCGGCAGGCCGGCGCCACCCCCGAGGCGATCGCGGTGACCTTCGAGGACACCTCCCTGACCTATCGGGAGCTGGCCGACCGCTCCGGTCGGCTGGCCCGCATGCTCGTCGAGGGCGGCGCCGGGCCCGAACGGTTCGTCGCCGTCGCGATTCCCCGGTCGCTGGAGCTGGTCGTCGCACTGGTCGCCGTACTGAAGGCGGGCGCCGCCTACGTCCCGGTCGACCCCGACTACCCCACCGCCCGCGTGGAGTTCATGCTCGCCGACGCCGGGCCGACGCTGCTCCTGTCGGTCAAGGGCACGGCGGACCGGCTGCCCCCGACGGACATCCCCCTGATCACGGTCGACGAAGCCCAGCTCACCGACGGGCCCACCGCGCTCGCGCCGCACTCCGTCGAGCACCCGGCGTACATGATCTACACGTCGGGATCGACCGGCCGGCCCAAGGGCGCCGTCATCACGCATGCCGCGATCGTCAACCGACTGCTGTGGATGCAGGACCGCTACCGCCTGGACGGCTCCGACCGGGTGCTGCAGAAGACCTCGGCCTCCTTCGACGTGTCGGTCTGGGAGTTCTTCTGGCCGCTGATCACCGGCGCCGGCCTCGTCGTGGCACGGCCCGACGGGCACCGCGACCCGAGCTACCTCGCCGAGCTGATCCAGCGGGCCGGGGTCACGACGCTGCACTTCGTTCCGTCGATGCTCGCCGAGTTCGTCGACGACGAGGCGGCGGGCGCCTGCACCGGCCTGCGCCGCGTCATCTGCAGCGGCGAGGCACTGCCCGCCGAACTCGCCACGCGCTTCGACGAGTTGCTGGGGGTGCCCCTGCACAACCTGTACGGGCCGACCGAGGCGGCCGTGGACGTCACGGCGTGGCAGTACCGGCCCGGGGCGAGCACCGTACCGATCGGCACGCCGATCTGGAACACCGCGCTGTACGTGCTCGACAGCCGGCTCGGACTGGTCCCGCCCGGGGTGTACGGCGACCTGTACATCGCGGGCGCCGGCCTCGCCAGGGGCTACCACGACCGCTCGGCCCTGACCGCGGAACGCTTCGTCGCCTGCCCGTTCGGCCCGCCCGGGCGGCGCATGTACCGGACGGGCGACCTGGCACGCTGGAACGAGTACGGCGAGCTGGAGTTCGCCGGACGAGCCGATCACCAGGTGAAGATCCGCGGCTTCCGGGTCGAACCCGCGGAGATCGAGGCGACGCTGGCCGCGCACCCCGGGGTGGCGCACGCCGCCGTCCTCGCCCGGCGCGGCCGCGGCGCCGACGGGGCCGCCCAGCTCGTCGCCTACATCGTCCCGACGACCTCCGGCAGCATCGGCGGGTCCGGCGTGGACTGGGACCTCCATGCCGGGCTGGACATCGCCGAGCTGCGGGGCTTCGTCGCGGCCCGGCTGCCCGCCCACCTGGTACCCGCCGCGTTCGTGCCGCTGGACCGGCTGCCGCTGACCGCGAACGGCAAGCTGGACCGGGCGTCACTGCCCGAGCCGGAGTTCACCGGCCAGGCTCACCGGCCGGCCCGCACCAGCGAGGAGCACGTCCTGGCGGCCGCGTTCGCCGAGGTGCTCGGGCTCAGCAGGATCGGCGTGGACGACGACTTCTTCACGCTCGGCGGCGACAGCATCCGGGCCATCCAGGTGGTCGCCCGCGCCCGGGCCGCCGGACTCGCGCTCAGCCCGCGCACCGTGTTCGAGTGCCGCACCGTCGCCGCGCTGGCCGCGGCCGCGACCCGGGACACCGCCCCGACGGCACTCGCCGAACTCGACGGCGGCGGCGTCGGCCTGCTGCCGCTGCCGCCGATGGCACGGCTGGTCGCCGAGCGCGGACCCGGCCTCGACCGGCTCGCCCAGTGGCTGGTGCTGGAGGTACCGGCCGAGACGGACCACGACAACCTCACCGCCACGGTGCGCGCCGTCCTCGACCGGCACGACGCACTGCGTTCCCAACTGGTCGACGACGGTCTGCTGGTGCACCCGCCCGGCTCGGTCGACGCGGCCCGGCTCATCAGGCGCGTCGAGTGCCCGGGCGACTGGAGCGGGGACGAGTGGCAGGAGCTGCTGCGCACCGAGGCGGCCGCCGCGACACGCGACATCAGGGCCTCGGACGGCACGATGCTCCGGCTGGTGTGGTTCGAGCCGGACACCGGCGGCACCGGGCGCCTGCTGGTCGCGGCGCACCACCTGGTCGTCGACGGCATGTCCTGGCGGGTACTGCTCCCCGACCTGGCCGAGGCGTGGCGGCAGGCCCGCACCGGTGAGGCCCCGGCGCTGCCGCCGGTGGGGACCTCGATGCGGCGCTGGCTGCACGCGCTGACCGACGAGGCGAGCCGGCCCGGGCGGGCGGCGGAGGTGTCGCTGTGGCGCGACGTGCTCGCCGCCCCCGTGGCCGCGGTCGGATCCAGGCCGTTCGACCCGAAGGCCGACGTCACCGCGGCCACGGAAACCGTGCGCGTCCAGCTCCCCGGAGACCTGACCGACGCCGTGCTGACATCGGTGCCGGCGGCGTATCGCAGCGGCGTCGACGACGTGCTGCTCACCGCCCTCGTGCTGGCACTGGCCCGGCACCGGCGGGGCGTGACCGACGACGCCACGGTCGTACGCCTGGAAGGCCACGGTCGACAGGAGGAGCTGGCCCCGGGCGCGGACCTGTCCCGCACGGTCGGCTGGTTCACCACCGTCCACCCGGTCCGGTTCGACCTCTCCGGCATCGATGCCGACGAGGCGATCGCCGGGGGAGCGGCCGCCGGCGACGCCCTCAAGCGCGTGAAGGAGCAGCGGCGCGCGCTGCCCGACCAGGGCATCGGCTACACCCTGCTCCGCTACCTCAACGACGAGACCGCGGCGGTGCTGCGCCCGTACCCGGCGGACGAGATCGGCTTCAACTTCCTGGGCCACTTCTCCTTCGACGGCCCCGGGGCGGCACACGGCCCCGGATGGGCACCCGCGCCGGAATGCGCCGAACTCGTCGCGGCTCCCGACCCCGGCATGCCGGCGCTCGGCGCACTCGAACTCAACTCCCTGGTCACCGACACCGGGGACGGCGCCCGGCTCACCGCCCTGTTCACCTTCGCCACCGGCGTGCTGTCCGCCGCCGAGGTCCGCGACCTCGCCGACACCTGGTGCGCCGCCCTGCGCGGCCTGCACACCCTGGTCACGACGGGCGCGACCGGCCTGACCCCCTCCGATGTGGCGCCGGTGCGCGTCGGCCAGGCCGAACTGGACACCTGGCAGCGGCGGTTCGGCCGGGTGAGCGACGTGTGGCCGCTCACACCGCTGCAGGACGGCCTGCTGTTCCACACGCTGCTCGCGGACACGGCCTCCGAGGCCTACCAGACCCAGTTCGTGTTCCGGCTCAGCGGCCCCGTGGACGCGGTGCGCCTGCGGGCCGCGGGCCAGGCCCTGCTGGAGCGGCACCCGAACCTGAGGGCGGCGTTCCTGTCGAGCGCGACCGGCGAGTCCGTGCAGATCGTGGTGGACGACGTCCCCCTGCCCTGGCGACAGGTCGACCTCACCGGCGACCCCGAGGCCGAGACACGGCTCGAGGAGGTCCTCGCCGAGGAGCGGGACACCCGCTTCCGCCCCGACAGCCCGCCGCTGCTCCGGCTCACCCTCGTCACGCTGGGACCGGAACGGGCCGAGCTGGCGCTCACCGCCCACCACGTCCTGCTCGACGGCTGGTCGGTCCCGCTGATCGGGCGGGAACTGATGGACCTGTACGCGACCGGCGGCCACGACACCCACCCGCCGCGCCCCCACGGCTACCGGGACTTCCTGCGGTGGCTGTCACGGCAGGACGCGGCACGCTCGGCCCAGGCGTGGGCCACGGAGCTGGCCGGTGTGGCGGAGCCGACCCTCCTGGCGCCCACGGCACGCCCCGACGGCGGCGGCAGCGGGCAGGTCGACGCGGCACTGAGCGGCGACGACGCCACCAGGCTGGCGCGTCGTGCCGCCGAGTGGGGCGTCACCCCCAACACTCTGGTGCAGGGCGCGTGGGCCGTCGTACTCGCCGAGCTGACCGGTCGCGAGGACGTGCTGTTCGGCACCACCGTCGCCGGCCGGCCGTCCGAACTGCCCGGCGTGGACACGATGATCGGCCTGTTCATCAACACGGTGCCGGTGCGGGTGCGCCACACGCCGACCGACCGCCTCCCGCAGCTGCTGGGGCGACTGCAGGACGCCCAGGCGCGGCTGCTGGACCACCACCACCTCGGGCTCGCCGACATCCAGCGGTCGACCGGGCTGAGCGCGCTCTTCGACACGCTCGTGGTCTTCGAGTCGTTCCCCGTCGACCGCGTCGGCCTCTCGGCTGCGGGCGCATCGGCGGATCTGGCGGTGACCGGCATCCGCCCGTACGCCCCGCCGCACTACCCGCTGACCGTCATCGCCGCGGCCGACCCGCTGCTGCGCCTCTCCTTCCAGTACCAGCGTGACGCCTTCGCACACGCCGAGGTGGAGGTGATCGCCGACCGGCTGGTGCGGGTGCTGCGGCAGTTCGCCGCCGACCCGGAGACCACCGTAGGCGCGATCGACGTGCTCTCCGACGCGGAGCGCGAGCAGGTGCTGCACGGCTGGAACGACACCGCGACGCCGCTGCCCGAGCGGACCGTCCCCGAGCTGATCGCCGAACAGGCGGCCGCGACACCGGACGCGGTGGCCGTCGAGTACGACGGTCACCGGCTGACCTACCGGGAGCTGGACGAGCGCGCCAACCGGATGGCCCACTGGCTGATCGAGCAGGGCGTGGGGCCGGAGTCGCGCGTGGTGGTGCTGCTGCCTCGCTCGCTCGACCTGGTCGCGGCGCTGCTCGCGGTGTGGAAGGCCGGCGGCGCCTATGTGCCGGTGGACCCGGAGTATCCGGCAGCGCGGGTGCGGTCCGTGGTCGAGGACAGCGCGCCGGTGCTGGTGCTGGACCCGCGGCGGCTGGCCGAGGCCGACCTGTCCGCCCACCCCGCCCGCGACCCGGGGACCACGGTCGGCTTCCACCACACCGCCTACGTCATCTACACCTCCGGCTCCACCGGAAAGCCCAAGGGCGTGGTCATCGAGCACGGCACCCTGAGCAACCTGCTCACCGGCATGCGGGACCGTTTCTCGCTGTCGCCGGACGACCGGCTGCTGGCCGTCGCCACCGTCGCGTTCGACATCGCCGCGCTGGAACTGTTCCTGCCCCTGCTGACCGGTGCCCGGGTGGTCCTGGCCGGCAAGGACACCATCACCCAGCCCTCGGCGCTGCTCGACCTCGTCCAGCGCGCGGGCATCACCCTCATGCAGGCCACCCCCGCCCTCTGGCAGGTGCTGGTCACCCACGTCCCGGCCTGCCTGACCGGGCTCCGTGTCATCACCAGCGGCGAAGCCCTGCCCACACCCCTGGCCCACACCCTGTGCGAGCAGGCCGCCGAGGTCACCAACCTCTACGGCCCCACCGAGGCCACCATCTACTCCACGGCCGCCCGCCTCGACCCCGGCACGGCCGGCATGCCTCCCTCCATCGGCGGCCCCGTCACCAACGCGCGGATCCTCATCCTCGACCGCACGCTCCACCCCGTGCCTCCCGGCGTGACCGGTGATCTGTGGATCGCCGGGCACGGCCTGGCCCGTGGCTACCACGGCCAACCGGGCATGACCGCGGAGCGGTTCGTGCCCGATCCGTTCGGTCCGCCGGGCACGCGGATGTACCGCAGCGGGGATCTGGCCCGCTGGACCGGCACGGGCGAGGTCGAGTACCTCGGGCGCTGTGACCACCAGATCAAGCTGCGCGGCTTCCGCATCGAACCCGCCGAGATCGAGCGCACCCTGACCGGTCATCCGGCCGTCCGCCAGGCGACCGTCATCGCCCGCGAGGACAACCCGGACGACCGGCAACTGGTGGCGTACCTGGTGCCCGAGCCGGGCGGCGTCGTGCCGCCCGCGGAGCAGCTGCGGACGCTGGTGGGGGAGCGGCTGCCGCAGTACATGGTCCCGGCGGCGTTCGTGGTGCTGGCGGAGCTGCCGCTGACACCGAACGGGAAGCTGGACCGCCTGGCGCTGCCGCGGCCCGAGTTCGACGGGGACGAGTACCAGGCTCCGCGCACGCCGCGGGAGGCGGTGCTGTGCGGGCTGTTCGCCGAGGTACTCGGGGTGGAGCGGGTCGGCATCGACGACGACTTCTTCGCCCTGGGCGGACATTCGTTGCTGGCCACCCGTCTGGTGGCGCGGGTGCGCGCCGAGCTGGGCGTGGAAATCCCGATCCGGATCCTGTTCACCGCCCCCACCGTCGCCGAGCTGACCGACCGTTGGAACGAGATGTCTGCCTCTTCCCGAAAGCCGCTGCGCAGGATGAGCGAAAGGTAGAAGCGCCATGATTCCCCTCTCTTACGCGCAGCGGCGGATGTGGTTCATCAACCGCTTCGAGGGTCCTTCCTCGACGTACAACATTCCGCTGCTCCTGCGGTTCCACGGAGCGCTCGACACGGCCGCGTTACGCGCGGCGTTCCAGGACGTGATGGTCCGCCACGAGGTCCTTCGGACGGTGTTCGACGACGTGGACGGCGAGCCGTTCCAGCGCGTCCTCGACCCGGCCGAGATCGAGCTGCCCTGGCAGGACTGGGGCCGGGTCGCGCCCGAGCGGGTGCCGGGTGTGGTGTCGTCGGTGTCCGGCAGTTGGTTCGACCTGGCGGTCGACGTACCGCTGCGGGGTTCCGTCGTCCAGTGCGGTGAACAGGAATTCGTGCTGGTGCTGGTGATTCACCACATCGCCGGTGACGGCGGATCGCTGGCGCCGCTGGCGCGGGACATCTCGCTTGCATACCGGGCCCGCGTGGCCGGGAGCGCACCGGAATGGTCCGAGCTGCCCGTGCAGTATTCCGACTACGCGTTGTGGCAGCAGGAACTGCTCGGGGACGAGTCCGATCCGCAGAGCGTCCTGTCGGTTCAGGCGGCCTACTGGCGCGAGGAGTTGGCGGGGGTTTCACGACCGCTGTCGCTGCCCCTGGACCGGTCCCGCCCCGAGGTGGCGAGTTTCCACGGCGGATCCGTGGAACTCGGGCTCCCGAGCGAGGTGCGGGCGCGGGTCGAGGAGCTGGCGCGGGCGCGTGGTGTGACGGTGTCGATGGTGTTCCAGACCGCGCTGGTGATGTTGCTGCACCGGCTGGGCGGCGACGAGGACATCACCGTCGGCGCCCCGATCGCGGGCCGCACCGACGAGGCGCTCGACGATCTGATCGGTTTCTTCGTCAACACCTGGGCGCTACGGGTCCAGGTGGGCGCGGACCGGTCGTTCGACCGGGTGCTGGAACAGGTACGGCAGAAGGCGCTCGCGGCGTACGAGAACCAGGACGTCCCGTTCGAGCGGCTGGTGGAGCTGCTGCGGCCGGAACGGTCGACCGCCCATCACCCGCTGTTCCAGGTCGTGCTGGCGTGGCAGAACAACGCGCGGCCGGAGCTGGACCTGCCGGGTGTGACGGTGTCGATGGAGCCCGTTCCGACGGGCTCGGCGAAGTTCGACCTGTTCTTCAACCTGGCGCCGGACGAGTCCGACGGCTCGGTCGTGGGGGAGATCGAGTACGCCACCGACCTCTTCGACCGCTCGACGGTCGAGGGCTTCGCGGCGGGGTTCGTCCGGGTCGTGGAGCAGGTCGTGGCGGACCCGCAGGCCACCGTCGGCGCGCTCGACGTACCGACCGACGCGCGGCGGGAGCACGCCACCACGGGCGGCCCGCGGGAGGCCGCGGGCCGCCCGCTCGACGCCGAGGAACGCCACAAGATCCTCGTCGAGTGGAACGACACGGCCCGCGACTTCCCGTGCCCCGGCCCCGTTCACCTGCTCTTCGAGGAGCAGGCCAGGCTACGGCCCGACGCGATCGCACTGCGCTGGGCCGGCGGAACCATGACCTACGCAGAGCTGAACCAGCGGGCGAACCGGATCGCCTGGGACCTCAAGGAGCGCGGCGTCGGCCCGGAGACCGTGGTCGGTGTCGGCATCCGGCGCGGCCCGGCCATGGTCGCCGCCGTGTTCGGCGTGCTCAAGGCGGGCGGGGCCTACCTGCCACTGGAACCGTCGTTGCCGGCCGAGCGCGTGGCCGACATGCTCGCCGACGCCGAATCGACCACGGTGCTGTCCACCTCGGACACCGAACGCTGGACGGTCCCGGACGGCGTCCTGGTCATCGAGGTGGACGAGTCCCGGGCGGCGCAGGCGGCGCTCCCCGATCCGGAGCCGGTCGCCGGGCCGGACAACACCGCCTACATCATCTTCACCTCCGGCAGCACCGGAAAGCCCAAGGGCGTCGTGGTCACCCATCGCCCCGTCCACAACCTGCTCAACTGGTGCTATCGCACCTTCGGC
>NZ_JBITSQ010000017.1:0-243336 GCF_044541035.1 Streptomyces sp. NPDC085866
CGCCCAGAACAACTGGGACGTCAACGCGCAGAAGGGCACCCCGTCCAAGGGCCTGCTGCAGGTGATCGACCCCACCTTCAACGCCTACCACGTCGTCGGCACCGCTCACAGCGTCACCGACCCGGTGGCGAACATCACCGCGGCCGCCAACTATGCCGCCCACCGCTACGGTTCCATCGACAACGTCAACTCCGCGTACTGACGCGACGGGTAACAGCGCCGCGAGGCGTGCGCATCCAGCGCGTTCAGCGCAGTGGACAGGGATTCGCCTCGGCCACGGTGAAAGCCGGGCCAGGGCGCGCCGTCACCAACGTCATAGCGGCGGGGGAGCCGTCATCGACGCCGTCGCAGTCTCTCGAACGCCCCGGACGACGTGTGCGTGCTGTGAGGCTGTCCCGGAAATGTGCCGAGGCCGACACCAGCCAAGTCGCAGCTCGCCTCCCACAACCGCGCAGCGGTCCAGGCGTCGGCGAGGCCGAAGTACATCTGAGCCGGCGTGGAGCGGCCCTAGGCACGCTTGGGCTGGTAGTCCTTCCGGGACTGCAGGTCGGCAAGGTCTAGCCGCTCGGACTTCGCCGCGAAGCTGCCCATGGTCACGACGCGGGTCGCCGACGCGGCCGTCAGCAAAGGCATGAGCCAGTGGGGCAGCGTGAAGTGCCCGAGATGGTTGGTGCCGAACATGGGCTCGTGACCGGCCCGGTCTCCTTGCGCGGCGGGTCGTCGAGTGCGACGCCGGCGTTGTTGACCACCGCGTCGAGGCGATCCACATCCAGTGATTCCACCGCTGCCCTGAGCGACGAGAGGTCGGCGAGGTCCAGCCGAACGGCCCGTACCCCGTGCGCCGGGCACGCGCGAGCAGATCGAGCCCGTGGCGACTTCGGCCTTGGCGGGATCCCGGGTGCCCAGCACGACAGTGGCTCCGGTTCCGGACAGCTGCTCCGCGACGAAGTACCGATGCCGGCGTTGCCGCCGGTGACCAGGAAGACGCGGCCATCGGCACGCGGAAGCCGGCGGAGATCCCAGGGCAAGGGGGGAGGAGATGGACGACACGGCGGCTGGGCTCCCTTGCAGTCGAAGGCGGGACGCGACTGCTCATCGGGGCAGCTCGTGGTCCACGGTTTCAGCGGCCACCGACACATCGCCCATCGATCACCGACAGCCCCGCCGCACGTCCGACATCCTGCCCACAGGGCGATTCACCGAGCGGCGCGTTCCGATCTTGTTCTGTTGCTCTCTGGTGAGAGCCGGTTTCGCCGTGTAGCGTCGCTGTCAGATGTCGTGGTTCGCATTGCCCGCCCGCGCTCCGGCGTGGGCGTTTTGCTGTGCAGCGCGGGACCAGAACATCACCTTCGGGTCCGCGCGGTGCGGGTCCGATATCGACCGGAGGGCTCAGCATGGCCAGCGGAACCGTCAAGTGGTTCAACGCCGAAAAGGGTTTCGGCTTCATCTCCCAGGACGGCGGCGGGCCGGACGTCTTCGCGCACTACTCCAACATCAACGCCTCCGGCTTCCGTGAGCTCCAGGAGGGCCAGAAGGTGACGTTCGACGTCGGCCAGGGCCAGAAGGGCCCGCAGGCGGAGAACATCACCCCCGCCTGACCTCGTGCGGCTGCAGGTCCCGGAGTTATTCCGGGACCTGCAGCCGTATCCGCACCTTTGGGCTAGCGCCGCCGACCGCCGGGAGCCGACCCCGCTACGGGTCAGGGCATGACGGCATGACGGCATGACGGCATGACGACCGGAGTCTGGGTGATACCAGGCACGCACACCACGTCATCCGCGGCCAGCGGCCCGCGCACGACGAACTCCTTGTCATAGGGCATCTTCGATCTTGAGCCGTGCGCATCGCCTGGGCCGCTGACGTGCAGTCACGGCTGGTGACGGGCTTGCCGACCTGGTTCTGTTCACAAGACCGGACAGTGATCAGTCAGCACCTCGGGAGCTGCCACTCTGATGCGCTGTTCGACGTTCACGAGGACCGACAGCACTGCGCGGCGCTTGTGGGGCTGTGGGGGGTGCGGATCGTCGGCTGGTAGGCAGGGCTCTGAACGTGCGCCGGTATGCCTGGGGCGTCGTGCCGAGGTGTCGGGCGAAGTGGTGGCGGAGGTTGTCGACGGTACCGAAGCCCGTGCGGTGGGCGATCGCGGTTACTGGGGCGTCCGTGGTCTCCAGGTGGTGCTGCGCGAGCAGGACCCGCTGTCCGGTCAGCCATTGCAGCGGTGTGGTCCCGGTCTCCTGCCTGAAGCGTCGGGCGAAGGTCCGTGGGGAGAGGTGGGCACGGGAAGCCATTGCGTCGACGGTCAGGTCCTGGTCGAGGTTGGATTCCACCCAGGCCAGGACAGGGGCGAGAGACCCGGTCCCCTCCCGGGGGAGCGGGCGCTGGCGGTACTGGTGCTGGCCGCCGTCGCGGTGCGGGGGTGTGACCATGCGGCGGGCGATCGCGTTGGCGACGGCGCTGCCGTGCTCCTTGCGGATGAGGTGGAGGCAGGTGTCGACGCCGGCAGCGGTGCCGGCGCCGGTGATGACCGGGTCCTCGTCCACGTAGAGCACGTCCGACTCGACGTGGGCGCGCGGGTGGCGGCGGGCGAGTTCGTCGGTGTAGCGCCAGTGGGTGGTACAGCGTCGGTCGTCGAGCAGCCCGGCCTCGCCCAGGAGGAAGGCCCCGGTGCAGATGCTCAGGACACGAGCGCCACGCTTCACAGCGGCCCGCAGTTCCTCGGCCAGGCGGTCCGGCTGGCGCACGCGCGGGTCGTAGGCCGGGATGCAGATGAGGTCCGCCGAGGCCAGCCGCTCCAGGCCGTGACGGGTCCGCACCTCGAAGCCGTGGCGGGTCGGCACACTGTCGCCGGTGGCCGAGACAAGAGCGAAGTCGTACACGGGCAGCGCGTCGTCGCTGCGGTCAATCCCGAAGACCTCGCAGAACACGCCCAGCTCGAAGGCGTGGGCACCCTGGAGAGCCAGGACGGCGACGTCGTGAAGCATCGGTTCCCGATCCCCTCTTACGACGGTGGCAGGAACTTCAGCTTACCTGTCGTTTCTGCCACTCGCGGGTGGTAGGACCAGCCTGGAAGGCTCGCAGGCGTTCATCCATCCCGCGAACAGCTAGGCACAGCGCATGACTACGCAGACCCCTGCCACAAACGCCGCCCTCTCGTCACAGGTTGCCCAAGTCCTGCGTGGGCTCGCGCTCGACGAGGAGCTGAAGTGGCGCATCCCAGGTGACCCGGTTCTGGGCCCTCTGGCCCGCAAGGTCGCGCGGCGGTACGTGGCCGGTGAAACCCTTCCCGACGCCCTGGATCGGGCGCAGCAGGTCCTGGCCGTCGGCCACCGTGTGAACGTCGAGTACATGGGCGAGAGCTGCCGCGACCCGCAGCGAGCCACGGAAGAAACCGACACGTTCCTCTCCGCGGCCCGGCTGCTGCCACCCGGGTGCTCGATCTCCCTCGACCTGTCTCACATCGGCCTCGCCGTCGACGCTGAGCTTGCCCTTGCCAACGCCTCCCGCATAGCCCAAGCCACCGCCGACACCGGGCGGGAGATGGTGATCTCGGCTGAAGGCTCCGACCGTACCGACGAGGTGCTTGCCCTGCACCGCAAGCTGTGCAAGCAGTTCGACCATGTGGGCATCACCGTCCAGGCACGCCTGTATCGCACCGCAGACGACCTGCCGGAGCTGCTTTCCCGTCCCGGCCGCATCCGCCTGGTCAAGGGCGCCTTCCTCGAACCTGAGGCCATCGCCCACCGGCACGAGGCCCCGGCCCTGACCGCTGCCTATCTTGCGTACGCGAAACAGCTGGCCGACTCGGGCCATCTATGCTCCTTCGCCACCCACGACTGGGATCTGATCAACCGTATTGACCAGCACCTCGGCGGGAAGGGCCACAATTCCGCCCCTTGGGAGTTCGAGACCCTCCTCGGCCTCGGGCCCGACCACCTGACCGCCATGGCCGAGCGCGGCCACCCCACCCGGGAGTACATCGTCTTCGGCACGGAATGGTGGCTCTACGTCTGCAACCGCATCGCCGAAGACCCCCAGCGCCTGCTCCAAGCCCTCGTCGACGCGGCCGCATGACCAGACCACCTGATCCGGTCCCACGTCATCACGCCTCAGCTCACTGCCCTGCGAAGCGCCAGCTACCCGACGGTCAGAGTCGATCCACCGCAGCGACAGCCCCGGCCGCTGCTGCCTCGCTATCGATAGCGTGATCATTTCTGATCTCCGGGGCGAGATTAAGCAGGACCCACGGGCTTGCCCAACGAAGCGACATTGCTGCTCGGACTCGACAGGGTGTCCGTCGTACGGATCGAGCGGCTGGCCGACGGAACCCGTCGGGTGCACCTGGCCACGGCCGACGAGGCAGCCAGGGCCTGCCCGTCGTGCGGGGTATTCGCGACCCGGGTGAAGGACACGGCTATCACCCGGCCCCGCGACCTTCCCTACGGCGAGAGGGATCTGCAGTTCCGCTGGCACAAGCGCCGCTGGTGGTGCCGCGAGCCACTGTGCCCAAGGAAGTCGTTCACCGAGCAGCTCCCGCAGGTACCAGCGCGCGCCCGCCTCACCACCCGGCTGCGGCAAGCGGCCGGCCGACGCGTGGGCGACGCCGGCTCCACGGAATCCAGGCGGCCCGCGGCCTGCGACTGTCCTGGCCGGTGGTGATGGACGCCTTCGGCACCGCCGCCACCGAGGTCACCGTCGCCCCTCTGCCACCGGTTGCGGTGCTGGGGATCGACGAGACCCGCCGCGGACGCACCCAGTGGCGCCGGAACCCCGAAACGGGACGTGGGAGCTCGCCGCGGACCAGTGGCACACCGGCTTCGTCGACGCGAATGGGAACGGCGGCTTGCTCGGCCAGGTCGAGGGCCGCGCCCCCTCCGACGTGCTGGCCTGGCTCGCGACGACCCCACTTCAGTGGCGCACGCAGATCCGCTACGTTCCCATCGACATGTCCACCAGCTACCGTGCCGCGATCCGCACCGGCCTGCCGCAAGCCACCCTCGTTGTGGATGACCACTTCCATGTGGCCCAGCACGCGAACAAGATGCTCAACATTGTGCGCCGCCGCACCACCGCCACCCTGCGCGGCCGCGAAGACCTGACGGAGAAGCAGTTCACGCAGATGTGGACGCCCTGATGGACGCCGGCGACATCGGCATGACCCTGCTCACGAGGTGGATCGCGAAAGAGCGGCTGCGCGACCTGCTCGCGTTCGCACGCAGCGGTGCCGACCGCGAGCACGTCGGTCACGTGCGCTACAAGTTCCTCACCTGGTGCGCGGACTCCGGCATCCCCGAGGGCCGGCAGCTCGCCATCACGGTCGACTGCTGGTGGCCCGAGATCGCAGCGTGCATCGCCACCGGCCACAGCAATGCCACCAGCGAGGGCGTCAACCGCATCATCAAGCTCTGCGCGCGCAACGCCCACGGCTTCCGGAACCCGGCCAACCAGCGGCTACGCACACGCTGCGTCACCACCCGCCGGGTCCGCGGACACCTACGCACCGCTCAACTTCGATGACCCGTCATAGGGGAAGGGCAGGGCGTGCGTGAGGCTGTGCCACCAGGCCACGCCGTAGTACTTCGTGCCCAGGGCGTCGGTTGGCGCACATACCGTGGGTTCCGTATGACCGTCCAACAGGCCTTCAATGGCAGTGAGTTTGGGGCACAAGTCCGCGTCGGTCGGATCCTGCTCGTGACCGTGGCCGGCCCTGAAACGCCATTGCCGTCAGTCGTGGGTAGGGAAGCAGGGGAGACCCTTCGCCCGTACCGCGACCAGAGAACACCGTCTAGAGTCGCCGGGCATGCCGGCGCCCACGAGACGTGCTCCCCGATGTGGACGCTGGCCCAGGCCCCGGCGCAACTGGTCTCCTGTCCCCGCAGTCGCGCACCTCTACGACGCGCGCCGCGACAGCGGCTACCCGCACGAGCACGGTCCGTTGACCTTCGAGCAGCGGCGCAGGGGAGAGTACTCCTGCGAGGACTGGTCGGTGGGCGGCTACAGCCGGCTGAAGCCCGGCTACGGCGCGGCTCCGACTGCCGGCTGGAGCCGGGTCAAGAAGCGTTCCAGGTGTGCAGTTGACGGCCGATCAGGCCGACTCCGATCGCGCCGGACGCGGCGGACCAGAGAGACTGCCCCCGCTTCGCGATCACCGGCACCCGGTTCCCGCCAGCTGAGGCCAGCAGCCCGTGTATCGAAAGCGCCTGGTGAGGATGGCGGAGAGCCCATTTTGTGATCCAGAATGATTGGATGGTCACGCTTGAGACTCCCCGTTTGATCCTGCGTCGCTGGCGCGAGGAAGACGTTGCGCCCATGGCTGCCATCAATGCCGACCCCGAGGTCATGCGGTGGATCCGTGACGGCAGCGTCCGTGACGAACAGCAGACTCGCGGCGGGATCCAGGCATGGGAGAGCGAGTGGGAGTCACAGGGCTTCGGCCTGTTCGCCGTAGAGATCCGGTCTACTGGCGAGCTGGCCGGGTTCACCGGCCTTTCGGTGCCCGACTTCTTGCCGGAGGTGCTGCCGGCGGTTGAGGTCGGCTGGCGGCTGGGACGTTCACACTGGGGGCAGGGCTTGGCCACCGAGGCCGCTGCGGCCGCTATACGGTTCGGATTCGAAGAGCGAGGGCTGGAGCGGATCGTCAGCATCACTCAAGTGGGCAACGACGCCTCCGAACGGATCATGACCAAACTGGGGATGCATCCGGTCCGTGAGACCGTCAATCCCACCGGTGGTCGGCGAGTACGGGTGTTCGAGTTGTCGTCGGACCAGTACGTCACAACCACTCGTTGATGGCGGCAACGAGGACGGTAGCCTCGTAGCGAACCGCGGTTTTGTCGTACCTGGTGATCGACCGTCCGAGGCCGTCTCCTTCGTAGGTGACGCTGGGGTCGATGTCGGGGAGTCGGTCTCCGGGTTCGTCGGCGGCGAGCGGGGTGGAGGATTCGCTGCACGCGGTCGTCAGGTAGAGCCGTCCGTTCGTAGGTGGTGGGGCGGGTGCGCCGATCCACTATCCGTTAGCCGCCTGCCACTTGGTCAGGAGTCTTCTTCCCGCAGGGATGTCATCTGAAGCGGTAAGGCCGCTCGAACGTGGCTGTCCCACCAGACGGCCGGATCCCTGCTGCTGGAAAACCGTGCATGCCGTCCGCCCGTACACTCGCTACCCGTTTGGATCAACGGGAAAGGGACACAGCAGTGAACCAGCAGGACGGCATCTGGCCGACGCGCAGTGATGCGCCGATCTACGACAGGCTGGTGGCGGAACGCGGTGACATACCGGCTGAGGTGAACGCTGCAGCCGCACGGATTATGAGAGAGGCTGGCCGGACCACGGACTTCGGTCCGTTGCTGGGCATAGCGGCGGGCTGAGCAGCGCTCGAAGTGGCGCGGTCGCCGGAGCGCAGAGGTGTTCGCACATACATCAGTGTGTGAGGACACCTCTTCGAGTTCTGGAACTCTGGTGATCAAGTCCGAGCTGACCAGACCTGGTGACCGTCGTGCCCACCTCTCCTGCCCGGCTCTGAGAGGTCGTTAAGTCCGTTTCTGGTCGTGTCCTCGCCCGGATTGGGCGAGGACGCCTTTGCGGGTTAGACGTCCGAGGCTGCTTCGGGTGACGTTCGGGCTTGGGTCGCCGGTGGCCAGGCCGAGCAGTTGTGCCATTCGCGGACCCTGAATGCCTGGTCAGGGTGATGGTTGAAGGCGTGCACGATCTGCTGGTAGGCGGAGCCTTGGGTCGTGAGGACCGGATCGGGATGGCAAATCGGTGCTCTGCCGCCTCGTGAGGACGCAAGATGGTGCGCATGACTTTGGCCACCCCCATACTGCACACCGCTCGCCTGCGACTGCGCCCCTTCACCGACACCGACGCGGACCCCCTCTTCGCGCTGCACAGCAGCACCCACGTGATGCGCTACTGGGACTCCCCACCGTGGACCGAACGGGCCCGCGCCGAGCGCTTCATCGCGATGTGCCGGAAGATGGCGGACGAAGGCACCGGGGCACGGGTTGCCATCGACCGTGCTTCCGACGGGGCCTTCGTCGGCTGGTGCGTGCTGACCGGATGGAACCCGGACTACCGCAGCGCATCGTTGGGCTACTGCCTCGACGAGGCGATGTGGGGCCACGGCTACGCGACGGAGGCGGCGCACGCCTTGCTGCAGTGGGCATTCGACACACTGGACCTGAACCGAGTCCAGGCCGAGACCGATACGCGCAACGTGGCATCCGCCCGGGTACTCGAGAAGATCGGATTCGTGCGTGAAGGGACGTTGCGGGAAGACTGCGTCGTGAATGGCGATGTATCCGACTCGTGGGTGTTCGGATTGCTCAGGCGAGAATGGCGACCGGCGGCCGTGCCGATCCCAGCCCGCTAAGTCATTTCCGTGAAGGCCACGCGCGCTCGGGCACTACACATGTAGTCTGGCATCGGAGGGGGGACCAATGCTGATCGACTTCGTTCCCGACAGGAGTCTGTACCCTTTCGAGTCGCGCTGGTTTGACTCGTCCGTCGGCCGGGTTCACTACATCGACGAGGGGGCCGGGCCGCCACTGCTGTTCTGCCATGGCGCTCCGACGTGGAGCTTCCTATACCGTCAGATCGTGAAGGACCTGCGTGACCGGTACCGGTGTATCGCCGTCGACTATCTGGGTTTTGGATTGTCCGAACGCCCTGCGGGTTTCGGCTACACGATCGCCGAGCACACCGCGGTCCTCGGTGAGCTGATCGATCACCTGCAGCTCGACGGCTTCGTTCTGATGGGACAGGACTGGGGCGGACCCATCGGTCTGGGCGCGGTCACCGCCCGCGCGGATCGCGTGAAGGGCATCGTGCTGGGCAACACCTTGTTCTGGCCGACCGAAGCGATGGCCAATCGGGCGTTCAGCATGATCATGAGCAGCCGCCCGATGCAGCGGCGGATACTCGAACAGAATTTCCTCGTCGAGCGCGTCCTGCTCGCAGAGCTGGGGCGCAAGCTCGCTGCGGCCGAGGCCGACCACTATCGCACGGTGCAGCCCACCGCGGAAGCCCGGCGCGGACTCGCCATGATGCCCAAAGAAATTCGTGCCGCGCGCCCCCTGCTGGACCAACTCGCCCGAGACGTGCCCGTCCTGCTCGGCGACAAGCCTGCCCTGCTGGTGTGGGGGATGCGGGACATGGTGTTCCGTCCGAACGCTTGTATCCCGCGAATTCGTGCCGCCTTCACCGATCTCGACGTAGTCGAGTTGCCACGCGCGCGACACTTCATTCAGGAACACGCACCGGACGCGATCGCCGAGGCGATCGCGAAGCGGTTCCCGTGATTTTGATGGACGAACGCCACATTGATGTGGTGAAGCTCGACTCACCTTGGATCGAAACGACTGAAGGCGCACCTTGTGATCAGGCGGACTATACATCCCCCTGGTCTTCCGGCGCCCTTTCACACCCACGGCAGGGGATTGAATACAGCTTCTACTGAACTTGAATGCGTGATGTCGGTGAGTCCCCCGTGATCAGGCCGGTGCCTGCGAGGCGGCCGTCGACCAGGTCCGGGCGGTACTGGGTCTGTAGCAGGTGTCGTCCCATCCGGCTTCGACGGCGCGCCCGGGGCCAGGCGTTCGAGGGGTGCCAAAAACGAGAGCATCGCCCCCGGTGGCAGACATATGATCGGGTCGGTTGTCGGGGCGGAAGCTGAGCCGGGCTGTCGGATTCAATTCGAAGGCGCCGGCGCTCGCGCCTGACGTTGCGTCTGAGTCGAGGAGGACGGTTGACTCTGCGGAAGAAGGGCACCCGCCTGATCACCGTCGATGGCGTGGCCTACCGGTGGCGAGTGTCCGGCGGAGCCCGTTGCTGCACAGGGTGCGCGTCGGGGCGGTTCGACTTCGTGGTTGAGCAGGCCGATCAGAAGGGTGCGGTGTTGATGGCGGCGACATCGGCCTTTCCAGTGGTGCCGTCCATTGTCGGGGCGGGAGTTCGCGCCGCGCTCGATCACGGGTGGCAGCCGGCGCGAAGGGGACCGGCTTTCCGACTGACCGGGCTGGTGTAGACCGTCTCCAGGCCGCCGTAGGCCCGCGAGCGGATGGCGCATCCTGGTTACTGACACTGCGGCGACTGCCGGCGAGGCAGCCGCGTTTGAAGGTGCCGGCATCGTCGTCAAGACCGTCTGACACCGTTTCGAGGGTTGTGCCGTAGCGCGGACCAGGAAGGACCCGTCCGTCATCGGCTTGCCGGAGCAGGCCGGGTTCGCGCATGGGCACCGCCGTACCGCCGACTCTCGCGTTGCGGCTGTCGCAACGCGCGTGGGGTGCTGGTCATGCCGGAAGCGGAACAAGAAGCCACGCTGGGCTGGATCCGCTCGCTTTTCGCGGGCAGACGGGAGGCCGCTTGCGGTGAGTTCACCCTCCCGGTGCTGACGGGCGTGCTGCGTGTCCGGTGGCTGCGAGGCATCACGCCGGCACCCGAGTCTGACGTACGGTCGCGTGCGGGGATCTGCCGCGGTGAGTGTGCTGAAGCGGTGGAGACGGTCGGGGCGGACGCGGCCGGCCCGGCCATGCCGTCGGCCCGTAGTGTCGCCGTGGTCTGCCAGGCGGTGCCCGCCCAGGGCCTTGATGTTCAGCGGGGTGGCTGTCTGGATCGTCACCTCGCCGTTCGATGTCTGCATGTCGATGTCGCCGCCCTTGGCGTCCTTGCCGTTGACGTCACCGTTGGACGTGCGCAGTTTCACAGGGCCGTCGCGTTGTTCACCGCGATCTCGCCGTTGCTTGTCTGCAATCGACCGCGCCGACATCGGTGAGTGTGAGGCCATTGGTCGTAGGCTCGCGCCCACGACCTCAACTGCGATACGCCACACACCCCGCACGCGACCGTACGTCAGACTCGAGGAATGGCTGGTCGCGGGTGAACTGTGCTGGCTTCGACCGTGCCAGTCTCGCTACCAACCGTGCACCAGCGTGTGCGACGCCGAACACTCAAGGTAACGTCCAGGTCCAAGACGGCATTCCGGCGGTCCTGACCGGCATCCACACCGGCGACGCCGACGTCACCGTCGCCTTCCACGCCGACGCACCTCAGCCCGAGGCTGCTGAGCGGGACGAGATCGTCGAAGTCTCACTGCACTCGGTTACGGGAGTCCTCGTGGTGCGAGGTCTGATGGCCGACCTCGACGAAAGAGTTGCCTGCGCTGTCCTTTAACGGACCGGATGACTATCGGCTGCGCATCGATGCCCGTAGCCGGGGCACCGCCACCGACCTCGCCCCGGACGAGATCACCGAGTGGTACCTCAGCCAGGTATGGCCCGCACCGGCTCAGGGCGTGGTGGTGCTCCGCCAGACCGACAGCTACGGGCTACCGACAGCTACGGGGCTTCCGTCCGGGAGGGCTGACCAATGCCACACGACAGGCGAGCATGCTCACGCGAGCAGCCACGGGGCCGCGGACTATCCGGCAGCTTCGGGCTGGACCTCGTCTGTGGGTGCCGCTGCCGGCTCCGGCGCATGGGCGGCGGTGTAGAAGACGGAGCTGCCCTGCTTGGTCCGCTGGGCCAGGCTTTTGGCTACGAGGCTTTCGAGGGTGGTGCGTACGACAGTGGTCTTGATGTTGCGGTCGGGGTGCGCATGGCTGAGTGCCTCGGCGATTTCCGCCGCGGAGCGGGGTTCGCTCTGCTCGGTGAGGTGACGGTGGATGAGGTCGACCAGGGTGGTCGCTGTCCTTTTCGTGGCCGCCTTCTTGGCAACAGGATTCTTGACGGACTGCTTCTTGGCGGTGGGCGGCTTTGCGGTGGCAGTCTTCGCCGGTCGGCGAGTGCTGGGCGCAGCCGCGGGCCTCTTCCTGGGGGAGGGCACGGTGGTGCTGTCGGCTTTGGCGGGTTCAGAGGTCGGGGCCGTGACGCCGAGTGCCTTCTGCATGCTCACCAGCACGGTGTGGTCGCGCTGCAGCGTGGCCAGCTGCTTTTGGAATGCGGTGAGTTCTGCAGTGATGCGCTCTTGTTCCTTGACGTTGGCTTCCAGGTCGTTGGCCACTTGGCTGATGTACTGCGAAGTCAACTCGGTGTTGATGGTCGTGTCTTCGGACATCTGTCTCTCCTCGGTCGGTGGCCGGGTCGAAGCTCTGGCGAGCGGTTGCGGCGGGTCAGAGAAGATGTTCCGGCCGCAGAGTGCCCTGGTGCGGAGATGATACGGGTGGGAAGCCCTGTTTTTGCTGCTCGAGCAACACCTTGTTACCGCTGCCGCAGATAATGGGCCGTTATCCGTGGCCACTTGGGCTCGGCGAAAAGGGCGTCCGCGCAGTGGCGTCGCAGTGGACAGCAGGGGGAGCGAGGGGACATGGACGCAGCGGCAGTGGCCGGGATGGTGGGGGCGGTGGGCGGCAGCATGGCCGGGGCGATCGGCGGAGTCCTCGCCGCCAGGGTCACCGGACGCCAGACCGTCAGGGCTGCTGTCGAGGCTGCGAAGTCGCAGGCTGCCGCTGAGCATGCGCGCTGGGCGCGGGACCGGCGCAATACAGCATATGAACGGCTGCGCTCCGCGACCCAGGAACTCAGTACTGCCTATTGGCGGTACGAGAATCTTGCCGACGATTCCCCCGCGGACCTGCTCCGAGAGCGTGCCGGAGCCGTTGAAGACGCGTACTTGAACCTCCGGGCAGCGGTGCAAGAGGTGCGCGCTGCCGGACCCGATGACACCTGGTTCGTAAACGTCCTCCTTGCTCTGCTGGATGCGGCGAACAGGTGCCACTACGCGGCCACAGGCAGGGGACGCGTTCGCCATGAGAATGTGGGCGACTGCGGGGCAGACCTGGACACTGCCCTTGGTGAATTCGCCTGGAAAACCCACGTCTTCCTGACCGACCCGGACTTCGTGGCCCCCGACGAACCTCTGATCGGCGCCGACACGGACGGCTGACGACGGCGCCGGGGTCCCGTGATCTCACGCCGTGCCCGGAGTCGGGCCGGCCGGCCGCACGGCCGCATACGCGGATGACGGATGGTGGATGAGCCAGCTCACGACGGACGACACCCCGCGCCGGTCCAGAGCTTCGATCGCCCGACGGATCAGCGCTCGGGCGTCGGCCCGGTATACGGCCATGCTGCATAGTTGCTGAGGCGGTCGTCGTACACGTGGACGTCTCCCGCAGCCGTTGCTCGCGCGTGGGCGCGTCCATGGGGACGACGCCGAGGGAGACCTGGGGGAGGGCGTCGGCGGTCAGTGGGGCCGAGTTGCGCGGTCATGGCGTCGGCGCCGCACACCTGGGATCGGAGTGCTGCCTCTTCGACGACGAACACGAAGCGGCGGCCCGGCTCGTGGATGACGCGGCTGCGCTCGACGCCCCGCGTGCCAGTCCTCGGTGATGACGAGTCGGTCGTCCAGCACCCAGAAGGCGTTGGCCGTAGGGACCTTCAGGCGCCAGTGCGTGAAATCGGTGACCCTCCCCCTTACAGCCACTGCTGGCGGCGTATCCGGGACCGGACAGCTTCGTCGATGTGTCGAGGGTCCGCCTGTGGAGATCTGCGGAGCGGAGGAAGATCGCCCGAGCGCCCCCCGACCGGCCGCTGCGTTCCTTCCTCGGGACCGGCGGTGTCTGCAACGGCATGGACTGACCCAACTGCATTACAGCGCGCTGCCCGGACGGCTGACCTGGCGTCCCGGCTGCGCCGCGTTGTCAGTGCCCCCTGCGACGGTGGAGGACATGACGCCCACCACCGTGGAAGCTGTCCCCGACGTGCTCGTCGCGATGCTGCGCCGGCCCGTGTGGAACACCCTCGCCGAGCGGGCCGACGGTATCCGCCGCTCCCTGCCCGCATGCCCGGAGACGGCTGTGGAACGCCTTGCCTGGCTGCGGTCGCTGAGCCCTGAGCAGGCGCGTCGCGCCGCCCTCCTTGACCGCCTGGACGCTCTTTGTGAGCACCTCGCCGGCCGCCCGGCTCTCGGCCATGGCGCCGACGATCCGATGCCGGAGGCGGCCCTGCAGGAGGCCGAGGGGTTCAACCCTCAGCTTACGGCCCTCATCGCCGCCTACCGGGCCGCTCGTGGAGTTCCGGTTACCGCAGCCGAATAGTGCGGCCACCGCATGCCGCGTGGCGCCGACAGCAGTCGGCGATCTGAAGCGAGCAGTTCGCCACCCGCAGCATCGTCCGCTACGGGGCGGATCCCGGCGTGCATGGCGGCGTCGCGGCAGAAGCAGCAGCACTGTGTGGGGTGAGGCGGTCAAGGTTGGCGAGGAAGCGGGGCGGCACAGTCCACGACATCGTGCGCACCGGATGGAGAAGTGAACGACATGCGGTGCGCTCGACCCGGTGGGGGAGTGCCTTGCATCGTGCACAACTCATCGCGCCGCGCGCCCAGTACGCACCGGTACGCCCAGGGCCGCGTCGTTCAGGTGATGTGTCCTGGTTGATCACATGATGCCGAGGGTGATCAGTGGACGGTTGGCGTCGCGGGTGTGGTGGCGGAGTCCAGCGGCGATGTTTGTCTGGTTGCCGAGTCGGAGAGCGCCGATGGCCAGGTTACGCAGGGATGCCATGGCACGTGGAGCGGTGCCGGTGCGTACGCGGGAGGCGTCCTCGGCGTACGTGGTGTCCCTGACGTGGTGGATCTTGTTCTCGATGCCCCAGTGGCCGCGGACGCGGCGGGCGATCTCGGTTGCGTCGGCCTGCTCCGCGGTCAGGTCGGTCACCCCGTAGATGCGTTCCAGGGTGACCTTGCCGGTGGTGACGATCCGTCGGCGGCGCACGATCTGGACGGCCTGCACCGCGTGTGGGAACGCGATCCCGGCGACGGCGGCGGCCTTGATCCGGCGGATCTCGTCGCGGCCGTGCGCGGTGGCCCGCGTCTTGTCCAGGAGTGGCACTTCCCGCCATGGCAGGGCCTTCAGCCACTGGTGCAGGGTGGGCTGATTGCCCTTGATCAGCGCGATGTAGTGGGCGTGCTTGTCCTCGACGAGGAAGCGCGCGTGGGCGGTCTGCGAGTGGAGGGCGTCGAAGGTGACCACCGTGCCGTGCAGGTTGAGCGGGGCAAGCAGGGGCTGGAAGACGGTGATCTCGTTGGTCGTGGCGTCCACCTCGCGCTGGGCGGTGACCAGACCGGCCCCCGTCATCGCGGCGAGCAGATGGACCTGGGTGCCGTCGGTGCGGCGGGCACCGCGCACGGTCTTGCCGTCCACGGCGAGGGAGGGCAGGGGCCGCCGGTCGCTGTCGTTCTCCTCCTGGCCGGCGGCGCGTTCGCGCCCGGCGAGCCAACTTCCGACGGCTGTATCCAGCGCGTCGCCGTCGATGCGTTGGAGGACACGACGCACGGTGGCCTCGGCCGGGGCGACGGGGCCGCGGTCCGGCTCCCGGCATGGGCCACCGAGCCGGGCCAGGACGTTGGGCGGGGCGTCGGCGGCCCACTCCGCGATCGCGGCCAGGGACTTCGCTCCGGCCAGGACCGCGCACGCGGCCAGGGAGAGGACGAAGGCGAGCGAGTGGCGTCGGCCCTGGTCCCGGCGGGGATCGGGCACCTGAGCCAGGCAGGTCAGCAGGCCGGGGAGGTCATCGGGGACGGTCGGCGCGGTGTCGGCGAGTTGGCCCAGAGGGCGCGGGATGAGCGAGGATGAGCAGGCAGGCACGGTCTTCCGTCGTGGTGATCAGGGACTCGACACCTCATGATCACCGGAAGTCGTGCCTGCCTCCGCGTCAGCCCCCGCAGTCCTGCCCCAGCTCCTGAAGCCCAATCAACCCGGATGCACCGCCGGAACGACGCCGCCCTGCCCGCGTACCCCGTCGGTCACCGTCATCGTGGCGCCGACGGGGTACGCCCGTCACCCGCGAGCGGAGTGCGACTTCAGCGGATGCGGTGCTTCCGCCAGAAGGGGCCGAGGTCCCTGTGCGTCATCGACTGTGCGGCCTTCTTGAAGCCGGCGGTGGTGGAGACGCCGTACCAGTGGTCGTGGGCGTACTTCTTGATGAGGCGCGCCATGGTGCCGGCCCCGAGGACGTGCTCCAGGTCGGCCAGGACGCAAGGGCCGATCCCGTACACGACCTGGAAGTACTCGTCACGGTGTGTAGACCAGTAGGCCATCGAGTTGGTGAGCGCGGCGGTGGCGCTCGGCCAGGAGTCGTCCGGCGAGCACTCGAACCCGTCCCAGCGGTAGTAGCGCGCGTTGGCGTACTGAGCGAAACTCTCGTCCAGCCAGGGTGAGTTGTACTCGTCGTTGCCCACGACGCCGTACCACCACTGGTGGGCGATCTCATGGACGGTGGCGCCGCCCTCCTCCTCGGTGCCGAGGATGACCAGGCCGGGGTACTCCATGCCGCCGGCGAACCCGGGGGTCATCACGAGGTCGATCTCGCCGTACGGATAGCGGCCGAACTCCCTGCCGAACCGGTCGATGGCGGCGACGCCGTCCTTGCGGTTGAGGCGGACACCGGCGGCGGGCGTGTTCGGCGACCAGTACGACTTCACGCGCACGCCGTCGGGCGAGGTCTGGGTCGCGGTGCGGAACGGGCCCGCCGCCCATGCGAAGTCCCGCACCCGCTTGGCGACGCTGTGGGTGACCGTACGTCCGGTACCGCCGGGGCGGGTCCATGTGCTGCCGGTCGCCGGGACCTTGAGGGCGGACGGGTGGTCAAGGCGCACCCGGAAGTCGCTCGCCAGGGTGTAGAAGCTCTCGCCGTACGACACATACGGATCGAGGTGCCATCCCCTCGCGTCGTGCACGGCGAGGACCGGCAGCGCGTTGCCCAGGAAGCGGAACGCGCCTTCGCGGCCGAAGCGGTTGTTGAGTGCGGGCACGGTGAGGGCCAAGTCGAAGGAGACGGCCGTCCGCTCGCCGCGTGCGAGCGGCCTCGGCAGAGCGATGCGCAGCGCCGTGCACTTCACGCCGGGGCGGCCCGGAGTGCCGCCGCGCACGTGGGAGACGCGGACGGGGGACGGTCTTCCGGATGTCCCGCAGCCGTCCTCGCCATTGCCCCACAGGCGTATGTACACCTCACGCAGGGGCCGGCTGGAGGCGTTGCGGAAGGACACCGTCTGCCGGCCCGCCCAGTGGGAGCCGTCGGCGTCGGCGCGCAGCTTCACGTCGTAGCTGGGGCGGTCGGGCGTCGCGGGTTCGGCCGCTCTCACCGCGGCGCCGGGCGCCGGGCCGGACGGCGTGCCGGCCTCGGCCACGGTGGAGCCTGCTGTCGCGAGCAGCGCGAGCAGGGCGACCAGCAGACGGCGACCGGTTCTTGAGGGGCCCGTGGGCGACGAAGGCATGGCTGACGACATGACAGATGACATGCCAGCGGATCTTGTCACAGGGTTCCCCACGGCCGACACAGGCCCGCGCGAAGAGGGGAGGTCGGCTCCGCTTGGGCGGCGAAAATGCCAGGGTAGGCAGGGGATGTTCGCTGTACGTTGGCGCACAGTAAGGATCCCGGTTCAACCCATCCGCAGTTCATCCCCTTCAATGAGGCCTGGTCAGGGACACCACGTACGCCGAGGACGCCTCCCGCGTACGCACCGGCACCGCTCCACGTGCCATGGCATCCCTGCGTAACCTGGCCATCGGCGCTCTCCGACTCGGCAACCAGACAAACATCGCCGCTGGACTCCGCCACCACACCCGCGACGCCAACCGTCCACTGATCACCCTCGGCATCATGTGATCAACCAGGATACATCACCTGAACGACGCGGCCCTGCCGGTACGCCGCCGATCCCGGCGCAGTGAGCGTGGTGCGCGTCTGTCGGCACCCGGCGGTCTACGATCCGCGCGTGGGAACGCTTGCCGATCGCGCGGATGATGGTCGATTGCGCCCACAGGCAGGAATGGCGCATGCGCCGCACCCTGGAAGAAGCCGGTGTGGGCTACGTCCTGACGGGGCGAGGAGCGGTTGGCTCCGCGGCACAATGAATGCCCGCAAGGGACGGCCGCAGCACTGCGGGAGCAGGTGGCCCAGCGGCGGCATCGCACTCTTTCGGACAGTACTGGCTGGTAGGGGCAGTGCGGTGGGTGGTCCAGGGCATGATCGCAGTCATGTCCCGTGAGAGTGATGCTGCCTGCCTGGTGTGGGAGGTCCAGCTGTACGAGCCGTTCAGCCGTGTGTGGATCAGCAAGGGCTACGGACGTGCGACCACCGACGCGGACCCGGCCGAGTTCTGCCGTGCTGTCTTGGCCGGCCATCTCGCGCGCGGTCCGGTCCGATGTGGGGAAACGTTCCGCGCACTCGTCCGCACCGGCAATGGTGAGAGCCTGACCGTCACAGCGGACGAACTCCCCACCAGCAGTTGGACGGTGGATCCAGCACTCTGCCAGATGCTCCCCACCTACCTCCGCGACGCCCTCACCTGATCGCGTTTCACAGGCCCGGCGCCCCACATGCTTCCGGCCCTCCTCGACGTTGGTGTCGAGGAGGGCCGGTGCGTTGGTAGCGGGGACAGGATTTGAACCTGCGACCTCTGGGTTATGAGCCCAGCGAGCTACCGAGCTGCTCCACCCCGCGTCGGTACGCCCCAGCCTACGTCATGCGCCAGGCATTACCGGACACGGGCCGGGGCTCGACAGCCTCCCCGCGCCGCATCGACAGCCGCACTGACCGTGGGGAACGCGCGGTAGAACGCTTCCCCTGTGTGCGTATGCCGCACGCGGCCGCGCTGCGGTCGTCACCGTCTCGGTCCCGCGACTGCGTACGCCGCGGTGCCGGCAACCGTGAGGACCAAGGCCGTCCAGGTGTCCGCTGAGGGCCGGACGGCAGCAGTATCCAGCTCGCCGCCTGCATCGGCGTACTCGTCTGTGGCGGGGCAAAGAACGAGAACGAGAGCCAGGCGAAGGGCGGTGTTCAGGCGTACTCGCCGCCCGAGATCGTCGTGCTCAGAGCGACCAGTCCCATCAAGCCCGGGCTGTCCCGGACGACGAACGAGGTGGTGGTCATGTCCTCGCCCATCGCCTGCACTGTCAGCAGCACCGTGCCGACGACCGCGCCGCAGAGCAGCGCGTGTGCCGCTCTGCGGGGAACCCAGCGGATCGCGTCCGTGCGGCCCAGCGCGAGGTCCTGCCCGCTGAGCCCGATCGGGGCTGCCGTCGCCTCCGTGCGGCCGACTGGACCTCCGCGTGGTCGCCGCCAAGTCCGACGAACGGACCGCCGGACCATCGGATGCCCGGGGCCGGCCCCTGCCCGCGCCGCACCGGTGACAGTGCGGCGCGGGCGGATGAGGCAGACGGGCTGCCCGCTGTTCAGGACAGTTCACGGACCCCGAGTTGCTGTACGAACAGCAGGCTGTCGGCGTTGGCCCAGTACTCGGCGAGCATGCCGTCCTTGATCAGCAGGGTGTCGGTGCCGGTGAAGTGGACGCGGTTGCCCACGGCGTCGTCGGACGCGCCCGGGAAGCCTCCGGCGTAGGTGCCTTCGGCTGCCCAGCGGACCACCAGGAAGTCGTCAGTGGCGATCGGGCCGACCGTGATCTCGAAGCTGAGGTCGCGCAGGATGGTGTGGATGCCGCTCACCCAGCCGTTGAGGCCCTCGCGGCCGTGCACGGTGTCGTCGCCAGACCCGGTGATGGGGGCGGCGTGCGCGACGAAGTCAGGCGCGATGATCTTGTCGGTCTGGGACAGGTCGTTGTTCCACAGGTCCTTCCACGGCTCGGCGAGCGAGGCGTTGGCGGAAGCGGACATGGCAGTTCTCCTTCGTGGCGATGGGCTTCTTGCAGGACATGCGGTGCGCGGACTTTGCCGTGAGCCACAGGCTGTGGGCTGCCGCGACTGGCTGCGGCTCCAGTTGCGCCCATCGGCGCAGCGGGTGAGGACCGCGTCGATCCAGTCGAGGGCGAGCTGGTGGAAGGCGAGCATCGCGCCCTCGTGCCAGTGTTCGCCCGCGCCCTCGGCGTCGGTGAGCAGGATGTTTCGGTAGGGGCAGGTCGGGCTTCAGTGAGGCGGTGCGACTCGCCGTGGAAGGTCGCGTCGTTCTTCGGTGGCCGCCGCCGCGAAATAGCCCTCTTCCAGCACCGAGTCGTACCGGCCGTGGTAGATCAGCGTCGGCCGCGGCTCACCGAAGGCGTCCGGACCGAACAGGTAGCCGGGCAGCCTGGTCCCCTCGAAGGGGACGGAGACCGGTTCGGCTGGTGGTCCAACAGAGCAGTGGCCGCCGCGAAGGAGAACGCGTCGTTCTCGAACTGGCACTTCATGGAGGCTCCAGAGCTTGCTGTTGATGGAGGGCCCGGCGAAGCCGTCGAAGTCGATACCGGCGCCGTCTTCGGGTCGCCCGGCGGAGTTGCTGCTGACACGGCTGCTGCGGTGGGGTCGGAGCCCGGGCCGAAGCTGTGGGGGATCAGCGGCGGCCCGGGCGGCTTGGGTGGGTCAGGCAGGCAGTTCGGAATCGGGGATCCAGTGGCCGTGGATGCCGGCGGGCACCCTGCGGGGGAGTTCGACGGCGGCCACGGTGCTCAGGTCGCTCGCGTCCAGGACGAGCAGCTCCGAGGCGTCGGCCTTGAGGTCGCTGACGATGGTGAGCAGGTAGCCGTCGTCCTCGGCGGTCCCGCCCTCGGCGGGCGCGAAGACGGCCTCGCCGGGCATCCGGCCCTCGCCGTGCGCGAGCAGTTTCTCCTGGCCGGACCGTGTGTCGAACTTGACGGTGTGGTAGCCCGACAGGCCGGCGCCGGGGAACGCGATCGCGTAGCTGTAGCGGTAGGCCGAACCGGTGTGGGCGTCGTTGATCGACGGGAACTCGGTGGCCAGGTCGTTGAGGGACTCGGTGGTGACCTTGCCCCTGGCCGGGTCCATGATCCACCGGTAGAAGGTTGAGCCGGCGTCCGGGCTGGTGCCGTAGCCGGGAGCGCCGACCCACCACTTCCACGAGCTCTCCCAGGCGGAACGGTCGAAGCACGGTGCTTCGAGGACGATCCGGCCCTGCGCGTCGGTGTAGGCGTTGGTCACGTGCAACAGCGCTGCCTGGTCGGCCACTTCGAACCAGGTGGTCCTGCCCCCGGCGCGCGGCATCACGCCGATGCGCAGTGGGACGTCGTCGTGCCAGCGGTAGGGGATGCCGGACTGCTCGGCGTGGTCGAAGACCACCGGCGAGTTGATGAAGACGACGTGCTCGCGGGTGATGGCGAAGTCGTGCATGAGCGAGGGGCCGGAGCCGTCGATGACCTCCGAGCTGACGATGTCGCCGGAGGCGTCGGCCACGTAGTAGGTCAGGTACGGCGGGAAGGGGCTGTAGCTGAAGAAGTGCAGCTCGCCGGTCTCCGGGTCCTCTTTGGGATGGGCGGTCATCGCGCTGGTGAGCTTGCCGCCGAAGTCGTGGACGCCGATCGTGTCGAGGTCGGCGCTGACCTCCCAGGGCAGGTTGGCCTCCTGCAGGGCCAGGTAGCGGCCCCCGTGGAAGATGATGTTGGTGGCGGCGGCGCTGACTTCGAGTTCGGTTCCGGTGAAGGGCACGCCGTCCAGGTAGGGGGTGCGCACCCAGCGGTTGCGGTACCACTCGGCCCGGCCGCCCGTGAGGCGGACGCCGTGGATCATGCCCTCGCCGCGGAACCAGTGCGTGGGGGTGACGCCCGGTTTGGGGTTGTGACCGTTGCGGAAGTAGCGACCGTTCAGCTCAGGCGGGAGGGTGCCGCGTACCTTCAACTCGTGGCCGGTGATCTCGTCGGTGACGGGGGTGAAGTGGCCGCTGACATAGGGCTTGTCGAGAGTCATAATCATGCCTTTCGGGTCGAGAGAGCCGAGATGAGGAGGGTCAGGGCGGCGCAGGCCAGGAACGCCGCGGCGGAGGAGGGGAGCAGGGTCAGGAAGGACAGGCCGATGGCTCCGCCGATCTGCCGGGTGGCGTTGACCAGCCCGCCGGCCAGGCCGTTGTCAGCGGCCGGGACGCCCGTGGAGGACATCGCGGTGAGCCGGACGAAGGCCACCCCCAGTCCCATGCCAATGAGGAGCGTCGGGCCGAGCAGGTCCGCAAAGAAGGTGCCCTCGGCGGGAGTCCGGGACAGCCAGGCCAGTCCGGCCGCGAGGACCAGCAGGCCCGCGGGAAGCACAAGGCGGCCGGCGACCTTACCGGTGACCCATGACGAGACAGTGATCGTGAGGGCGAGCGGAAGCTGGGTCAACCCGGCCACCAGGGGCGAGTAGCCGAGGGCGCGCTGCTGATAGAGGGGCAGGAAGTAGAAAAGGCAGAGCCAGACCGCGCCCAGCAGGGCCATCAGCACGTTGGGCACCGCCACCACGCGCATCCGCGCCGGTAGCAGAGGGTCGGTGGCACGCCGCTGGAGCACCACGAACAGGCCGAGCAGCGCCACACCGGCCACGGCCAGCGGCCAAGGGCCTGACAGGCCGTAGGTGAGCGCGACCAGACCCGCCGTCACCGTCACCGCGCCCGGCGCGTCCAGGCTTCCGCCGCGCGGCCGGTCGGCCCCGACAAGCAGCCGGGTGGCCACCAGGACGGCCAAGGCGAAGGGCACCATCACGACGAACACCGCACGCCAGCCGTACAGGCTGGTGAGCAGCCCGCTCAGCAGCACGCCCGCCGCCCCGCCGGCACCGGAGACAGCGCCCCACACTCCGAGCGCGGTGCCACGCCGCTCCCTGTCGGGATAGATCGTCAGCACGAGGGCCAGTGCCGTGGGCGCCAGCAGCGCGGCGCCGATTCCCTGCACCGCCCTGCAGGCGATCAGCACGATCGCCGTGGGCGCCAGTGCAGCGCCCAGGGAGGAGAGTGCGAACAGGCCGATGCCGAGCAGGAACACACGGCGAAGGCCGTATACGTCGCCTGCGCGTCCGCCCGGCAGCAACAGCGCGCCGAAGACCAGTACGTAGGCGTTGACCGTCCAGGCCTGGCCCGTGTCCGACGGTGCGAGCCCGGCCCGGATCTGGGGCAGGGCGACGTTCACGATCGAAGTGCTCAGCACGACCAGGAACTGGGCCGTGGCCAGAACCGCCAGCGATGTCCAGTCGGTGGCGGTCGGTTGCTCTGCGGTGCGGGTCATGGCTCGACACTCACAGCGTGCGGTCGCCGCTCGCGTCGGTAGTTATTGCCTATACGACTCCTTGCGGGACGGCTTCTGGGCCACTGGGGTCTGTTCTGGATTCCCCTGCGGCACACAACCGCATAGGTTTTCGAGCATGCCCGAGACACACACGGATGAGCTGATCGGTCGTCAAGACGACATACGACAGCTCGACGCCCTACTTCAAGCGGCACGGGAGAGCCGGGGCGGCGCCCTGGTCCTGCGCGGTGAGCCGGGCATCGGCAAGAGCGCGCTGCTGCGTCACCTGGACGAGGCCGCGACCGGATTCCTCGTCATACAGGCGTCCGGTGCGGAGTTCGAGACGGAGCTGCCGTTCGCCGCGCTGCACCAGTTGCTCGCGCCCGTCGCCGACCGGTTGACGGCACTCCCTGCGCCGCACCGCAAGGCGGTGGAGATCGCTTTCGGCCTCGACACCGGCAGACCCGATCCGTTCCTGGTCGGCGTCGCGTCGCTGGGCCTCCTGGTGGAGGCAGTGCGGGAACGCCCGCTCCTGTGCGTCGTCGACGACGCACAGTGGCTGGACCAAGCATCGGCCAAGGCGCTGGCCTTCGTGGCCCGCCGGGTCGCGGCCGAGCCGATCGCCCTCGTGTTCGCGGCGCGCGAGCCGAGTCGCCTGCCCGAGCTGGACGAGCTGCCCGGCCATTGGCTTCAGGGTCTTGGCGAAGCGGATGCCCGCGCGTTGCTGGCCGCGGCGGTTCGCGCCCCGTTGGACGAGCGGGTGCGCGACCGCATCCTGGCCGAGGCGCGTGGCAACCCCCTCGCGCTGGTGGAGCTTCCCAGGACCGCCGGACTCGGCGGGATGGCGGGCGGATTCGCCCAACCCGAGTCGGTGCCCGGCGTGATCGAGCAGAGCTTCCGGTCCCGGCTGGAGCTCCTGCCGGCGGCGGCCCGGCTGCTGGTGACCGTCGCCGCCGCCGACCCGATCGGCGACCCCGGCCTGCTGTGGCGTGCGGCCGAGCTCCTGGGCATCGACGCGGCTGTCGCCGCGGAGTCTGCCCCGCTGGTCGAGTTCGGCACCCGGATCCGATTCAGTCACCCCCTCGCCCGCTCGGCCGCCTACCGCGCCGCGACGCCGGAGGAGCGGCGCAGGGCACACGAGGCCCTGGCCGCCGCGACCGACCCGGTCGCCGACCCCGACCGACGGGCCTGGCATCGCGCCCAGGCCAGTGCCGGCCCGGACGAGCAGGTCGCCGCCGAACTCGAAGCCTCCGCCGCTCGCGCCCGGGAACGTGGCGGTGTCGCGGCGGCGGCGGCGTTCCTCGAGCGCTCGGCCGCGCTCACGATCAGCCCGGTCCAACGCGCCGAGCGGGTCCTCGCCGCGGTCCACAACAAGCTCTCGGTGGGCGACTTCGACACAGCGGCCGAACTGCTCACCACCGTCGGGACCGACGATCCGAGCCAGGCCGCCAGGGCCGACCTGCTCCGCGGCAGGCTGTCGTTCGTCCGCCGCCGGGGAGACGAAGGCCCCACAAAACACCTCCTGCGCGCCGCCGCCCGGCTGGCGGCCACCGACCCCGCCTGGTCACGGGAGTGCTATCTGGACGCCGTCGAGATGGGCGTCCTGCTCGGCGGCCTCGATCACGTGGTGGACGCCGTCAGGAAGGCCCCGCCGTCGGGTGAGCCGGTGTCCGGCGCGGCGGCGGTCCTGACCGGCCTCACCAGCCTCGTCGGCGACGGACATCGGGCAGCGGGGGAGATCCTGAGGCCGATCGTCGGTGACGCCGGCCACGAGGTGTGGGCCAGACGGCCGTCACTGGGCTTCATGGTGGCCGCCGAACTGTGGAACCGCGACGCCATGTACGGCATCGCCACCCGTGCCGTGGCGGCCGGCCGAGAGTCGGGCTCCTTCCACGAACTGCCCATCGGACTGGCCATGCAGGCCACCGCGACCGTGCACACCGGCGACTTCGGTACCGCGACGGAGCTGATCTCCGAGGAGGAGGCGATCGCCGACGCCACGGGCGCGGCACCGTTGGTCTATCCGCGCCTCCACCTGGCCGCGCTGCGTGGACGGCGCAAGGAAGCCGTCGAACTGTTCGCGTCGGTGGACCATCGGATGAGCCTCAGCGTGCAGTGGGCGACGGCCGTATTCAGCAATGGCCTCGCCGACTACCCGGCCGCGCTGAAGGCGGCAAGGCAAGCGGTCGAGTACGGCGCCGTCGGCACGTCGAGCCTTGCCCTGCCCGAGCTGGTCGAGGCGGCCGTGCGATGCGGCGAGACCGAGATCGCCGCCGCGGCCCTCGCCTCCCTCCAAGAACGCACGCAGGCGGGCCGACAGGCGTGGGGCCTTGGCGTCGAGGCCTATGCGCGGGCCCTGGTGACCGAGGACGAGTCCGCCTACCAGGAGGCGATCGCTCTGCTCGACGACGGCGCACTGGTCGTCTACCGCGCGCGGGCGCAACTGCTGTACGGGGAGTGGCTGCGCCGCCAGGGCCGACGGCGTGACGCCCGGTCCGCGCTGCGGCCGGCGCACGAGGCGCTGTCCGACCTCGGTGTGGAGGCGTTCGCCGAGCGTGCCGCCGGCGAGTTGCGCGCCACGGGCGAGCAGGCTCGCAGCCGCACTTCGAAGGCATCGGACCAGCTGACGATGCAGGAGGTGCACATCGCACGCCTGGTTGCCGACGGCGCCACCTCCAAGGAGGTGGCGGCGAAGCTGTTCCTCAGTCCGCGGACGGTCGACGCGCACCTGCGCAACATCTTCCGCAAGCTCGGGCTCACCTCACGCAGGCAACTGCGAGACCTGCCCGACATTCGTTAGCCGCATGGTGGTGGCCGCGGCCTCGGGCCCGTTCATCGACTCCACGGGGCCGGGCCAGTTCGACCCGTACTTGGCCCGGTAGGCACCGGAGACGCGCTGGACGAGCTCGGGATCATCCACCGGTCGGAGGGTGACGGACAGCCGGACCCCGGCCACCTCCACCTCCGTGTCCGCATGCCGCAGGACCCGGCGGTACCAGGCACTGCGCCGGCCGAAAGCCGAGCGGACATACGCCTCCTCGTCGAGCACCACCACCCAGACCGTCCTGGGCGACCACCGGCCGTCCGCATGCCGTACCCACAGAGCGATCTCCGTGCGATCCATATAGGCGTTCATGGACGAACTTTCACCGTGCCGGCACTACGTACGCGTCGGTGGTCTTCACCTAGATAGGCGGGCTTCACCGACGCGAGAGCGGTGCTCTCGCGAAGAAGCTGAGTGTCATGACGAACATCGACATGACGAAGCCCGAAATCGCAATAGACACCGACACGCACACCCTTGAGGCGACCACTGACGTCGGGGCGCTTCACCACAAGGGCACCAAGAAGAACAACGGCGCGAAGAACAAGGCCAAGCGCCGCGTCGCCAAGGCACTGGCGTACTTCGCCCTGATCTTCTCCGGGCTCCTGGTTCTGGCCGAGCCGTGGCTGCTGATCCCGGTCGTCGCCCTGGTCCTGGCGATCTCGCTCTGGGACTGAACTCGGCGCCGCCGGGCCCGCCGCGCTGGCACCTGCACCTGCACCTGCACCTGCACCGAAAGCCCATCTGCCGCAAGATGCGCCAGGTCTGTGCTGGGCTGAAGCGCACATGTAAGCGCCGGGCGATCACGGTGGCCACCCGGGCCGGCAGTGCCCCCATACCGCCGTCCCGCCAGCGGGCATGCCAGGCATAGGCGGACTCTCGAGGAGTACGTCGACGGTCTCCCACACGGCTAGAGCCGACACAACGCCACAGCAACCGGACGGTGTGGCAGCCAATGCGTCCGAACCGCCATGAGCCGCTGCACGTCTCAGCGCACCGGCCGCAGCCCGCACACTGAATCACCAGTGCGGCCCCAAACGGCCAGTCCAGGACCGCGACCTCGCTGGTGTCCGGTCCGGCGGTCACGAGGATCCTGCGTCCGGTGTGGTCGCTGACTGCACACGTTGCTCTCCGCCGAGGAGGCCAACCGACGGAACGCCGCTCCCGAGGTGACGGAATGACCAGAACGGGGACAGCGGGCCGTGCGGCCGCGGCACGCGGTGTCCTTGGACAATGAAGCCGGTCACCCTGTCATCCGATCGAGGCGTTTGACACCGAACCCAGGCGTCCACGCCCTCGCGCCGCCCCGACCGGCCGGTACCGCCGATGGTCGGCACCGACGCGATCGGGGCGGTCGTGTATCTGCCGGCCACCGCCATCGAGGAGGGCCGGGACCTGTCCTCGTTGAACGGCACCCTGGCCTGCGCCGCCTACCGTCTGCTGCCGGCCTGACGTTCCGGCCTCACTGCAGGTGCCGGCCGAAGAACCGGTCCCCGTCCTCCACCTCGAACCACGGGGTGCCGACGTGTCCGCCCAGGTTGGCGTGCAGCGTCTTCTCCTGGGTGCCGAAGGCGTCGAAGAGGTCCAGGGCCCGCTGCCGGGGGTTCCCTTCGTCGTCCCACTGCAGCAGGAACAGCAGCGGAATGGTGACCTGCCGAGCCTCCTCGCGCTGGGCACGGGGCACGTAACCCCCGGCGAAGAAACCGGCGGCCGTGATGCGTGGCTCGACCACCGCCAGCCGGATGCCGACGGCGGTCCATCCCGAGTACCCGACCGGGCCGCCGATCTCGGGCAGCGCAAGGAGGGCGTCCAGGGTGGTGCGCCATTCCGGGACCGCCTTTTCGACCAGCGGGCCGATGAAGGACTCGAAGATCTCGTCGACCGGCTCGCCGGCCTGCATCGCCCGGCGGAGGTCGGCGCGAGCCTGCTCATCGGCGGTTGAACGGGGCCGGTCACCGCACCCGGGGGCGTCGATGGAGGCCACCGCGTAGCCGCACGCCGCGGAGTGCCGGGCCCGGGCCACCAGCCGGGATTGCCCCTTGGGCAGGCCGTTGTTGTGGGCCATCAGGATCAGCGGGGCCGGTGCGGCGGATTCAGGCGTCCACAGGGTGCCGGGGATCTCGCCGAGGGTGAATTCGCGTTCCAGGACGCCGTCGTCGAGGCGCTGTTCAGAAGTGAATCGCATGGTCGTGCCTTTCGGGAGTGCGCTTGAACGGCGCTCCCGGACGACCTACCGTCCGACCGTGACCCCGGAGGGGAGCACCCATGTCGATACTGCGTTCACGGGTACCACCTCCTCGTTCTGTCGCACGGCCTCCGGAAAGGTAACAGTGGTCGCCGTGGTCCGCCAACGGGTTTTGCGGAGGTGCCCTGGCCGGAGCCACGGAGCCACGGAGCCACGGAGCCACTCGACTAAAGGCCAGGACCGTGCGGTTAAGGGCGAGTGATCATGGCTCCTCTTCTGACCGGGGCGCAGAGCCGGTGACACCCGTACGTATGCCACGCTCTCGGAGGTCGGCCTAGGATGCCGAGCGGTCAGCGGAGGGCGGGGGTATGGGCGGGAGTCTGCGCAAGATCTTGCTGTGGGGGCGGGCCCTGCAGGGGTGGTGGTCGGATCGTCTGGGCAAGGAGATCGTCTCCACATGGGCTGCGGGCGTCGTTTTGGGCGTTCCCGTCTGGATCTTCATCGAGATCTTCTGGCACCCGGACTCGATCCTCGGTGACGGCGGGCTCGGCGCCATCGGGCTGCTCATGATCCTGGCTGTCGTAACGCTCTTCGCGTGGACGGGTGTCATGATCGTCCGAGAGACGATCGCCGAGTGCCGCGCGACCACAGGCCACGCTCGGCGCTCTTTGCTCACAGTTCAGGTACTCACGGCCGGGACGGCCGGATGGGTCGCCCTGCGGGCGATCTTGGTCTTCGGTCATGACGTGTCGCCGACCGTAGGCCTGATCTCGGCGATTCCGCTGGCGACTCCGTACACGCTCGCGTTTCTGGCACTCGTCATGCGCGAGGACGTTCGGTGGCGCGTGGTGCGAGCCGTGCTCCCTGCGCCGATTGCCCTGGTGGTGCTGCTCCGGTTCGTGTGACCGGGTCCAAAGTGGTCAGACACCAGCCGCTGCCGGTGCGGATGACGGCGTGGAACGTTTTCCCCGTAACGGGCCGGACCGCGAGCGAGATGTCCGGCCGGCACAGCACGGTGCGAATCCCGGTGGGACTTCTACGTCGTCACGGCAACCTGTCCGCGCACAACAGCCTGTCCACCCGAACCTGGCTGGAGGATCACCCGAGGATCCGCCATCTCGTCATGCCTGTCGGCGCCTGCAGACTCAGCCTTCAGGAAGACTGATGGCGCATCTTCCGCAAGGCCGACCTCGCTGGGCAGTTCTTGGCAGGACACCCCAGATCGAGCAAGCCACTCGTCTCGCAACAGCCCAGCTCAACGTCCGAGCCGGGTCCTGGGTAGGGGGAAGACCCGGACCTTCAACCCACGTCTTACGACGCGGATGTGTACACCGTTTGAGGAAACCAGCACGAGGACCCGTCCGGGCGGCGTTCATGTCATCGATGCGAGTGACACGGTTCGGCCGAGCCGCGATTTCGGGCACGACAGCGGCCGGACAGTGCCCGTCGGGGGCCTGCCCGGCCGCGATGCGCTGCCTCCCCTCGGGTCAGCGGTCCGCGTTCGAGGCCGCGTCCCGGTCGGCCGCGGCGGCGGCCGACTCGGCCGCGTTCACCTTCTGCTGCATCTGCGAGTAGCCCGACGGCGTGGCCGCCGGGGCCTTCGGAGACGCCCCGTCATGACCGGAGCAGCCGACGGCGAGGGCCGCCAGCAGGACCACCGGCACCGTTGCGGCCCGTGCGCGCATCAACTTGTCGCCTTGCCGCCGTCGTTGTCCCGGCACCAGGTCCTGACCTGGTCGAGGTCCTTCTGGCCCTGCTTGAGGGTGGGCACCAGCGCCTTGCGGGTCTTCAGCCGGTCCTGGAGAAACGTGGCGATCTCGGTGTGGCCGGCCTTCTCGGCGTTGGCCACGCGACGTTCCAGCCGGGCGACCGAACCCCGGGTGTCTGCCCCGGCGTCCAGCCGCTTCAGCGCCCGGTCGATCCGCCGGTCGATCCTCGGCACTCGCTTGCACAGCGCCTTGGCCCCGTCGCCGGTTGGCCCCGGCGCGGGGGAACTGTCGGCCGTGGCCGCGCCGGTGCCGCCCGCCAACAGCGCTGCCGTGGCGAGCCCGACCAGCAGGTTGCGCCGCCTTCGCCGGATGTCCATCACATTCCTCCGTTCCCGGGCGGACCACTCGTCCGCCCGACCCACGGCAGGCTAGGAGTCCTCTTTGGGGAAACCTTGTGACCGGTATGTCCCGGCTGTCCCGATCAACCAGTCGCGGCGGTCGGGCAGTTCTCCCTCCCCGGCAGGCAGGCGCACCTCGAAGCGTGCCCCCGTGCTGCCGGGTGCGCCGCCGACCGTCACGGCGCCTCGGTGCAGCGCGGCCTGCTGGGCCACCAGCGTGAGGCCGAGCCCGGAGCCGGCGCTGAGCGGGCCGCGCCGGAACCGCTCGAAGATCCGCTCCCGGTCCTGCACCGGCACACCCGCTCCGCCGTCGTCCACCGTGAGCACGATCCACTCTCCCACGCGCCGCAGCCCCACCGTCACGCTCACCAGCCCGCCCGCGTCGGCTCCGTGCGCCACGCCGTTGGCCAGCAGATTGTCGAGCAGCAGCCGCAGTCCCGGTTCCCAGCCGCGCACGGTGATCCCCGCCGGGGCGTCCAGCACGATCAGCGCGCCGGGCGCATGGCGCCGGGCCTCGGCGACGGCCGCCTCCGCGATCTCCGTGAGGTCGGCGGTGCGGAACGCGTCCGCCTCCACCAGGTCCCCGCGCCCGAGGTCGCGCAGCATCACCAGCAGGCCCAGCAGCCGCCCGTGTTCGCGGCGCAGATCGGCGACGACCTCCGTGCGGTCCGGTTCGGGGAGCCCGGGGTGACCGGCCAGGATGTCCAGGTTGGTGCCTATGCTCATCAGCGGGGTGCGCAGTTCGTGGGCGGCGGCCGCCGAGAACGAGCGGGCGGTGTCCAGGGCCTCGGCGGTGCGGGCGGCCTGCTCGTCGTAGCGTGCCAGCACGGTGCGTACGGTGGCGGCCAGTTCGTCGACCTCGGTGACACCGGTCCGCTCCAGCGGCAGGCGCACGCGATCGGAGCGCGGGTCCAGCCCGGCGGTACGGCGGGTCAGCCGGCGCAGCGGCGCGGCGGCACCCGCGGCCATTCCCCAGGCCAGCAGGCCGGACAGGGGGGCCGCGAGCAGAGTGCTGACCAGCACCCGGCGCCGGACCAGCCGCTGCTGACCGCGATCGGCGGTGTCCGACGTGAACACCCACAGGGTGCCGGAGGCGAGCGGCGTGCGCACCGGACGGGCCAGCGCCCGCCAGCTGGCGCCATCTGCGCGCACGGTGACCGGTGCCCCCGTGCGCGCGGGCAGCGGCACGCCGGAACCGGGCTGCGGGCCGCCGCTGAAGGAACCGTCCGGTCCCACCACCCGTACGCCTACGTCGAGCGCCGCGCTGTAGAGGGCGCGTTCACGGGTGTCCGCCGCCTTGGGCCGACCCGCCGCGCCGGCCCGCAGCAACGCCCGGGCGTCCGGGAGGACGGCCGCCGCCCGTTCCCGCAGGTGGTCGTCCTCGGCGCGGTGCAGATCGCGGGCGACGAGCTGGAGCAGCAGCCATCCGGAGGCCAGTACCAGCAGCGGCACCGTGCAGCCGACCGCCAGTCCGATCCGGGCCGACAGCCTCACGGCTCCTCCCTCAGCACGAAGCCGACCCCACGCACGGTGTGGATCAGCCGTGGTGCGCCGTCGGCCTCCAGCTTGCGCCGCAGATAGCTGACGAAGGTGTCGACGGCATCGCTGCGCACGTCGAAGTCGTAGCCCCACACGCGCTCCAACAGCTGGTCACGGGTGAGGACCAGCCCGGCGTTGCGGGCCAGCACCTCCAGCAGCTCGAACTCGCGCCGGGTGAGGTCCAGCGGGCATCCGCCACGCCGTACGGTGCGGGCGGCGGGTTCGATCAGCAGGTCCGCCACCCGCAACGCCTGTTCCTGGGCGGCGGGCGGCCGGCGCCGCAGCAGCGCCCGCAGCCGTAGCACAAGTTCCTGCAGGGCGAACGGCTTGACCAGGTAGTCGTCGCCGCCGGCCTGCAGGCCGGCTATCCGGTCGGCGGTCTCGTCGAGCGCGGAGAGCATGAGCACCGGCAGATCCCGACCGTCGGCGCGCAACCGCGCGCACACCTCGATGCCGCTCATCCCGGGCATCGACACGTCCAGGACGAGCACGTCGGGTGGGCCGTCCGCGACGGCGGCGAGCGCGCCGAGCCCGTCGGGCGCGGTGCGGACCGCGAAACCGCTCAGCCGCAGCCCGCGCTCCAGTGACCGCCGGATGGCCGCGTCGTCGTCCACGACCAAGACCGTCCCAGGGGGTGCCGTCCCGCCCATGCGCGCCTCCCTCGCTCGCCGTCAACGCCCGGCCGGCGTAGGGGGTACACGTCCGCCGCCAGCGCCCGGTCAGCGTAAGGCCCGGCTCCCATCTGTCGGCAACCTCGGTGGCCTGTGCCCTCGTCGGCCGGAGCACGTACGTCAGCGAGCTCTGCCCGTGGACGGCCGCGATCCACAGGGCTCGCCAGCGGGGGTCCACCGGCGGCCAAAGAGACCGCCGCGCTCCGCGGTGCCCCTGCCAGGAGTGGTCAAGCCGTGACGTCCGCGGCGCCGCACCGCAACCGCAGTGGCCGAAAATATGTCTCTCAACGCGTGCCGGAAGCGCCGGAACGAGTGGGATCTCGGTCGGCACAGCGGATCTGGGGGGACGGAATGAACGCATGGGCGGTGCCCGGATACACCGAGTCGCTGGAGCTCGGATCCGGGGCGAGCGGACGGGTCGTACTGGCCGTGCACGAGGGGACCGGCCTTCCGGTCGCGGTGAAGTACCTCAGCGAGTCACTGCGCACCCGGCCGGGATTCGTGCACGAGTTCAGGTCCGAGGCGCGGCTGCTCGGCGGGCTGGAAAGCCCGTACGTCGCCGGGTTGTACGAGTACGTCGAGAGCCCGGACGGCGCCGCCATCGTGATGGAGTTGGTGGACGGTGTCTCCTTGCGGGACCTGCTGGCCAGGCGGGGTCCGCTGGATCCCGAGGCCGCGCTCGTGATCCTCAAGGGTTCGCTGCTCGGCCTGGCCGACGCGCACCGCATCGGCGTCGTCCACCGCGACTACAAGCCGGAGAACGTCCTGGTCGTGCCGGACGGTTCGTCCAAGCTCGTCGACTTCGGGATCGCGGTGGATACCGGCACCAGTGTCGGCGTCGCGGGAACCCCCTCCTACATGGCCCCGGAACAGTGGACCGGCGCGCCCGCCTCTCCCACCGCCGACGTGTACGCGGCCACGGCCACATTCTTCGAGTGCCTGACGGGCCACAAGCCGTACTCGGGTGACAACATCGCCGAACTCGCGCTGCGGCACGTCGACGCGCCCGTCCCCGCCGACGAGGTCCCCGAGCCGGTGCGTGCACTGGTGCGGCGCGGCCTGGCCAAGGACCCGGAGGAGCGGCCCGAGCACGCCGAGGCGTTCGTCTCGGAACTGGAGTCGGCCGCCGGCGCCGCCTATGGGCCCGACTGGGAGGAACGCGGCCGGGGACGGCTAGCCGCGCTGGTCGCACTGCTGCCGCTGCTGCTGCCCTCAGCGCGCAAAGCCCCGCAGACCACGACGGACACCGCACGCACGGTCCTGGCCCAGGCAGCGGGCCACGGCCCGGCTCGGTCGTGGCTCCCTGGCCGGGCGGGGATGCTGGTGTCGGTGGCGGCCGTGCTCCTGGGCATCCTCCTGACCTACACCGCCCAGCACGCCCGGGCAGCGGATCCGCAGCAGACGGCCAAGGCCCTCGCCACCACCAGCGCCCAGCCCGGCGTGACGTCGCAGGGTCCCACCGCATCGACCTCGCCGGCCCACGCGTCCCCGTCCCCGACCGCCACTGTGTCCCCGAGCCTGTCGCCTTCGGGCCCACCGTCTCCGGACACCACCGGCACCAGCGACCCTTCGACGTCCGCCACCATGACGCCGTCCGGGGAGACGACGTCCGGCGGGGCAACCACCGACGCGACACCGACCACCGCTTCCCCCACCGCGCCGGCCGCTCCCGCGGTCAAGGACGTCGCGGTGTCGGCGTTCCGGCAGACGGGTCCGTCCACCGCCTCGGCGACCGTCGACATCACCACGGACGGCACCGGGCCGATCTCCATCACCGTCTCGTGGTTCACCAGCAATGCCGCAGGAGTGCTCGGCATCCCGGACGGTGCGCCCCAGACCTTCGAACGCAGCGGCGCCGCCCATTACTCGCTCGCCGTCGACCACACCTTCCAGAACACGGGGTGCTACTGGGCGGTGCAGGCCACGACGACCCCGGCCGCTGCCGACGGCGGCGCCTCGCAGCAGCTTCTGACCAGGCAGTGTGACCTCCGATGACCGCTCAGAACGACCGCACCCCGGCACCTGCCGACGACTGCGAGTCCACGCGCGTGCTCGATCCCGCAGGCGAGTCCACGCGTGTGCTCGATCCCGCAGGCGAGTCCACGCGTGTGCTCGATCCCGCAGGCGAGTCCACGCGCGTGCTCGATCCCACCGACGAGCCCACCCACGTAGTCGACCCCAGCGACGAACACGCCCCCACAACCCACCTCGCCCCCACCACCGAACACCCCCCGGCCCACGAAACCGGCCCGAACGACGCCGAGTACAGCGCCACAGTGCTGGCCAGTCACTGGATCCAGCGGCCCGAGCCCGACGACACCGACACTCTCGTCGCACCGCCCGGCATGCAGATCACACCGACCGCACCGCCGCAACCCGATCGTGTCGAAGGCACCGTGCTGCGTTTCGGCCCGGGAGTGACGGCCGCCGTCGCGCACCGCACCGATAGAACGCTGCCCACCGTGCCACCAGCCCCCGCACCTCCGCCTCGGCGCATGCGCAGACACGCTCTGCCCGCGCTGGTGCTGGTCTGCGTCATCGCGTTCCTGGCCTGGCAGCACCTCCAGCCGTCCGTCGGGGTGCGCAGAGTGGCAGTCGCCGTCCGGCCGACGACCGTCGGCTGCAACGGCACCGCGGACATCGTCGGCCTGGTCACCACGAACGACCGGCCGGGCACGCTCTCCTACCGCTGGAGCCGAAGCGACGGCACCACCTCGACCGTCCTGCGGGAAACGGTGGCCCGGGGCCAGAGGCAGGCACGGCTCCACCTCCTGTGGACCTTCCAGGGCAAGGGCCACTACAGGGCACGAGCCGAATTGCGCATCCTCACTCCCACCCACCACACAGTGACCACGCACCTCACATACGACTGCCCCTGACCACCCGTCAACCGTCGGCGTGGACATGTCCCGAACGACATCGGCAACTTGACCCGATGCGCCGCCCCGAGCCGCGACTGGCTGCCGTGGAGGGCAAGGCGTACATGCGGAAGGAGATCGGTGAGCGGGACGGTTGGGAGTGCGGGCATTGCCTGACGCTTGTGTCACGCGAGGCCGATCCGCGTGACCCGCGCGCGCCGCAAGTCGACCACATTACGGCGATAGTCCAGGGCGGGGCGGATACGCGGGACAACGTGACGATTGCACCGGTGCTGCAATGCGGACCGGTGGGGGTTGGGCCGGCGGTGTTCGCCGGCGTAAGCGGCGCAGCGGCTGGCGCTGGCCGTGATGGCGTGCGAGGCCCGTCGCGGCGAGGCGCTCTCGCCGGCCGTGCCGCCGCCGGGATGTGCCCCGGACTCAACCCGTTCCTCCCCTTGATCGTCATCCTGCTGTCGTGCGACTCGCCCCTCGCGCAGTGGCAACCCGACGACCCGGGGGCGCCCGGCGGCCCGCTGCGCTGGCACAACTCGGCCTGTCCGGGGCTGTGCCTGACCGGTCTGGGGAATGAGCAGCAGGTCCTGGCCCTCGCGTGCGACGACAGTCCCTCCCAGCGGTGGTGGGACAATTCCCGCGAGGTCTCCGACCGCGCGTGGGAGCCCGGTGACGGGCGATTCCGGCTGCGCGCGTGGAACGGCCTCTACCTGGACCAATTCGGTGAGCCCGGCCGTGACGGCACCGCACTGACCACCCGTCGGCGCAATGACGTCAACACCCAGCGCTGGGACATGGAATACGCCGGCCTGGGCGACAACATCGTCCGGCTCAAGGGGCTCGGCAGCGGCGGACGGTGCGTCGACATCCTGGACACCCACGAGCCCCGGCCCAGCGAATGCTCCCTGCTGCACGACTGCACGGACCGCGGCGTCAGGGACGACGGCACACCGCTGGCAGGCGGAGATGTACGGGGACGGTTCCCTCCGTTTTCGCAACGAGGCCGCGCACCTGTGCCTGGTGCCCTCGGCGCGGGAGGCGGCCTACGTGACGATCGAGAGCTGCAGCGATGACGCCTGTCAGCGCTGGACGATCGTGCCGTAGCCGTGACTCCGTAGCCGCGGGGTGAACCGGGCCTGGGCCGACGCACGGCAATCGGCCCAAGCCCCAGGGGCCGGCCTCCGCCTCCTCCTCTTTCAGCTTGTTCTCGGCTTAACCGGCCATCAGTGTGTCTGTGGTCCTCGGCGGCGAGGACTCGGCAGCGCTGGAGCAGTGGCTCGGCGAGCACGGGTGGGAGGTCGATCCGACGGTGTTCATGGCCGGCGCGCGGGGTCCGGCTGTCCAGGTCCGCCGGATCGGAGGGGCGTGGCAGGACGGGGAGGCGGGGTTGTTGATCCTGCCCGGTGAGGTGGCGGAGTACGACGGTGGCTGGGTGCGCATCGTCACCCGGCCGGCCGCGGCAGCCTCGCCCACCCCGTAGGCCCAGCGCTTCACATGCTTCCGGCCCCCTCGACGTGGGTGTCGAGGGGGCCGGTGCGTTGGTAGCGGGGACAGGATTTGAACCTGCGACCTCTGGGTTATGAGCCCAGCGAGCTACCGAGCTGCTCCACCCCGCGTCGGTACGCCCAGCTTACGGCATACGCGCGGGCTCGGCGGCCACCACCCCGAGTGAGCCGGGAAACGGGACGCGCGGGGCGCCTGCAGGGGAATCGAACCTCTCGGTGGACTCCGCCTGTGACTCAGCTCCCGTGTGGTGCGCAGCGCCTTGAGCATGTTCAGGTTCCGGTGCCGGGGCGGGAGTCATATCGGCTTTTGGTACCGGTTCGGGGGTCGCCCCCCGCGAGCGTGGACTCCGAGGAGGAAACCCGCCGACCCCGACCCGGCCACCGACCATGAGACCCCGACCAAGGTCACGATGGCGACACGAACTCCATGGTCGCCGTCATGGTCGGCCCGTCCACCGGCCCGACCACGAGCCAGCCGTGCACCAAGGCCAGGACATCGTGTCCGGCACACGGTCCCCGGACCGAGGACCGCCGGGCGACAACGTGGCGCTCGGACACCTGCCCCGCACCCCGATGCGCAGACGGAAGCCGACCGGACCCTGGTCGGACTGCCTGTGCAGTGCATCATCCCAGCTCGCGCACGAGCAGATCGGAACCTCTCGGGGCGGACTGCGCAGCCGCGCCGCGCAACCCGACAGCGCAGACCCTCGCCCGGTTGCGCAGCCTCACTCCGCAACATGCGGCCTCCGGAGCCCGAGCGACCAGTTGAGCCGCCCCACCCTCATGACTAGGCGCAAACAGCCGGACTCCTCCCGCCCTCTGCCCGGCTCTGATCGCCTTTCGTGCCCTGCTTAGCGGGAGCCAGTGAACTTGAATGCGTGATGTCGGCTACTGTGGTCGGTCACCCGCCCTGGTGGCCGACGGCCCACACGGACCATGACTCGACGCGCATATTTCGACACCCATGGAAAGGCGCGGCGTTCGACCGAAGGGCGTTGGAGGGGGCCGATAAGGTACGGGCCGGGCCGGACGATCAAGGGGGACCACCGATGGACATCCAGGAGAGCTTGCGCCGCTACGGGCTCCGCCCCGCAGGCGTAGACCTCGACGAGATCCGGGCACTGCTCGAGGAGCGCACGGAGCGTGAACGACGCGTCCAGGGCGAAGGCGACACCGAGCTCATGAAGCTTTGCTGCGTCCAGCTGTTCAACAGCGGCCACATCGACGACGCTCTCCTCGTCTGGAGCGCGAAGGAAGCCAGCTTCGATGCGGCCTGCTCGATCGACATCCAGCTCCTGCTCGGACACGGACTCGATGCAACGAAGGCCCACCTCTCGGCTCACCCTGCGCCTTCTGCGGCGGCGGCGCTGCGCCGACTGATCGAGGGCGAGGCTGTCGGTGAACTCGAGGGCTTCTCAGTCGAGGAACACTCCGCCTTCTACGACAGCTACTACGGCGTCCACTGAATCTGAAGCATCGCTCAGTGGTCGGTGATGAGCCCGGCGCCCGGAAGGCAGCCGTCGACGAGGTCCGGACGGTACTGGAACTGCTTGAGCCTCCGTTTGACGGCCCGGGTGATCTGGCCGAGGTCGGCGGCGGCGAGGTTGCCGATGTCGCGCTTGACCAACGCCCAGATGTCCTCCTGCGGATTCAAGTCCGGGGACGATCGGGCCGCCGAGCTGCATATGCGCTCTGACCAGGAGGTCGCGCAGGTCGCGCCAGCCGATGCCTTTCGGCTCTCCCTTGCGCGCCCCGGTACTCGCGGATCGCGTAGACCATTCGGGACCGCTCGCCCGGCTTGTAGCAGGTCATACCGGCCATGGACACACAGCCCGAGCCCCGGGCGCGCACCCGGACCACCGGAGTGCAGCCCCTGCGTCCCGAGCTTTTCGCACGCGGCGGCGTCATCGACTGTTCGGCTTCGTCCTCGAAGACGATCCAGCCGTGGCACGCCGCCGCGGTTCTCTTACCAGTGCCCAGGTCTCCTTCTTCCAGGCCTCGACCGCCTGGTCGTCGCGTTCGATTGCCCGCCTGGCCGACTGCTGCCAGGACCAGCCATGCCGCTTCAGCAGCTGCCAGGTGCCCTCCACCGTGTAGCTCACCGTGGAACAAGCGACCGATCAACGTCTTGATCCGCGCGAGTGTCCACCGCTGGTCGGCCCAACCGTGAACCACCGGGCCGCGATCCAACTCCCGTGCCAGCCTGGTGATCTACGCTTCGCTGAGCCTCGGCCGGCCCGGCGATCCCTTCGAGAGGACCCCGGCTTCGCCGCGCTCGCGCCACTGCCGACGCCATCGCTCCACGGACCGCTCGCTGACCCGCAACGCGGCAGCGATCTCCCGGTTCTTTTGCCCGCCCTCGAAGCGTTCCCCAGCGTGAAGCCGGACCCGCTCCCTCGCGGCCCTCCCAGCGTCGGTCAATCCGTCGGCCTGCGTGTATCTCACGCCCCCAGGGCTACCGGAACCACCCAGCAGCTGTCAGGCGAACGGCGCCGACATCACACTCAATCAAGTTCGGTAGTGCCGCATCAGACAATGTTCGCTTCGTCGTGACGTGTCGCCCGGTCACAGGCCGGATGCCACCGGACGGAATGATCACGTGACTGAATGTGTGCGACTCCCTGGATAATCACCGGGTCATCAAAAACGGGTCGTTGCGAGCGCCGCTTCACTGAAATGATGCGCGGGTCTGGTCCTCGCCAACGTTGGCCTCCTGCGCCCGGGCGGAGATCCGTGCATCTACCACGAGGAAATATTGAACAGCGAACAATGGGCCGCGATGGCCGCCGAACTCCGCGCCCAGCGGGAAGCGGCACGGGAAGCGGCACGCAGCCAGGGTCTGCCGTATGCGAGCGTGCTGGACCTCGGGATCCGTTGGAGCGCAGGCGCTCCGATGCCGCACCTCTTCAACTCCAGTAACCGAACCATGGTCTTGTTCTATCGCCATGTGCCCAGACCCGACTGGGACGGATCCTGGGCCACGATGGTCGACCCTCGTGAACCGGCTCTGGCAGCCTTGGGCCTGATCGAGTTCATCCGGCCCCACTCGGTCAGGTTCGGAGGGCCCAATGACGAAGCCCTCCACGGTCACCCGTTGTCCGACCACGGTCTGGAAGCCTACGAGGCCCACGAAGTCCACAACTCCCAATGGATCGCCGAGGCGGAGCGAATCAACTCCGTACACCCCGCGCACCAGGGCGGCTGGCACGACAGGATGCGTCACTACATCCTGAGCTTCCATGACGACACACTCGAATGCCTCGCCCATGATGTGCGCGTCGAGCAGTTCGAGTGCCCGTTCCCCGAGGCGGTCGCGCGGGTGGCCCGGCTGCTGCTGGCGTAACTGGCGCCGCTTCGGTCCGCTGTCCGGCCCATCAGGATCTCGAACGCCTCCTGCCAGCGGGCAGGGTCTACGCTGTGACGCGCGGCTACCGCACGATCTTCAGTCTTCACACACCAATGATCATCGGCGGGCGCACCAATCTGCGTCCCGCCCGACTCCGGGCGCTCTGGCTGGCGACTCCGAGGGTTCAAGTTGGCATGGAGGTCCTGCTCGTCTTCTTCGCCCGCGCCTTCTTGCGCCCGACCCTCCTAAGAATCAACGGCACTCCCATGGCGGCATACCAACCGTAGCCGTCCGGCACCCCACACGCGCTACGTCGGCCGTCGTAATGCCAGTCGCACCCGCCTTCGACAAGCCCGGTCGCCCCCCAGCCGAGCGCGACAGCGAAGCACAGCCCGTAGAGGGCTCCCCACCCCTTGCTGTTCATGCCCGGATCCCGTCGACGGCGTCTTCCACGCCGTGCAGGTGGCCTACGAGACCGCGGCGATCAGGACGAACCTGAGTACTCTCCAGGCCATCAGGACAGGCCTGGACAACGCGCTGGCCACCGCCGCCCGCATCAACGCCAAGGCCCCGGAGCAGGGCTCTGCCGGTCGCAGTCACCGGCCCTCTCCTTCCTAGTTGTCATCAGGGAGACGGGCACGCTCAGGCTGCCGGGCGATCGGAGTGATCAGGAGGGCCGAGAACGCCGCGGGCGGCGTACGCCGGCTCGGTGTCGGAGTACGCCGCCCTGGGGCGGGAAGAGCCGAGGGAGTCCGGCAGGTGCAGTCGTTCCCGTGCTTCGGGATCCGCACCCACCGCTCCCTGTGGGACGTCGGCTGATCGGCTCCTGACCCGGCTCAGATACGGCGCACGGTGTGCAGTGTCTTGGCGTACGTCCCCGAGCCGTCGAGCAGGGACGCGCCGCCCAGGTCGGACATGGTGGGCCCGTTGACCGTCTTGCGGCTGGAGAAGAAGCGGCGTTTGCCGCCGCTGTCGAGACCCAGGTAGATGCCGACGTGGTCGACGGTCAGGCTGACCGCGTCGTCACTGGAGTCGGCGTTGAACAGCACCAGGTCGCCGCACTGGAGCAGGGCCGCGGCGGGCGGGGTGGTCCCGGAAGCGCGGTCGACGACCACTCCCGGCCCGTAGTCGGCGATGTGCCGGGACTTGCGCGGGATCCGGGTGCCCGAGGTGTCCTCCTCGGCGGCCAGGGGAACGCCCAGGTGGTAGCCGTAGACCATGCGCGTGTAGCCCGAGCAGTCAAGGTTGCCGACCTGCTTGCTGGACGGCCCCTTGTACGTGCCGTCCGGGAAGGTCCAGCCCACCTTCATGTACTCGTGGAAGTCGGCGCCCTCGAGCCGGTAGCCCTGCGCGTCGAGATAGCCGTACCCGGCCTCGCCCAGCACTTGCTTGCCCTGCGCCGGTCCGGCGCCGGCCGTGACCGTCGGAGCGCCGCCGAGGAACATCGCAGCGTACGCGAGTACGTCCGGGACGGTGGATCCGGCCCAGCCGCGGATCGTCTGCTCCAGCTCGGCCGTCCAGGTACCGTCGAACGGCTCGGGCAGCAGACGCAGCCAGTCGCCGTGGGTGACGGTTGGCAGGACCGCCCAGTTTGCGGCGTCCACCTCGAGACGGCCCACAGACAGTCGGACCGGCAGGTTGGTGCAGCCCTCGTTGGCCAAGGCGCGCAGGCCCACCCGGCCCTTGGTCAACGTGGGCGTGGAGTCGGTGACGTCGAAGGCCCACGAAGACGGTTCCGCCGACGCGGACAGCCAGGCTTTCGCCTGGATGCGGGCGTTCTCCCGCCGCACCCGGATCGTCCAGTCGGTCTTCGCCGGCACACCTGTGGCCAGTGTGACCGCCGTTCCCAGCGGGGTCACGTCGTTGTTGACCTCCTTTTCCAACCGCATCTCGACCGCCCCGGAGGTGAGGAAGGACAGTCGCGCCCGGTAGTGGTTCTGGGTGCTGGCGTAGCCGAAGGTCAGCGCGAACGAACAGGCCTGACCCGTTGGGACCTTGTCGAACCTGGCCGTGCAGCGCACGTCGACGTCGGTGATCTCGTCGTCGCGCAGGCTGGCGTGCCGGCTGTACCCGGCGGTCGTGAGGTCGATGATCCCGGTGCCCGGCACCACCGAGAAATCGGTCTTGAAGGTTTCGGACGTGACCCACTTGCCGCCGCCCGGCGAGGTTCCCCAGTACACCCGGTCCTCCTCGTCCAGCGCAACGTCCGGCAGTGTTCGCTGGAAGTCGTCCACGAAGGGCCGCTTGTTCTCCGCGAACGTCCGCTGCGGGCCGGGCAGTACGACGGTTCGCGCGCCGTGTGTCAGCAGCGCGACGCGCTTGCCGTCGGAGGTGACCTCGGTGCGGGCCGGGGCGCTGGAGAGCACGGTGGTGGTCAGTGGGATGGTGAGGGCCACCGGGGTGAAGTACGAGGCGCCCAGCGGCGCCATGGTGACCCACGAACGGGCCGAGGACAGGCCGGCCGGCCCCGGGAAGGCTGGCACGTCCGCCGCTGCGGCGGCGCGCGCCGGGGCGGCGGCCAGACCGGTGAGCGGGGCAGCCGCGGCAGAGGCCGCGAAGGTGGCGAGGAGCCTTCGTCGAGATGTATGAAACATATGTTTCATGATCCATTGCAGCTCGCCGACGAGTCACGACACCCCCCAACTTCGGTCAGCGTCAAGCGAAATGGGTGATTCAGCGGGGTATGACACGCGGCCTGACAGTCGGGTGTCCGCCCAACGTGGCCACCTCTTTCGACGGTCAAGGACACCCCTGGGGATGGGTGTTGGTGTGTCGCGGCCGGGGAGCTCGTACCCGCCGAACGTCCAGCCAACGACGTCCCCGGCGCCTCACCCCACCCCCAGCACATCACTCCTGAGGGGAACCCTCCTCATGCCCGCGCCCGAACCCAGCCCGGCTGTCCGCACCCCGGGCGTCTACCTGCTCATCGCACACGAGCCGTACTACCCCGGCCCAGTTCCCAGGAGATCAACACCAATGTCGTCGCCGACTCCCTGCTCCACCCGCAGGGGCGCCGCCAGCCCGACAGCGCCCGCATCCACGATCTCCTCACCCAAGGACGCCAGCGGGCGAGATCATCCCGCTGGCCACCCTCACCCACGAACTGGGCGCAGGAGCCGACTGGCCGGCCGTCGGCGACTGGGAGCGCGTCACCACCGACTTGCTGCACCTCCTTCGCTCCGGGGATTGCGATGCCCTCAGGAGAGGGGGTATCCGCTACCCCGACGAACTGGCCGTCCTCACGTGAACCATGCCCGAGCACGGGCAACTGGAGACGTGCAGTCATCAGGGCGGCGGCACGCCGGACACGCCTGACGCAGACGCTGTTCGCTGCGATCGTCTCTGTGCTGGTCAGTGGCTGTGTCTGTCGGGTCCTACCGCCCTGCTCCGGCATCTCGAGGCCGACCGCGCAGCGCGGGTTCCTCATCTGGTCCAGGGCGGGGGAGTGGGGCCTGATGCGGGGCGTGACCGACGTCGCCGCCGGCCCCGCGTGGACGTGTCAGGCGCAGGCGGACGCTGCTGTCGAGGTGCTCTTCGGGGTGATAGCGGGCCCGGATGGGGGTCTCCATCCAGGCTCGACGTGCAGGTGGACAGTGGCCCGCCTAGCGTGTTGGCCGAACGGAAGTAACCACGCAGCCCGGCGTGCCACCGGCTCAGACGGGCTTCGGTCCTGTAGGCGTCGGCACAGGCAGTGCCGGGGCGCCGCGGCTGCCTGCCCGGTGCGCGCCTTCCTCCACCCCCCCTCCGGGAGTTCGGCATGGCCCGTATCACTATCAATGGCGTCACGGTGGACCCGCTGGTCCAGGCTGACGAGCTGGCCACCGCATCGCTGACGTCCGAGGACGCGTCCGCGTCCAATTACCTGCTCGTGCAGACCACGCACCCGCCCACAGCTGAGGAGAAGGAACAACTCGCTGCGCACGGGGTGGTGGTCCACGAGTACGTTCCGCAGGACACCTACCTGTGCGGCTACCGGGCCACGGACCTGGACGCCGTGCGCGCACTGCCGTTCGTGGCCTGGGCGGACGTGTACTTCAACGGCTTCAAGATCGGCCGGTCGCTGCAGTCGACCCAGCTGCGTTCGAGTGTCGCCGCGCTGGCCGATCCCATGGAGGCGGCGGGTGACGGGAGCCGCACCGTCGACGTCGTCCTGCACGAGGACGTCGATGCGAGCGTGGACGGCGTACGGGATCGGATCGCGGCGGCCGCCGGAGTCAGCCCCGGCGACGTACGGCCCAGCCGCGGCAAGGTGCGCATGACGGTCCGCAACGAGGACCTGCCCGCACTTGCCGCGCTCGACGAGGTGAAGGAGATCGAGGAAGTTCCGGAGCGGGTGCTGTACAACACCGTCGCGGGGACGCTGATGCACGCCCAGGTGTCCCTCAACGGCACGAAGTTCCGGGGTGAGGGGCAGATCGTGTGCGTCGCCGACACCGGCTTCGACAAGGGATCGACGACCAATGTGCATCCTGCCTTCACCGGCCGGGTCAAGCGCCTGATCGCCCTGGGACGCACGAGCCCCGCACGGACGGACGACCCCGACGGGCACGGCACCCATGTGGCGGGCTCGGTCCTCGGAGACGGGACGTCGCAGTCCATGGGCGGCGCCATCACCGGTACGGCTCCCGAGGCGCGACTGGTCCTCCAGTCCGTGATGGCCGAGAACGGATCTCTCGCCGGCATCCCGGACAACCTGGTCGACCTGTTCGAGCAGCCCTTCCTCGAGGACGGGGTACGGATCCACACCAATTCGTGGGGTCCGGGCACCCCCGGGCTTCCGTACGGCCCGGCCGCAGGCGAGGTCGATCAGATGGTCTGGGACAACAAGGACTTTGTCATCTGCTTCGCCGCGGGTAACGACGGCACGGACCGGGACGGGGACGGCCGCATCAACCTGAGATCCGTCAGCGACGAGACGGCGGCCAAGAACGTCATCACCGTCGGCGCAAGCGAGAGCAACCGCCCAGAGATCCCCTTCACCTACGACGGCACGCTGCTCCACGGGTCGGTCAAGTTCCCCGCCCCGCCGATCCACGGGAACAAGATGGCGGACAACCCCGCCGGGATGGCGGCCTTCAGCAGCCGCGGTCCCACCGCGGAGGGCCGGATCAAGCCCGATGTCGTCGCCCCCGGCACGTCGATCCTGTCGACGCGCTCGCGGGTGGCGCCCGACGACGGGAGCTTCGGTGTCTCTACAGACTCCGCGTTCATGTTCGACAGCGGCACCAGCATGGCCACCCCGTTGGTCGCCGGCTGCGTGGCGGTACTGCGCGAGACGCTGGTGAAGAACGGCACCCCGAAGCCGAGCGCCGCGCTCATCAAGGCCATGCTGATCAACGGTGCCGATGAGCTCAAGGGCCAGTACGTCCCCACCGAGGCGGGCCCTTCCCCGAACAACAGCTCCGGCTTCGGCATCGTCAACCTCCAGCGCGCCGTCGTCCTCCCGACCGATGGCGACCGGGCAGGCTTCACCGACGCCACAGAGCTGGACCAGGGAGAGGAACGTGAGTTCCGTATCCCGATTCCGGAGGGGGCGGGCCATACCCTGAAGATCACCCTCGTGTGGACGGATCCCCCTGGCCCGGCCCTGCAGAACGACCTCGACCTGATCGTCCGCGCAGGCGGTCAGGAACGCCACGGCAACATGGGCACGGATCCCGGTTTCGACCGGACCAACAACGTCGAGCAGGTCCAGTGGCAGGACATCCCCGCCGGGGACGCCGAGGTCGTCGTCCGCGCCCACCGGATCACCCGCTTCGCCCAGCCCTACGCCGTTGCCTGGCGCATTCTCTGACGCATATACGGGCAATGTCCCGGCCAGTCGGTCGGGCCGGGACGGTGGACACGGGTCGAGCGGCATCCCCCCGGCAGGCTTCGTAGTCGGCCGGGCGGCGGCTGTTGCCGCTACCTCGGCGATCACTTGCCGGTGCCCGTCATCGACGCCGCAGAGACTGCCGCGGTGCGTGGCTGTGACGAGGTCGAAAGTTTCCTGCGCGAGCCGATCAACGGCGCGTGTGTTCGGCGTGGTCTCCGCGATGTGGCGCAGATCTTTGTTGTGCAACGCGCCATCTCAGCCAGGCCGGCACGGGACCTGATGGTGTACGACTCGGCAACCGTATCGAGCACATCGAGCTGCACCTCCGAGCCGAGGCATCGACGACTCCCTGCGCACCCCGGCGTAGGGCCTGAATGTCGCGCAGCTTGTTGGTTGCCCACCCTGGGGCCTCGAACCGGCGGCGAGTTGCCGAGCCACGATGCCGAGCAGCTGTTGCTCGTTGTCCGCGTACAGATCGTGGATATCGGCGGACAGATCCTCGACCATTTCGGGGTGAATTGTCATGATCGCCATCTGTAATCTCGTGTAGGCGTTCCATGACACGGAGCGAAGTGATCCGCGATAGTGAAGGAGGGAACTAGCCTCTTCCTTTGATTGCTAGGCTGCGGCGACCTGGCTCGTGGACGCTGGTCTCCAGGTAAGAGGTGTTGCGCGCGCTCTGTCGCTATCTCGCGCCCAGCGCGGGTCTGCCTTCAGGGAGCACGGTGGAGTGAAGAGCGATGAGTCAGGACGCTCGTCAACTGGTTCGCCAGCTGAGCTAGAGATCTTTAACGGTCTGGGTTACGCCGGGTCGTGACGGCTGTCGTGGGCCGCGCTATGCCGGGAGGATGAGGTATCCCGGTGGCGGTGGATTGGCGGCCGAGGAACGGGCTCGGCGTGAGCAAGTCCGGCTCGCAGCCGCTGACCTGATCGAAGCCGGGGCCAGTGACCGGGATGTGGTCCGGCGGTTCAGTGTGACCCGGATGTCGGCGAACCGCTGGCGGCGGGCGTTGGCGTCAGGCGGTCGGCAGGCCCTGGCGGTATCCGACGGACAGGAAGGTTCCCGGACATCGGTTGGGCCTTGACCCCGAGTTCTTTGCCGCAGCACCCGTCGCCTTGGGCGCGGGACGCATCCCGGACGGGTGAGGAACGAGTCACGGCAGCCCAGGCGCTGGTGCTGGTGAGGGCACGCCTGCCCGAATGGGAGCGGCCCTCCGCGCAACAAGCCCTCCGTGAGATCCAGGCGGCCGCTCCGGACGAGGTCTCCTGGGAGCCAGACGCCGACGCGGTGGAGACAGCAATCCCAGGTCAGCCGGAACTTCGCCCTTCCGATGACGCATGGTGGAAGGCGCCACTTGTCGCTTCCCTGCCAGGCCTGCCGCTTCTGGAGTGGAGTTTCAGCATGTTCCACACGGCCGGTCCCGGCGCCGTCGACACGGCCATTGTGTTCACCGTGGTTCTGCTCGTGATTTCCTGGCTGTTGCCGCACCGTCAGTCCATGCGCCACTGGCGGGCTCTGATCGCCGGGGCAGCAGTCTGTCTGGCGATGCTGTTCGCAGTGCTGGGGTTGACGACCGTGTCGGGATGACTGGCGCGTCGTGTGAGAGCCCACCCTGAGGATGTGGCGACTGGCGCCGTGGCTTGCCCTGGCGGCGTGAACAAAGCCCGTGCGGCCGTCCGCTCGCGTTGACAAGAGCGTCCTTGGCCCGCCAGTGAGAGCGGGCCAAGCACGCTATCTCGCTGCAGTCTTCCAGGAGCCTTCCACCACAAGGAGGACCATCTCGATGCTCCTCAGCGGTACATCGAGGCCTTCGCTGGCCAGCCCCGTACGCCTCGTGCAGTGGATCGGCGACGCCCCGACGCTGCCAAGTCCGACGTCGCCTGCAGCGCTCACGTCCCCCCGGTCGCCGATGCCGGCGGGTGCCCGCATGGGTACAGGACGGTCTGCCGCCACTGAGTGGTGTGCATCGTGAAATCGCAGGTCACGGTTCTGGCGTGAGTCACGATCCGGGTACTCGTGCCGGTCGGCGGCTGCTGGCCATGGCGTAGATCATCGGGCAGGTCCAGTTCCGACGGTCTGCCGGGTTCGGCTGCGCCCGTGACTGACCCCCGCCTACGATCCGTCAGCAGCTCGGCACGCCATGAGACCGCGGGAGGCTTGCGGAACCTGGTGCACCCTGCGCTCGGGCCGGCATCGCCGCCCGGCCGTCCGGTGCCGGGTCGTCTGGTGTCAGAAGCCCCATGGGCTGAGTTCGACGATGGCTGCGAACAGGTGCCCCCAGACGTCCTGCGCGGGCGTTTCCTCGTTCACTGAGAGCGGCTCGAGGGCGGTAACTTCGCTGAGGAAGTCCCGCTTGCCGTACTCGCCCGGGTACGGGTTCCAGCAGGCGCCCATGAACCGGTACACGGTCTCCAGCAGCCGCACGAAGGTCTCGGTGTCCCGGGCGAAGGGGAACGGCCCCTGGCCGTTGCGAACCATCGACACCGCGCCCGTCTCGGGGTGGACGAGCACCCGGCCGGTGTCGGCGTACGCCAGCTCGAAGGTGCCCAGGTGCAGCAGGCCGTTCTCGTCGGGCTCCAGCCCGTGCGCCTTCCCGTCGTTCCAGGCCAGGGTGAACGTGGCGACTCCTGCAGCGAACCACGTCGGCAGCCCCGCAGTGACGGCCAGCTCCCGTGTGGGCTCGTGCGTCAGCGCGGCGGGCAGTTGATCCTGGGTCAGCAGCACCATCCCGTCCGCATCGAACGCCTCCTCAAGGCGGGCGGCGTCCAGGGGGGCTTCAGCTGCCGTCGGCCCTGTGAACCACGGTCCGCCCGCGCCCCAGGAGATGGCCCCGGAGCCTGTCGGCCCGTCGGCCGCCGCGCCGTTGCGCTCCAGTACCACGACGCCGCGCGGCTCGAAGAACATGACGCGGTCGCCTCCGAGGGGCGCGGGCTCCTCCCAGGTGTCGGGCTGGTGGAGGCCTTGGTCGTCGTCCGGGTCGAAGAGGACCGGCCCCTCGACGGGCACGTCGTAGGGCCGCTCGGCGAACTCGCCGTCGGCAGGGGCCGGGATGCGCTTGCCGGTGGCCGGATCGAGCCAGTGCTCCTGGGTCCACTGCGACCACAGCTTCAGCAGGAGACGGCCGTCCGGCGCCTCGTGGACCTCGACGTTGGCGTCCCCGCTCAAGTTCGGCTTGGCCCGATAGGCGCCGACCGGCCGCCACCAGGCCCAGACGGTTCGCCACGGCATGTCCGGCTCGGCTTCGGCGACCAGCTCGGCGTAGGCGTCGTGGCCCAGGACCTTCGCGCCGAAGTGCAGCCACGAGGCGAACTCCGCCCGCGGCACCTCGGCTCCGTCGAGGATCGTGACGGCCTGGGCGTAGGCCTCGCGGCCCACTCCACCACCCGCGGCGGGCAGGTCCCGAACGGCCTCTGGGCCGGCGGCGAGCAGGGCCGCGGGGGAGGCGAACAGTGTGTCAAGATCGTCGCGAGTCATGCGGACATGCTGCCAGCCGCCGCTGACAGCATCGTCCGTAGGGACGGGCCGGGCCGATCGTGAGCGGAAGAGCGACGCGGCGTTCTGGCGCCCAAGACCCGCGCCTTGATCCGAGCGCGGCTGTCTAGCGCCCCCCGGGAGCCTGCCAAGGAGCAGCGGGGTCCTCGGCATTGTTCAGATGGAATGTCACCTGTCCCGTGAAGTGGATTGCTGCCTCGGCACTGTCGGGCACGGGCTTGGGCACCAGTTCGACGAGTCGCCCCCTGGGGGCCGTCGGCGACTTGAACACGATCCTCACCGGCATCGACGGCGCCACCGCCCCTGCAGCCATCAAAACGGCCGCCGTGTTCCCTGCAACCTTGACCCTCGCCTGTGCCGTCACCCCGTCCCTCGCCTCCGTGCTCCGCTGACCATGGCCGAGTCCGAGGAGGAAGCGACTGCAGGAAACCGACGGGGTCAGCCGATTGTCGGCCGAGAAGTCTGAACGCATGGCGCCTCGTCGTGTCCTGCGCCACTCAGTTGCCGTCTCTCGTTGCGTCTTTCGGTGCTCCACGAGCAGTGCTGATCCCATGGCGATCAGGCCACCGGTAAGCGTGGCAAGCAGTTGCCCCAACGCCCGTACTGACCGGCAGGAATGGTTCAAGCCGCTCCCACTCCGCACCCGTCAGATCACCCCGCCCCATGCTCAGTTCAACGACCCAAGAATTCAGCAGTCGCATGATCGGACGGGCAAGTCGTAGCTAGGTCGTCGCTTTCGGATCGCCGCCGCGCGAGCCCCACACGCTGGATACACGCAGCATTCCGCGCACGTCCTCGTATCGGTCCACGTGTGCTCGGACCTCCCGTTCGGTGCCAGAAGTGAAGATCACCCATGGCCCGTCCACCAGCACAGGGCTACCCCACCAAACCTCGACGTCGGGTTCGGGGGGCGGTGGCGGTGTCCAGCCAGGATCCACCGTGGTGATGGTGGCGAACAACCGTTCCATGTCGCGAGTGACAGGTCCGTTGAGCAACATGCCGTTGCTGGCAGGCTGCCGGATCACAGTCCCCTCACCCCATACGATCCACGTCTCGGGCTCGTCGTCCGACATCCCGTCCCATCCCATTCCTCGTGGCGTTCTGCCTCTATCAGCTCGTTCGAACAACAGAGGCTGGGCAGCATCATGCTGCCACCAGTGCCCCTGGTCACCCGAGTCCGCACGTGATCGCTTGGACAAGTCCCGGTTGTATTGACCTGCAGCGTTGCTCACACGATTGATCGGTGGCCGGCCGCCGAGTGGCGGTGTGGCGGCGGTGGTGGCTCGGCCGTCAGTCGCGTCTATTTCCGAGATCAGTGCTCGGACGCGCCTTTCGATCACCTTGGGCATCATGCGGTGGTGGGGGCACCGGCGACGCGGTGCTCGCCGTTGTTGCGCTCCTGCCAGGGCTTGGCGAACTCGCCGTGGAAAGTGGTGAGTTCGAAGTACTTGCAGGTTCGTCGACGTGGTGCGGTTCGTAGGCGTCGCGGGTGGTGAGGAAGACGACCTCGTCCGGAGAGCAGTAGTACAGGGAGCCCAGGCACATAGGGCAGGGGTGGGCAAGCACGTAGATGGTGGTGCCGGTCAGGTGCTCGGTGCCCAGCTTCGTGCAAGCTTCTGGATGGTGAGGAGCTCCGCGTGGGCGGTGGGGTCGCCGGTCTGGGCGACCTTGTTGGGGCTTTCGGCCAGGATCTTGCTGTCCTTGACGATGACGGTGGCGAACGGGCGGCCGCCCTCGGTGACGTTCTGGCGGGCGATGTCGATGGTGCGCTGGACGAAGTCCGTGGAAATGTCCTCGTGGAGCAGGGGCGGGCCGGTGCGGCCCGCCCCCTTGTCACAGGTGATGCCGCATGGGTCAGAAGGGCTTGGTCGGCAGGTACTTGCCGTCCAGGGTGATGACGGCGCGCTCGCCGCCTTCGGGGTCGGCGACCTTCTTCACGTCGAGCTTGAAGTTGATCGCGGAGATGATGCCGTCCCCGAACTGCTCGTGGACCAGTGCCTTCAGAGTGGTGCCGTAGACCTGGAGCATCTCGTAGAAGCGGTAGATGGTCGGGTCGGTGGGCATGCCGCCGGAGATCGAGCCGCGGGTGGGGATCGTCTGGAGCAGCATGGCCGCGTCCTGGTCCAGGTCCAGAAGCTCCGCGACGGCCTTCGCGGACGCTTCGGGCAGGGCGTGCTGGCCCAGGACGGCGGCGGTGGTGAAGGCCACCGACAGCCCGGAGACGTCGGCGATCTGCTGCCAGGAGAGGTTCTTGCGGGTCTTGGCCTCGACCGCGGCGGCGGCGAGCACCTGGCGGGCGGTGGGGTCGAACTGGGCGTGCACCATGAGACGGGATCCTTTTCTGGGGGTGCCGGTCCGCGCGGGAAGACGGACCGGCGAGTTGTTGGGGGTGGTGGTCCCGGGCGCCAGGCTGCGTACGAGCCTGTGTCAACGGCTCGGGGGAGGGGCGGGCGTGGGCCTGGCCCTTGTCAGGACGCGAGGGCGGGACCCGTGCCGGCGGCGTCGAGTCGTTCGAGGCGCCCGGTGGCGATGTCGAAGACCCAGCCGTGCAGCGTCACCCTGTCCTCCGCGAGCGCCCGGGCGACAGAGGGGTGGGTGGCCAGGTTCGCCAGTTGGGCATACACGTTCTGGCGCGCCAGGGCAGCTGTCTTCCGTGGGCCTGCCGCCATGCCGGCAGTGCGGGCCATGGCGGCGTCCGCGTGCCGCAGCCAGTCGGCGACCACGGGTGCGCCGCTGAGGTCGTGGCTCTCGGCCAGGGCCGTCATCGCGCCGCAGGCGGAGTGCCCGCAGACGACGATGTCGCTCACGCCGAGCACGGCGACGGCGTACTCGATGCTCGCCGTGACCCCGTTGGCGCCGGGGCTGTAGGCGGGGACGAGGTTGCCGGCGGTGCGGATGACGAACAGCTCACCCGGCTCGCCCTGGGTGATCAGCTCCGGTACGACACGGGCGTCCGAGCAGCCGATGAACAGCGTGTGCGGCGTGTGATGCGCGGCCAGGTGGGCGAAGAGGTCCGCCTTGGCCGGGAAGACGTCCTGCTGGAAACGCGCGACGCCGTCGGCGAGGTCGGGCATGGGTTCACATCCTTCGGTGGCTGCCGGCCCCCGTGGGCTGGCGATACCCACCATGCATGACCTGTAGGTATAGCGTCCAAGAGCTGATACCCATAACTGCTATTGATCTCATCTATAGTGGGTGACATGGCCGCTCTGGAATTGCGTCACCTGCGCTATCTGCTCGCCGTGGCCGAACACGGCAACTTCACCCGCGCCGCCGAAGAGCTGTACATCTCCCAGCCCACGCTGTCCCAGCAGATCAAACAGCTCGAACGTGCCCTCGATGTGCAGCTGCTGGATCGCACCGGTCGCACGGTACGACTCACGGACGCGGGCGCCGTCTACGCCGACCACGCCCAGCGCGCACTGCGCGACCTGGCCGCCGCAGAACGCGCCATCCACGACGTCCAGGACCTCTCCCGCGGTCACCTACGCCTGGGCGTCACCCCCACCTTTACCGCCTATCTCGTCGGCCCGCTCATCACCGAGTTCCACACTCACCACCCCGGCATCGGTCTGACCATGACGGAGACGACCCAGGACCGGATCGAAGCGGCCCTGCTCGCCGACGAACTCGACCTCGGCATCGCCTTCACCGGTCCCCATCTGCCCGGCATCACCGCGACACCGCTGTTCACCGAAACCCTCAGCCTGGTCGCCGCCACCCAGCACAACCGGACACCGCCTGAACCCCTAGGCGTTCGCGCCCTCCAGGAAAGCCAACTCGCCCTGCTCAGCGGCGACTTCGCCACCCGCGGCCACATCGACGCCTACCTCGCCGATCATCGGGTCGCCCCCCGTATCGCAGTCGAGGCCAACTCCATCCAGGCCCTCACCGAAATCGTCCAGCGCACCACGTTGGCCACAGTTCTCCCCGACGCCATCACCCACGACCACCCCCACCTCACCCCCATCCCGCTCGACCCGCCCCTGCCCACCCGCACCGTGGCCCTACTGCGGCGCGAAGGCGCCTACCGCAGCGCCGCCGGCCGCGCCTTCACCCAACTCACCCGCAGTCTCGTCCGCACCCGTGGATACACCCCGCCTTCCTGACGTGCTCGCCAGTCCACGCAGCTCGCTCGCGTATCCAGACGTTGATCCGTGTGAGCGGCCTCGCTCAGCGACACATCTGACGCAGGAGTCGTTCGATGGGAGTCCGCCGCGATCGCCTTCATCGTGATTGTGGTGTCAGCCCTGACTGGCCGTATGTCGTCCTGCGCGTGAGGGCAACGACGAAGGTTGCGGGAGCCGCTATGGTGCCCGCCGGCCTGGCACTGCTGTCCGAATGTATCCTTCCGGCGCTCCGGCACCACGGCACGGCGAGGTTCGTCAGCACTTCCCGGTCTTGTGACGGCTGCAGGTCGTTCGAGAGAGAGGCGATACCAAGTGAGTTCCGCCCGCACGGCTATGGGTGAGGAGGCCGGTGAGGTCCGCCGTTTCTGGGGCGGGCTCGGTCTTCCCGGGTTGATCGATGTCCACACCCACTTCATGCCCCAGCGTGTTCTGGACAAGGTCTGGGGCTACTTCGACGCCAACGGGCCTCTGATCGGTGGGCTGAAGTGGCCGATCACCTACCGGAAGCAGGAGGCGGAACGGACGGCTCTGCTAAGGGAGTTCGGGGTTAGGGCCTTCACCGCGATGCTCTACCCCCACAAGCCCGGCATGGCCCGGTGGCTGAACGGATGGGCGGCCGACTTCGCCCGCCGCACCCCCGACTGCCTGCACACCGCCACTCTCTACCCCGAGCCGGATGTAGACGCGTACGTCCGCCAGGCCGTCGAAGCGGGGGCACGCGTGTTCAAGGCTCATGTTCAGGTGGGAGAGTACGACCCGGCCGACGAACGTCTCCAGCAGACATGGGGGCTGCTGGCCGAGGCCCGGATTCCTGTGGTGATGCACTGCGGCTCCGGCCCCGCGCCCGCCAAGCACACTGGCCCCGAGCCCATCGCGCGCGTGCTGGCACGCCACCCGAAACTGCGCTTGATCGTCGCGCACATGGGCATGCCCGAGTACGAGGAGTTCCTCGAACTCGCCGAACGATACGACCAGGTACGGCTGGACACGACGATGACGTTCACCGACTTCACCGAAGGACTCATGCCGTTCCCCCGCCGGGCCCTGCCACGGCTCGCCGCGCTTGGCGACCGCATCCTGCTCGGCTCCGACTTTCCCAACACCCCCTACCCCTACCTGCATCAGCTTCATGCCCTGGAACGGCTGGGGCTCGGGCAGGAGTGGCTTCGGGCTGTTTGCCACGACAACGCGGCGAACATGTTCGGCCTTTGACGGATTCCCTGGACTAAAGTCCAGGGAATCCGGCCTGGGCCGGCTGACCGTTGCGGGGGGCTTCCTGCTTCGCCGCGCTGTGCCGGGACTTTCGTCCTGCTCCGACCGGCCCTTGGGGTTCAGCCTGCCGACTGCACAGTCAAGTCACCGTTTGTTGTCGACAGATCCAAGCGGTACTTGCCCGAGGGGTCGTTCTTGAACGCCATCTTCTTGTCGCCGTGGGTGTCGTTCGCCGAGATCTGGTACTTGGCGGGCGGGGCCGTGACCGTGAGGCTGCCGTTGGTCGTGCGGGCCTTGATGTTCTGAGGGGTGGCCGTCTGGATCGTCACCTCGCCGTTCGACGTCTGCGTGTCGATGTCGCCGCCCTTGACGTCCTTGACTTTGACGTCACCGTTGGACGTGCGTAGCTTCACCGGGCCCGTCGCGTTGTTCACCGCGATCTCGCCGTTGCTTGTGTGCACGTCGACCATGCCGACATCGCTCAGTGTGAGGCTACCGTTGGAGGTGCCTCCCGTCACTGGAAGACCGGCGGGCACCTTGACGACGTAGTTGACGCTGCAGTTCCTGCCGCAGCCGGAGAGCACCAGGACGCCGTTCTTGACGCTGAACGACGTGCCACTCGGCTTGTCACCACGGTAGTTGACCTTGCGGTGCACGGAGACCTTCGAGATGTCCGCCGAAGCGTCCACCTTCACCCCGCCGTTCCCGCTGTCGAGACGGATCGAGGTGATTTTGTGGGGCACCTTGGCGTCGTCCTCGAAGGTCTTCTGATCGAGGGCCGAGCACGCGGAGAGCCCGCCGACGGTGAGGGCAGTCAAAGCCACTGCTGCAAGGAAGCGCGTCTGTAGGCGGCGCATGTAGTTCCCCCGTGTGGAGCGAGTTGAATCGGTGATCAGTCACTGTGACTTTACGTAGCCACAGTCCCGCCCGCGATGGGGAGAACCCCCCAATGCCAGGACTGGGCCGACCTTCATGGCGACCACGGTCGCCGGCATGCCGGCTTGGGCAGCAGGTTCTCGGATCGGATGACGTTGCGGATCGGCGAGTGCTCGGCTTCCGGGTGGCATCGCGCTTCTTGTTCCTTCGCACTTGTGCGAAGTCGAGGTACTTGCGGGACTTGCTTCCGGGCTCTACCGGATGGGGGCTGCTGCGACTGGCTGTCCCGCCGAACCTCCTCCTGCCCCGCCCCCGCCGAGCCCGGACGCGGACCGAAGGTGGTCTGGCCCCTGTGGCGGCGGGGTTGGTCTGTTGGATGTGTTCGTGGGTCTGACGCCGCGTTTGGCCTGGGTGCGGTTGTCCTGGCGGTGGGCGCTGGTTTTGTTGAGGGGGCTGCTGGGCGGGTGTTCGGTCGTGATCTGCCGTTGAACGGGAGGTGAGTTGAGCGATCGGACGGTAACGTCGGTCTGGTGCTGGCTACGGTTCTAGGGCTGATCGGTGGCATTGCGGCCGCAATCATCGGTGCGTGGGCGGCGCTTCGTGCGCGGCGCCTGCCGAAGTCGCAGGTCGAACTCGTCGACGTGACCATTGTGCGACCGTCGGGTTCGGCCCCGGGTTCGTCGGGCCCGCGGGATGCGTCTCCCGTGCTCGATGTGAAGGTACGCAACACGGGGGGCCAGTCGGCCGTACTCAAGCGACTCGTAGTGCGCGTGCACCGCGCTGTCCGGTGCGGGAGCATGTTCGCCGACATGCGGTTGACCCCCTTCCGTGCCCTGTGGGTCGGCGCGGTCTTGCCGGTGTCCGCCACGTACGACGTCGCGATTCCGCCGCCGGAGGATGCCGGCGGTTCCCGGTTCGTCATCGACCTCTCCCAGGTGGTGGCACAGGGAGAGGCGGACCGATTCGAGGTCCGGCTCGGCATGGAACCCACATTCGACACGTACGTGTACGCGTTGGACCTGGAGATCGTCTACGACGGGGACGATCGCCTGATGACCTCGCCGAGGGTGGCCGTCGCGTTCCCTCAGCATGGTTTCGTGTACTCGGCTGACGAGATCCGGACCGTGATCAGTGGCTTCCTGGACGACATGGGGAAGGTCCGCGATGCGATCGACATAGAGATGACCGAACGCGGGCTGCCCGTGCCCGACTGGGAGTCCGCACCGCCCCGGCGCCGCTCCGACCTGCCGGACGGCCTCGTGTCGGTGGACGGGAACGGCGACCTGTTCTCCTCCGGTGGAGGAGGTGTCTACGAGGTCACGGAGGCATTCTGGGACCCGGGACGTGCGATCGCGGGCCATCTGCAGGGCTTCGAGCGGATGTATCGCGAAGCTGTCGAGATCACCGTCGGTGCGGCAACCGCAGATGATGTCCTGACGGCGTCGCTCCCGCGGGCCGAGGCTGTCTTGGCTCAGCTTCCGGCTCTGTACGCGGAATTCGGGATCCCGGCCTCCGCAGAGGCCCTGCCTGCCGGCGAACCGGTGGGCACGAAGCAGCCGGCCAGGCTGATGGCGGAGATCCTCGATCACGACGGCGCATCCACAACGCGGGATTCGGCGCTTGAGGAACTGCGCAACCGTATCCGTGCCCGTGATGAGGGAACCTTCTGGTTTCTCGGCCGGTTGGCGGCAGAGGAAGGCGGCCTGGACTCCTGGCTCGCCTGCATCGGCCTCGGCAGCATGCCGAACGCTGCCTCGGCGGCCGAACTACTGGACGAGTTCCTCCGGCTCCGGCGTCCGGACGATCGGGACTCCCTCAACACCCGGCGCCGTATGGCCAGACGCCGAGGTGGCGGTGACGCTGCGGGAGCTGCGGCTACGCTCGAAACGCTCCTGGACGACGCGTCACGGGCGCTGGGGCCACAGGACTCCGACACATGTGCCACGCGCATCGAACTCTTCCATTTCCTGCAAGAGGCGGGCGACATGGCAGCAGCCGCCACAGTCGCTGCCGATATCGTCGCCGACCAACGCCGGACGCTGGGACCGGATCACCGAAACACCATCCTCTACCGGCATACTCTTGGATTCTGCCTGGGCGAGGCGGGGGATCCCTCGCGCGCAGTCGAAGTGTTCACCGGACTTCTCGGCGACGCCGTGCGGGTACTGGGTCCCGACGATCCCGACACCCTCAACGTCCGTCATGAGCTGGCCCGATGGCGGGGGAGAGCGGGGGACGCCGCCGGTGCCGCCGCCGCGTTCGCCGAAATCGTCCCTGATCGCGTCCGCATCCAGGGACCCGACCACCCTCATACACTTCTGTCACGGCACAACCTGGCGCTATGGACAGGCGAGGCCGGGGACGCCGTGGGCGCCGCCGCCGCGTTCGCCGAACTGGTAGCCGACCGGCGCCGAGTGCTGGGGCCGGAACACCCCGACACGGTCAAGAGCGAGCGCGCCCTGGCCCACTGGCGAGAGCAGCCTGGCCCGCACCGTCGAACTGTCCAATGAGGGCATGTCTCACGTGGTGATGGCATGAGCTGCGGCATCAATGCAGTGTCCGAGGCCATGCACGCCGAGGGTGGCCCGTGTGGCTTTGTCGAGCAGTGGTGAAGCCACTCGTCGATGGGTCGGTGGAGGAACCTCGATCCACAGACGTGTGATGTCGACGAATTTGGGAGGCGCTCGGGTACTTGCCGGGGCGGCATCGGGGAACTCCTGGTGAAAGGTGCTGGTCATACAGCCAGGACGTCTGAGCCGACGGACCGCCGGAGAAGAGCCGGGTCGGTCTCATGGCCGGAATCATCGGCGGGGTCTTCCTGCTGATCGTCGCGCTCCTGGCGACGCTGGTGCTGGTCGGCAAGGAGATCGACAGCAGCTATCCCCGGGCCGAGTCCACGCTGACCGCGCCTGGGACGCTGCTCGGCGACCATTACAAGCTGGCCAAGGACGACTCCCCGACCCCGGGACCGCCGCTGGAGAAGAGTTGGCGCCTCAGCAGGGACGCCAAGGCCGTCCACGGCGTCGTCGTGGGGTACCACCCGAGCGGTGGCGACCAGGGCGACCTGGTCGTGACCGGCATGTACGGCCGATTCAGGAATACCGCCGCGGTGCGCTCGCGGGTACTGGCGGGCAACGGCACCCAGCACACCTAGGGCGCGTGCCGAAAGTGGATCTTGGCCATGAGCTGATCTTGGTTCGTGGCGCGTGGAGATGTGACAGACGAGCAATGGGCGGTTCTGGAGCCGCTGTTGCCCAGGGGTAAGAAGGCCGACCGACCGCCGATATGGACCAGGCGGCAGCTGATCGACGGCATACGGTTCCGGGTCCGCACCGGCGTCCCGTGACGGGACGTGCCGCAGCAGTACGGGCCGTGGGGCTGGGGGTACGACTTGTTCCCGCGCTGGCAGCGGGACGGCACCTGGCACCGGATCTTCACCGAACTGCAGGCCCGGGCCGACGCCAATGACCTGATCACCTGAGACCTCAACGTCGACTCCACGGTCGTCCGGGCCCACCAGCACGCCGCCAGGCACGGAAAAGGGGGACCTGCAGAAGGAGCCGCCCGGAGGCGTCGCGGTCGAACCGGCCGACCACGGACTCGGCCGCTCGCGCGGCGGTCTGACCGCCAAGCTGCACCTGGCTGTGGAGCAGCGGCAAAAGCCCATGTCGGTTGTTGTCACGGCCGGGCAGCGGGGCGACTCTCCGCAGTTCGAGGTCGTCCTGGGCCGCGTCCGGGTTCCCCGCCTCGGTCTTGGCAGGCCCCGTACCCGGTCGAGGCGGTCCGCGCGGTTAGGGCGTACGCCTCCCGTGCAAACCGCGCCTACCTGCGGCGGCGTGGCATCGGCTGCACCATCCCGGACAAGGCCGACCAGGCCAACCGCAAGAAGCACGGCTCGTTCGGTGGCCGGCCGCCGAAGTCCGCCCCGGTCGACTACCGCGAGCGCCACGCGGTCGAGTGTGGCATCAATCGCCTCATGAGGCGCCGGGCCGTGGCCACGCGGTACGACAAGTTGGCGGTCCGCGACGAGGCAACCGTCCTCCTCGCGGCCATCAACGAGCGGCTGTGACGAGCACATTCGATCCAGCGGCCACTCGCTCGGACGGCGGGCAGATCAGCGATTGTTCCCGTTCGAGTTACAGTCCCAGTAGCCCTGGTGCCAGTGGTGGTAACTGTCGTACCAGCCGCTGTGCCACGAGCAACCGGCGGGAACCGAGACGGTCGTCGTGGCGGGGGCGGCTGCTGCGGCCGTGCCCGCCACTCCGATTGCGGTGCCGCCGGCCAGCAGGAAGCCGGCCGCGACGCAGGCGAAGGCACGCTTGGCGCGATGTACTCGCATGGCTCTGCTCTTTCTTCCACATTCTCGCGCTGTCCCAGCACGAGAGGGATGGCCGCGGCCTCACGCCGAAGCGTGGGGTCCGGCGATGGCTGGATGGTGCCGCTCGAAGACCGATGCGGCGCTGTCGTCGAGGTCGCCACGTGAAAGCGAGGGACGCACGTCTACCGGCAGCAGGCCCACCGTTGCGGGAGCGCGTCGTGGGACGTGTCCTGAATCGCGACCTCACCTCTTTCGACGGTAGCGGTCAATCCGCTGACAGGCACCTCGGGCCCACAGCGCGAGAACCCCTCCGGCAGGTTCAGCTGCCGGAGGGGCTCTACCTGTCGTTTGGCCGATGGCCGTGACACTGCGCCCCTGGTAGCCCGTCCTCCGTCCGTTGAGAGCCGTTGGCCGGACGCCGACCTTTGGCAGGACTTCGAGGACAGCGCGCCGCACGCCCTGATTACCCCGCCAACCGCAAGAAGCCCGGTTCGCACGGTGGCCGGCCGCCGAAGTTCGACAAGGCCAACTACAAAGCGCCCCACGCGGTGGATTGCGGAATCAGTCGCCCCAAGCGCTACCGCGCGGTCGCCACGAGATACGACAAGCTCGCCGTCCGCTACGCGGCGTCCGTACTGGTCGCCGCCATCAACGAGTGGCCGTGACCAGCACTTTCGAAAGGCACCCTATAGGTGAAGTGATCGTGCCGCCGATGGACGTCACCCCGTCCGGCTCTCGCATCAGGGTCAGCTGCGGGGAGGTGAAGCGGAGCTGGGGCGACGGGAAAGCGGTCAGCTACCTGGTCTGTGCCTGGGCGGACGACAACACCTGGACCCGAGTCGCGTACATGACCGTCTACAGTGCGGGGAGCCTAGTACTCCAGTCGTAGATGCTGATCTTGTTGGTCGCGGGCGGTTCGGGCATGGGTACGGCCACCGTGCGGTGCGCGGCCTGCCGAGGCCGAGTCGCGGGACTCGGATGTCTCGCAGTAAGAGAGGGAGGACCTGCGCGTCGTGCACCTGACCCGGGTGACTATGACGGCCGGCGGGCGGCCGTTGCCGTGCACGGCGTGATGGATCCTGGTTGTCAGGCCGCCGCGGGATCGGCCTCTTGCGTGGGCGGCTGGTTCGCCCCTGGTGGCCGGAGCTTCCCTCTTGCTATGGCAGGTGGCGGCGCCGGTGTCCTTCTCCGGCCGGGCCGTGTTCGTGGCGTGTTGGTGAGCCCGGTTGATTGTCGAGTCGACCGAGACCGTCCAGTCGATCTCGTTGATCGAGTCCGCCTGGGCGGTCAGTTGGGCCAGAACCATGTCCAGGTGCCGTCAGCCGCCCATCGGCGGTGGCGCTTCCATACCGTCTGCCAGGGACCGAATGCTTCGCGGGGCAGATCTCTCCAGGGGATGCCGGTGCGGTATCGGTAGATGATCCCTTCGATGATGCGACGGTGGTCGGCGAACGGGCGCCCTGCCTTCCCCGCTCTGCGGGGAAGGCAGGGCGCCAGGCGTGCCCATTGCTCGTCGGCCAGCAGGCACATGCGCCCGCTCGTGGTCACCGAGGCTGGTAGGCGGTGGCCAGCACGGAGACGGTGACCTGATGGGGCAGGAGGCCGTTGTCGTTCAGGTCCGCACGGCTCACGTGGCGTGCGCTCGGCGTCATCGCCACCAGGTCCAGGACTTCCAACCCGGACAGGGTCGCGGGGTACTCCACCTGCTGGGTGACGACGGCATCGAAGAAGGGGTTGAGCGCCCGGTGCAGGCGCTGTTCCTTGACCGGGTCGATCGTGACCATCGCAGGCACCTGGCCGCGCAGCTCGGCCAGGTGCTGACCGGTGGGACGAACCACGATCAGCCGGCCGGTAGGGCGCAGCACGCGGTGGAACTCGGCCGGGTTACGTGGGGCGAACACGTCCAGCACGACATCGGCCGCCCCGTCGGCCAGCGGGAAGGGACGGAAGACGTCCCAGGCCACCGCGGCGGCTCGGTGGTGAGCACGGGCTGCCGAGCGCAGCGCGCGCACCGATGTGTCCAGCCCCAGACCACGGCCGCCGGGCAGCTGGTCGAGTACGCCAGCCAGGTAGTAGCCCGTGCCGCATCCCACGTCCACAACCGTGGCTTGCTCGGACACGGCGTCGGCCGCCAGGAGAGCCCCCACTTCGCGGATGGGCGCGTAGGAGCCGGTGGACAGGAACCGGTCCCGGGCCTGGACCATGGATGCGTCATCGCCGCTGGTGGCGCGGGTGCCCGTCAGCAGGCTGGCGTAGCCGTGGCGAGCGACGTCGAAGGTGTGGCCCACCGGGCAACGCAGTGCGCCGCGACCGGGGTGCAGGCGGCGCGTACGACACGTCGGGCAGCGCAGCAGGTCGAGGGACAGTTCGAGGGCAGGGGGAAGCGACACGGGCACGAGGCACTCCTGGCAAGGATGAAGGGAAGAGACCGTGCCTGCACGCGCGCTCAGAGCGTCACTGCCTCAGGAAAGAACGGCAGCATTGGGAAGTGGTTCACGCAGCAGACACACCAAGGAGGGCGACGCCGTCTGACATCGCCCTCAGCGCCTTCCGATCACAGGAAGCAGCAGTGCGGGGTGCTCATGAATGCCACGTCATGAGTCTACGAGCAGCGAAGTCCCTCATGCCTCCGTGGCCCCACAAGAGTTGGGAGACACGCTCTCCGGCGAGGGCGCCGTGGGGGCGATGGTAGTTGTAGCAGTCCTCCCACTCCTGCAGTTTGCTGTTGAAGAGGTTGACGTCGTCGATGACCTGGCCTTCTAGGAGGCGATAGAACTCTTCGGAGCCGATGCGGTGGGATCGCTCGACCTTGCCGTTCAGCCGCGGGGTTCGGGGCTTGATCCGAATGTGCCCGATGCCCTTGTCGAGCAGGTGCCAGTGGAAGGCCTGGCCGAACTCCTGGCCGTTGTCGGTCTGGACCTGCTCGACCGCGAACGGGAGCTTGGCCAGGACGCAGTCGATGAACTGGATCGCGGTCTTCTGGTCGTAGCGGGGTTGGGCGCGCAGCACCCTCAGGCGGGTGCAGTCGTCGATGGCGGTGTACTGGTAGTAGCGCTTCTTCCGACCGCTCTGGCCTAGCGGCTCGATGAACTTCACGTCGACCTGCAGCTGGTGACCGGGGCGCTGCTTCTCGTAGAGCTTCCAGCGGATGGAGCGGCGTCTGTAGCGCTGCGAGGCCGGCAGCCGGTTCAGACCCATCTTCTTCAAGATCCGCCAGACGCCGGACGTGCTGATCGCCACGTCGTGGTAGCGCTGCAGATACATTGCGATCTTCGCCGGCCGAAGCGGTACTGCCGGCGCAGCCAGAGAATCTTCTCGACCACGTCGCCTGCCGTGGCATGCGGCATGCGGCGTGTGGTGCGGGGCGCAGGAGCGGTCCTTCAGGCCGTCCAGGCCCTCGGCTTCGTAGCGTCGGCACCAGGTGTAGAAGCATTGGCGGCTGATGGCGTAGTAGCGGCAGGTCGCGGCGATTTTGCCGCTCACCTCCTCCGCGTGACGCAGCACAGCGAGCCGGTGCCGGGCGCGTCTTGCGAGCTCGCGTTCAGTCATGGGGGTCTCCTAGGGACGGGAGACCCACCTGTCAATAACGTCCGTCAGTTCTAGATCTAGTTGGTCAGTGAGCGCGGTAGTTGGTCAGTCCTGGCTGCTCGTGCAGCGAGGGAGAGATGGCATTGTCCCGGGGGAAGCTGATCCGTGGATCAGTGGGCCTGGGCGGCGGCTTCGGCCTCGGAGTCGGCGATGCCGAGGTTGGCGTAGGCGACGGGGTTGGCGTACTCCCACACCTTGACGATGTGACCGTCGGCGACGTCGATGCGGAAGATGTAGACGTTGTTGTAGACGAGCTTCTCGGCGTTGGACAGGATGTCGCCGTTGGCCTGCAGGAACACCGAGCGGGCGTCCTCGCTGACCGTCCAGACCTTGTCCAGGAAGGTGACGTGGTCGAACTTCGCCGCGACCGACTCGATGTAGGCGAGCACGGCGGTGGGGCTGTCGAAGACGTACCAGGGCTCCGGGGTGCCCGCGATCGACAGCGGGATGACGAAGATCGCATCCTGCGACAGCAGGGACGCGACGGTGGCGGGGTCGCGGTTCTCGAACGCGGTGACGAACGCCTGGGCGGTCTCGAGGGTCTTCTGGTGAACGCTGTTCATGATCATTCTTTCGTGGTGGTGCGGTACGGCCGCGGGCTGCGGCCGCTGGGGAGGGGAGGTCGGAGGGGTTACCAGGGCAGGGGACCGGTGGCGCCGACGAAGGCGGGACTCGGCGCGCCGGGGCCGGCGAGGGCGGCTGCGACGATCGCCGCTGCGCCTTCCTCGACGCTCTGGGTGCCCTGGTGGCCGTTGAGGTCGGTCGCGGTGAATCCGGGGTCGACGGAGACCACGCTGATCTGCGGGAACGCCTGCGCGTAGACGGCGGTCAGCATGTTCAGTGCGGCCTTGGAGGAGTTGTAGGCCAGCAGCGGCGCCCACGCGGGCAGCAGTTCGGTGTGGGCGACCGGGTCGGCGTTGATCGTCAGCGAGCCCAGCGCGCTGGAGACGTTCACGATCGCGGGCCGGTCCGCCTCCTGGAGCAGGGGCAGGAAGGCGCGCGTGGTGCGTACCGAGCCGAAGACGTTGGTGTCGAAGACCTGCTGCAGGTCGGCGGCGGTCAGCTCACCGGCCGAAGCGGCCGGACCGGCGACACCGGCGTTGTTGACCAGCACGTCCACCCGGCCCGCCTCGGCGCGCACCTGGTCCGCGGCTGCGGCAACGGAGGCGTCGTCGGTGATGTCGATCAGCAGCGGGCGGGCCCCGAGGGCCTTGGCGGCCTGCTCGCCGCGGTGGGCGTCGCGGGCGCCGGTGTAGACGGTGTGGCCCGCCTGGATGAGGCGGCGGGCCGTTTCGAATCCGAGGCCCTTGTTGGCGCCGGTGATCACGGTGACTGTTGTCATGCCATTCAGCCTGCGCGCCGCCGGAAGAGACAGGGAGAGCTCTCCTCAGCGGGGGGTCGGGCAGTACCAGGCTGTTCGCGCAGGACCGGCGGACAATGGAGGGGTGAACGACGATCCCGTAGCCCTCGGCCAGGCCCTGCGTCACTGGCGTGACCGCACCAGCCCCAAGGACCTGGGCTTTCCCCTCGGCGGGGTGCGCCGCGCCCCCGGGCTGCGCCGCGAAGAGCTTGCGCAGATTGCCGGGCTCTCCGTCGACTACGTCGTCCGCTTGGAGCGGGGTCGCGCCACCTCACCCTCCCCGCAGGTCTTGGCCTCCCTCGCCCGGGCCCTGCGCCTGACCGAAACCGAGCGCGACCACCTCTACCTCCTTGCCGGCCAGGCACCGCCCACCACCGGCCAGGTCTCCCCGCACGTCCCGCCCAGCGTCCAGCGCCTCCTGGACCAGCTGAACGGCAGCCCGCTCAGCGTCCACGACGCCGCCTGGAACCTCATCTCCTGGAACCCCCTGTGGGCCGCGCTCATGGGCGACCCCTCGCCCTGGCGCGGCAAGGACCGCAACATCGCCTGGCGGCACTTCACCCACCAGCCCACCCGCGTCACCCACACCCCCGACCAGCAGACCCGGTTCGAAACGGCCCTCGTCTCCGACCTGCGCTCCTCCGCCGCCCGATACCCCAAAGACACTCACCTCACGGCGCTGATCAGCAGCCTCCGCAGCACCAGCGACCGCTTCGACGACCTGTGGGACTCCCACACGGTCGGGTTCCACACCACCGACAGCAAGACCGTCCACCACCCCGACCTCGGCCCCGTCACCGTCGACTGCGACACCCTCACCATCCCCGGCAACGACCTGCGCATCGCCATCTGCTCCGCACCACCGGCAACCACCACAGCCGACCAGTTCGCCCTGCTCGGCGCCATCGGCACCCAAGCACTGACATGAGGCCCCCTTGGCGAGGCCGCTGAATCTGAGCTGGCCGTGGCGTGCTCTCCCCGCGAGCGGGCGGCATGCGCTGCCGGGAGCCAGCGGACGGGCCCGCACCGCCCGGCTGCAACAGCGAGACGGGCACAAGGCGATCAGGGGGCCAACAACGCGGCTCAGATTGGCCGACTACGGCGCTCAGTCACACCAACATTGAGCCGAAGCACGACAGGTGTCACCAGGGCTGACTTGTTGTCACTTCGGGGCGGTGTCCGGCTCTGCCGGTGAGGCGGTTCCCGCAACGCCTGTGCAGTCCAGTACTGCGGTGGCGTCGGGAGTGAGGAAGATCATGAACGTCCATGACGTGTCCGCCGCACGGATCATGCCGACGCGGAGGGGTTCCTGTGCTGCCCGGAGGTGGTCGACGGTGGCGGCGAGGGCCGACGTCGGCTGGCCGCGCCTTTGGGTTGAGCGCAAACGTACGACCTTGGATCGGGCGCGGGGAGCATCGAGGTGGAGCTGGTGCCTGAAGGTGCGAAGGCGATGGTGGACCCGGGCCCGCCGGAGCCGGACCTGTCCGGCCTGCGGGTCCATGCCGAAGGCCGCCACGGCGAGCTTGGGGTCCATCGTGTTCACTAGGTCGAAGAGGAGGGTGCTGCGGATCATCTGGGGCGGGAATGTTGATGCCGGGTTTCGCCCGGCCTTTGTTCCCTTGGCGGCTGGCGCATGCGGGTTGTCCCTCCGCCATGCCTCGCGATGGGTCAGGCACCGCTGCAGTCTCGCCTCGGCCACCGGCACACCTTCCTCGTACCTGAACGGTCAAGGCAGCACCTGCAAAACCGGGGTGCTACCACGTGAATCAACGAGGAGCCCAGGACCGGGAAAGGGCCAGGTGGCAGCGGCAACTCTTGTGAGGGAACGAGTGCCAGCCCCAGATGAATGGGGGCAGGTGTTCGGCGACGAGGTAGATCAACGTTCTTGTCGATGCACACACGAAGCACGGCTGAAAGCCGCTGGGCGTCCTCGATGTGACTCTCCATGCCTGCATCGAGAGGTTCTGACATCCAGTGCCCGAGGATCGCCTCCAAACTGGGGCGAGCAGCGGCGCATTCCTGGGGGGCAGATCCTTGCTGCGATCGTCTGGATGATTGAGGAGCGGTTCCAGCTCGGTTGAGACCTGTGTCCATGGCCGGTCTCCGCACCGCTTCTTTCTGGATGCACATGATCGGCGCCCGTGGGCATCGATGGCAACGGGGTATCGGGCGGCCTGCCGTACTGACCGTCAACTCGCCGAGCCTGGTGCAGGTATCTCAGTACTCCGTGGAGCACTCAACGGAGTACGCCGACACACGGCCTGGCGCCGTCTGCGGGACTGGACGGAGGCTGGCGTCTGGCCCCGCCTGCACGAGGTGCTTCTGGCTGAGCTGCGGGCAGCAGGCCTGCTGGATATGGATGATGCGGGTATCGATGCTTCATGCGTGAGGGTCTTGAAAGGGGGCTCACGTTGGGCCTTTGTCGGTCGAGCGTGGCCGCCCGGGTTCCAAGCACCACGTGATCGTCGATCGCCGAGGCACCCCACTCGTTGTCTCGCTGACCGGCGGAAACCGCCACGATGTTACGCAGCTCATCCCGCTCCTCGACGCCGTACCCCGGACGCGAGGTAGATGGCGTTCCGTGGAGTGGTGGAGCAGGAATCTTGGAGTAAACCCATGGTCATGGGGAGGTCATCCGCCGCAGCGGGGCGTCCGCAACCCGCGCACGAACAGCTGGCATTCGCCCGCCCGGGCGGTCTGCACATCTCCGGGTTGACCGGACGGCAATTGTTTCCTGCGGCCCCGGGGGCCAGGCCGTCGGCGCTCCGGACCGCCCGAGTGCAGGCGCCCCGACCCGCGCTTGGCAGCAGGTCGGGCTCCACGCTCTCGTCCGCGCCGAGAGGGCCCCGCTCCTGGCAGCTCGGGGCTGCACGCTGCTCAGGCGGCCCGGACGCGGGTCGGGTGCAGGTGCAGCTCGCAGGCCGTCCAGCAGTCGGCCAGGAGCGTGCCCACCTCGGCCCCGCAGGGGCAGATGCGGTTGATGCCGAACAGGCCCTCCGGGCCGCAACAGCCTTCCGACCGGCGCTCGTCCGGGTGCTCCAGCAGCCCTACTGCGTCCTCAGGGTGAAGCACGATGTCACCAGGGAGACCCGGCACCTGCCCGTGAGTAAACGGCTCGGGGTCAATCGCGTAGCGGCCGCGAGGGATCGTGGCCTCCGGCATCTCGCCCGGCCCCACCTCGTCGGCGTGATGCGCCGGCAGTTGCGCGAGCAGTTCGACGTCTCGGCTGAGGCGACGACCGCACTCCGCACACTCAAAAACCGTCATCCGTCCACTCCCCTCGACCCGGCAGGTCTTTGAACACCGGTCCGCGAATTCACGCCGCCCCGGCTGTCTCTCCGGGCAACCTGACGAAAGCATTAGGGGCACCCTATGGGCCGCCGCCTGAGTGATCGACGGAATTACTTACGCGCGGATCAGGCCCGGCAACAGCGATCCCTGACCCAACTTCTCGCCCCGACGGTCAGTCAGCACACCGGCGTTCCACCACTACAGGGATCAGAGCCTCCGAAGCACCACGCCACATGGGTCGTTGATGCAGCGACGGTCGGTGCTCTCGAAAAGGAGGCCTTCTTCTTCCTCGTTGTAGCTGCCGGGGTTTCCGAGCGTCACGGCGACGAGGTTGCTGAAGTCGCTGACGGTGATGGTGATGTGGTCGCCGCTGGCTGTCGCGATGGTGGGGATGACGATCGTCCCCTGGTGGCTGGCGTCCTGTGCACCTCGGTCGACGCTGCAGGTGCAGCGGAACCGCTGGTCCAGCATTGCTGCGAGCTGGTCGAATCGGGCTCGCGCCGCGGCGTGGTCGTAGTTTCGGGGGAACTCCATGTGATCGGGATCATCGAGGCCCCTCAACAGAGCCCAGATGCGTTGGTCATCGAGGGGCATGGTCTCCGTCTCCGTGTTGGTGGGGTTGGTTGATGCGCTGGCTGACCTGGGCGGCGTAGTTGGTCCAGTCGCCCGCGGAGAGCCGTTGCCAGGCGACGGCGACGTCAGTGTGGATGCCGACGGTGCGGACGAGGATCGCGGCGGGGATCTCGGTGGCGAGCTGGGAGAGAGCGATGCTGCGAGCCTGTCTGGAGGATCTGGGCGGGCAGGGCCGCAAACAAAGGATCACGGAGGCCGAACGCTCCCGGATCATCGGCCTGGTCAAGCAGACCCCGCCCGGTCGGCTCGAGGTCCAGCCGTCGAATGACATGTGGGCGCCCGCCGAGGCCGTGGCGGGGATCGGTTGCCGTTCGTAGGCCAGCAGGACGGTCAGGGCGCTGAAGTGGTCGGCGGCCAGGCGTGGGTTGTCCGTGTCCAGGAGTCCGGCGCCGGCGAAGTGGGCGATGCGGTCCGCCAGGTCCTGCGACGCCGCGTCCGTCGCGAGATCGTCCGTGGTCGTCGGCGTCTGCAAGCGCTGCTGGGCGACGAGGGCGAAGGCGGCGGCGTAGTCGGCGGAGCCGACGATCGACGTGCCCTCTGTACGGAGATGGTCAGCCGGTCGACGCGTTGTTGAACGCCAGCAGGTTCGGCTGCCCACTGGCAGATCGAGCAGGCGGTCGGGGACAGCCAGAATGGTGATGGCCTCTCCGACGGTCGCGGGGGTCAGATCCTTTGACGTGGAGAGCAGGTAGGCGGCGAGTCCCGCCACGTGTGCCGCGGCCTGCGAGGTGCCGACGGCCGTTGTGTTCACTCTATGGTCCCTCGGCTTCGGGATAGGGGCGTGAGTAGTTGAGGTCCAGGAAATCCCGGTGAGATTGATCTGCACACCGGCGATCCGCGATTGTGAGCCGCAGGCGTCGGTCTGGCCGCCTCCACGGCCAGCACCCGCACGGACAAGCCGCTGCTGACGTTCAAGCAGATCGCCGTGGTGGACGCGTGGACCGTGGACGTGGGTGAAGCGGCCGGACGGCGCCGACTACGACGCTCCGCACATGGCCAGCGCGGTTCGGGCCAGCCCGCGCAGCCAGGCGTGGGCGTGGTCGGTGTCGTAGCGCTGATGCCACGACAGGTATATCGGTGCCGACGGCAGTTCGAGTGGGAGGGGGAGCACGACCAGGCCGAGGTCGGCGACCGCTGACCGCGTGGTGGCTTCGGGAACGCTGATCAGGATATCGGAGCCGCGCGCGAACTCCAGCGCGGCCGCTTCCGTGGGCGCGGTCGCCACCACGCGGCGGGTGAGGCCGAGCCGCGCGAGGGCGTCGTCGAGGGCATTGCTGAGGTTCCCACGTCGCGAGACGGTGACGTGTTCAGCGGCGGCGTACCGCTTTGCGGTGACGGTCCTGACGCGGGTGAGGGGGTGCCCCTGCCTCACGACGATGACGAGGCGGGTCTCGCCCACGTTCTCGGCACGGATGTCCGGTGCGCTCGGGCGGTTGGCGTTCGCCTCCAGGTCGACCTCGCCGCGCCGCAACTCGGGGGTGTCGATGCTCGATTCCGCGACGAAGCGCAATCGCACGCCCGGCGCCTGTCCGCGCACGGCCGCGAGCAGTGCGGGACCGCTCAAGGCGACCAGGGAATCGTGCCAGCGGAGTGTGAAAGTGCGCTCCAACGTTGCCAGATCGAGTTCACGGCTCGGTGCCAGCACCCCCTGGACCTGGTGCAGCAGCTCATGCACCTGTTCCCGGACGGCGATCGCATACGGCGTCGGGGTCATCGTGCGGCCGGTGCGCACCAGGATCTGATCCCCGGTCGTGCGCCGAATCCGGCCCAGACTCCGGCTCATCGCGGGGGCGGTGACATGCAGGCGCGCCGCCGCCCCGGCCACACTGCCCTCCTCCAGCAGCGCGTCGAGCGCGGCGAGCAGATTCAAATCCAATTGCATGCGAGTAATCCTAGGCGTGCCTGACATGCATTTGAAGTTAATTGCAGGGCTGCATACCGTTGAGGCGAAAGCGCAAGAAGTAGCGCGCAGTTCGGCCCTCGACCGGCCTCAGCACCCCTCCTCAGACGGGAATACCACCATGTCCGAAACGCTTCAGACCACCGCAGTCGCCGCCTCCGACGCCGACGTGCTCGCCCAGATTGCGAACGCCGTGCGTGAGGCGGGTTCGGCGCTGCGCGAGCGCTTCGGCGAGGTGGTCCGCTACCAGACCCGCGAAGAGCTGATGCGCGCGCTCGCCGCCAACGACGACACGGCCCTCGATATCCTGCGCCCCCGCCTCACGCGCCTGCGCCCGGACGCCGGCTGGGTGGAGGACGAACTGGACGGCGGGGCGCTGCCGCCCGGCGAATGGTGGGTCGTGGATCCGGCCGAAGGCAACGTCAACCACCTGCACGCCCTGCCGGAGTGGGCGGTGACCGCCACCCTCGTGCGTGAGAACCAGCCGGTGCTCACCGCGGTCCACCTGCCGTTGACCGGCGAGACCTACACCGCGCTCACCGGCGCGGGCGCCCACCTCGACGGCCGGCCGCTGCACGTCTCCCAGACCGCGGACCTCGGCCTGAGCATCGTGGCCACCAGCCAGGCCCGGCCGGACGAGGACGAAAAGGTCGTGCGGCGCGTCGGCTCCTCGATCACCGCGATGCTCTTCGACGCGCTCGTCGTCCGCGCCGCCGTGCCCGCGACCCTGCACCTGCTGAACGTGGCCGCCGGCCGGATCGACGCCTTCTGGCAGTTCGCCGGCGCCCGCGCGGACCTGCTGCCCGGAGCGCTGCTCGTCACCGAGGCCGGCGGACGGATCTCCGACGCCGAGGGCCGCCCCTGGACCCCACAGAGCCAGAGCTTCCTGGCTGCCGCGCCCGGCGTCCACGCCGAGGCCGTATCCACGCTCTCGCGCTGACCGCGCACGACAACCCGCACGCACGGAAGGATCAGATCATCATGACCACGATCGCAGTTCTCGGAAACGGCCGCGTCGGCGGCAACCTGGCCGCAGCCCTCACCCGGGCAGGACACGAAGTGACCGTGGCGGACCGCACGCCGGGCGCCGCCGCCGACGCCGCCCGCACAGCCCGGATCGTCATCAACGCCACCCCGGGCGACGGCTCGCTGGACCGGCTCGCCGCTCTGCGCGAAGAACTCCGGGACAAGATCCTCGTCGACGTCTCCAACGCCACTACCGACGGACCGGACGGACTGCCCGCCGATCTGATCTACCCCGGCTCGAGCCTCGCCGAACAGCTCCAGGAAGCGCTCCCCGAAACGCGCGTCGTCAAGACCCTCAACACCATGCTCTTCCCGGTGATGACCTCGCCGGCCACGCTCACCCAGACGCCGACCGCGTTCCTCTCCGGCGAGGACCCGCAGGCCAAGCAGACCGTCCGCGAACTGCTCACCCACCTCGGCTGGCACAAGGACTGGATCACCGACCTCGGCGGGATCCAGACCGCCCGCGCCACAGAGGCCGCGATCCTCTTCGTCCCGCACGTCATCCGGTCCATCGGATTCACACCCTTCGCGATCTCGATCGCCCGCTGACTGTCGAGCTGCGCCGGCTGGAGGCAGCCGGAGCCGGCGCGTGGCATGGATGGTTCCCGGTGGGACACGATCGTGGCATGTACTGTCCGACTTGGTGGCGGAGTCGACGTTGACCTAGTGCTCTGACCGGAAACGATCACCGTAGTGGTGCAGATCGTCCCTGCGCCGATTGGATGTGACGACACATCTGTTCGGGGCGGGAGGTGGGATGGCACAGCTGGTCAGGGTCCGGCGGTTGTCGGACGCGGAGGGGCAGAAGCTGCAGCGGATCCTGCGCCGCGGCAGCACGAACACGGTCCGCTATCGGCGGGCGGTGATCGTGCTGGCTTCGGCCGGCGGAAGCACCGTCCCGGTCATCGCCCCGCTCGTGCAGGCCGACGAGGACACCGTCCGCGATGTGGTCCACAAGTTCAACAAGAGAGGGCTGGCCTGTCTGGACCCTCGGTGGGCGGGAGGCCGTCCCCGCCTGCTCGACCGTGACGACGAGGACTTCGTCATCCAGACGGCCACCACCCGCCCCAGTCTGCTCGGCCTACCGTTCACGCGCTGGTCGGTGCGGAAACTCGCCTCCTACCTGCGCAGAGCCCCGGGACGGTGCATACGCATCGGCCGGGAGACCCTACGGTGCCTGCTCATCCGACACCAGATCACCTTTCAACGGACCAAGACGTGGAAGGAGTCCACTGACGCGGACAAGGACGCCGAGCTGGACCGGATCGAGTACGCCCTCCACGAGCGCCCGGACCGCACCTTCGCCTTCGACGAGTTCGGCCCACTCGGCATCCGCCCGACCGCTGGGGCCTGCTGGGCCAGGCAGGGCAAGCCCGACCGGCCCCCGGCCACCTTCCACCGCACCCACGGAGTGCGCTACTTCCATGGCTGCTACTCGGTCGGCGACGACACGCTCTGGGGTGTCAACCGGCGTCGCAAGGGCGAGAGCTGCAGTATTCGCCCGCAGGGCGGGCAGCCCCGCACCCGGCCCGGTCACGTCAGCGGTGACAAGGCGTACAGCTCTCGCCGCGACAGGCGCTGTCAGCCAAGACACCGGATCTGACCCCTGCGACCGTCGGAGAGGCCATCACCATTCTGGCAATCCCCGACCGCCTGCTCGATCTGCCAGTGGGCAGCCGAACCTGCTGGCGTTCAACAAGGCGTCGACTTAGCTGACCATCCCCTACAGAGGGCCGTACCGTTCGTCGTCGGCCCAATCGGTACCCGGGCGCCGCCGGCAGGCACCCGATGATCCGCCGGACACACTGCCTAGCCCCGCCCTAAAAGGCGTTGTCCAGCGTCAGGGTGAGCTCGGCGATCCGCCACCCACCGTCGGACCGGCGCAGGAAGAACTTGTAGACCCCGGTCGAGATCACCTGGATGCTCTCGCCGGTGTTCCCCGTCTGCACCAGATAGGCCCGCACCTCAGCGGTGACGGCGTCCGTCGTCGTGACCACGACATTGCCCAGGTGGTGCCGCACCCTTCCGGTCTGCGCCGTGTGCCCGTCACGGATGAAGTCGAGCACCGCCGCGCGTCCGGCGACCGGGCCGATCACTCCCTGTCCGGGCATCGTAAAGGTCCAGGTGGTGTCTTCGGTCAGGACCGCTTCCAGCTCGGGCACATTCAGCTCGTCCAAGGCGTGGGCGTAGTGCGCCACCGCCTGCTGGAGTTCGGCGATCACGAGACGACCGTCAGCACGATCTTGCCTTGGATGTGGCCCTGCGCGGCCCGCGTGTGTGCGCTGCCCGCCTCGGGCAGCGGGTAGGTGCTGTCCACCCCGACCTGCAGCTTGCCCTCGTCGAACAGGCGCCCGATCTCGGCGAGCTGGGGGCCGTTGGAACGCACCTGAATGTTCGAGACTGTGATGCCCAGACTCGCCGTCTCTTCCGGGTCGTACTGGGCGAAGAACACCGGAAGCATGGTGCCGCCGCGCTTGAGCACAGTCAGGAAGCGTGAACTGTCCGGGCCACCGACGGTGTCGATCACCAAGTCGACACCGCTGACCACGTCCGCAGCCTGCGTCCTGGTGTAGTCGATGAACTCATCGGCGCCGAGCTTGCGCAGGAACTGCTCGTGCCGCCCAGAGGCCACCGCGATTACGTGTGCCCCCTTCCATTTCGCCAGCTGCACCGCGAAGTGACCCACTCCACCGGCGGCCCCGTTGACCAGCACGGTCATCCCTGGCGTGATCGGCACCGGCTGGTGCACGTGACCGGTGAAAACAGACGGCACGTCGTGGCCGAGATCAACCAGGTACTGCCAGGCCGTAAGTACGGCCATCGGCGCCCCAGCCGCCTGCACGTGGTCGATACCGGCCGGCTTGTGAGCCAGGTCCGAAGCCGGCGCGGCCACGTACTCGGCGTAAGTCCGGCCGTCGAATCCGGGGAACCGCAGCATGCCGAAGACCTCGTCACCGACGGCGAACCCCAGCACGTCCGGAGCGACCGCCTGGACCACGCCCGACATGTCCGTTCCGGGGATCAGGGGGATCTCCAGGGCCGGCCTCATCTCGGCCGGCATGACCTTCATCCCCTCACGCAGGTACCAGTCCGGCGGGTTGATGCCCGCCGCGTGCACCCGGACGAGCACTTCGCCCGGGCCGATCTCGGGCACCGGCACCTCGTCATACTGCAAAACTTCCGGACCGCCCGCTTCGTGGAACTGGATCGCCTTCATCGCGCCTGTCGCTTTCTTGGGGAAACGTTGCTCCTTAAGTCAAGGCCCAGGACCGCATGGCCGTCCAAGACCGGTTCGGCAGCCTGATCATTCCGAAACGGCATGACGCGTACGCTGCAAGGGTGAACGATCTCGGACAGGACCTGGAACTGCGGCTGGTGCGCTACTTCACCGTGGTGGCGGCGCACCAGCACTTCGGCCGGGCCGCCGCCGACTTGCACGTGGCCCAGCCTGCGCTGAGCCGCCAAATCCAACGGCTCGAAAAGTATCTCGGCACACGACTACTGGACCGCATACCCCAGGGCACCCGGCTCACTCCGGCAGGCCAGAGGTTCCTCCCCCGGGCCCAAGCCCTGCTGCAGGCCGCCCGCCAGGCCGAACTGGCCGTGCGTGAACAAGCCGAGATTGAACGAATCGCCATCGGCTACGTTGAAGACCTGGTGATCACTGCCGCCGTACGGGAACTGCGCCGCCGTTACCCGGACGCCGAGATCACCACCCGGTACCTGAGCTGCCGCGACGTCGGGGCGCTGTCCGACAAGCGCGTCGACGCCCTGATCGCGCGGGCCCCGCTGCCGCTCGCCGCCGACGACGTCTTCACCACCCCTCTGTACGAGGAGCCCCGGATGCTCGTGGTCCCGCGCGGCCATCCCTTGGCCGACCGCCCGTCGGTGACCGCGGAAGAACTGGCTGGCGAGGAGGCGGCGCCGTGCCCATTCGAGACCGCGGACTGGACTTCCTACCGGATCCTCGGGGCCGACGTGCCGCCGATCGAGAGCTACGAGGACAAGCTCGAACTCGTCGCGAGTGGCGGGGCGATCGCCGTGCTACCGGTCGGCGATCGGCGTAGCTCTCTGCGCCCCAACCTCGTCACCGTCCCGATCGAGGGCGCTCCCCCCAGCCAGGTCGTCCTGGCCAGCCGCAAGGGCGACCCGAATCCGATGATCAGGAATCTCCGACTGGCGGCCAAGGCGGTCCTGACTGCCCCGGCAGCCTGACCGGGACCAGCCGGCCCGCTTGGCGCTGAACTGCACCAAGCGGTGCTCACGCGCGCCGTGTTCGTCGCGCATCTGCCGGTATCGCTCGGGGTTAGGTTGTGCCGGCTCAGCGTCCGACGCGTGCACGGTGGTGGGCTTGACCTCGGAGGCGTTCTTGAGCAGTCCCTCGATGATGTAGACGGCCTCCCACACGGTATCCGGGGCAAACGGGTGAACGGGGCCGTCTGTGCAGGTAGAACGCTCGCGGTCGCGTCCGCAAGAGATCGGCAGCGTTCACGAGTGGGCCTGAAGTACGGCTTCTGCTCCTCGTAGATCGTTTCGCGCGTTGTCGGCGGCCTCGATCCATCGGTTCGGAGCCCTTTAACAAATCGTGGCCGGTTATGGGGCGGGGAAGGGACGGGAGCTGGTCGAGACCGCGACGTAGGCCAGCCCGTCGTACGTACGGCCAGTGGTGCGTCGGCTGCTCGGCGGAGGTCCACGAGCCGGTCGCCGGGGTGGCCGGTGGCCAGTTGTGCTTCTACGGTGTCCGCGCGGGCGGGGCCGATCCGGTTGGTGACGACAGCGCCGGCACGGGGACGGTGCCAGGGGCCGGGCCACATGCGGCGTGCGCGGAAGGTACCGCTGCCGAACAGCAGACCGAGTGCGTAGTAGGCGTGCTCGCCCAGGTCTACAAGAAGAACCGCATCATAGACGGCATGGACGACGGCTTCCTCATCAAGATCACCTCATAGCCGGTCTTCGTTGGGCCAGGACCTCCAGGAAGGGGACCTGGCCCAACGTCATTTGCTGGCCGACCAGAACTGCACCAGGTAGTGCTCGATGCCCTCAGGAACGCCCTCCTGTGCCAGGCGCTGCACTTCCTGGCGGCCCTCGCAGTACACCCGGACCTGCCACGTGACATCCTTCTCCGGCAGCTGCAGGTAGGTCTCACGGGGCCCGCTTGTGACACCCCACAGGGCCAGCTCCCCCGACGGGCAGTGCAGAACGGCTTCTCCCCGCTCCTCCCAGTCCCCGCGATCGTCAGCGACCGGTGGCTCCGTGTCCCACACCTCAGCGGCCAAAGTGGCGGTGTGGGTGTGCCCGGCGCTCTCGATGTCCAGACGCGCTTCGTGGGCGGTCAGGAACGCGCCCCCGGGTTCACGCCCCTCCGGGAACTCGAGGGGCACTAGCGTGTCATCGACGTCTTGCAGAGCGAAACCGCAGAAGTCCACTTCCACGTCCGCATCCTGCTGGCGGATCAACTCGGCCACGCCGGCTCCCCATACCGATCAACGCGTTGAGATCCGTACGGTGGTCGTACGCCGCCGTCCGTGTGCTTGGGTTTCAACTTCCCGGAGTGCACACGGGAAACTGCCCTAACGCCCTGGCACCTGGCCTCGCACTCGCAGGGCCTTCGCCCACTGTGCGACAGGGACGCCGTCGACGACAAGTGATCAGGTACGTCATCCCCGGCCGCGACCAACTCCAGCACAGGTGTGTGGAGACCGGCCGCGACCGCGCGGGGAAGGAGCCGTACGGGTCGCCGGTAGCGCGTCCTGCAGTTCCTGCCGGCCTGACGTGTCCAGCGGGCTCAACGGTCTCGTCCAGGTCGAAGACGGCACCGCGGTGGTCCTCACCGGGATCCACACCGGCGATGTCGATGTCACCGTCACCTTTCACACCGAAGCCCCGCAGTCAGGGGACACCGGGTGGGAAGAGATCGTCGAAGTGTCACTGCACTCAGTGTCGGCAGAACGCAGGGTGCGAGGTCTGATGGCTGACCTCGACGAAGAGTTGCCCGTGCTGTCCTTCAACGGCCCAGGCGACTACCGGCTGCGCATCCATGCCCGTGGCCGGGACACCGCCGTCGACCTCGTGGCTTTGTTCGCGAGTTTCGGCAGCGCTTGTTCATCGTCTCGGGAGGCACTCGGATCGGGTGGAGGTTGATGTTCACAAGAATAGGCAGCACCTGGCCGTCGTCACTCCAGTCGGGCAGGGCGGGATCCCGGATCAGAGGTTTCACGCTGCCGCCCCAGCCGGTCTGTGGGCTGTCTGTGGCAACGTAACGCCCGCCCGCTTGCGCCTGCTCCATGCCACCCACACCACGCTGAACAATTGCCCTAGTCAAGACGCAGGGACGTGTCTGCGCGGCACCGAGGGGAACGACCGATGGACAGAGCAGAACGTCTGGATCGTAGAGCGCTGCTCGCCGGCGGACTTGCGGGCGCCACCGCCGCGCTCTCAGGGTGCTCATCGCCGAGGGCATCCCCGGCGGCGGCCAGCGCTTCGCCGAGCCCGCGCCCAGCCACACCTTCCGCGGCATTCGCGAGACTGATGGAAGGCAACGAGCGCTGGGTGAGCGGAGACCTTCAACACCCCGACCGGGACCCGAACCGGCGTCAGCTCGTGGCCCAGGAGCAAGAGCCGTTTGGGGCGATCCTCTCGTGCATCGACTCCCGAGTACCGCCTGAACTCCTCTTCGACACCGGGCTGGGTGATCTTTACGTGATGCGCACGGGCGGAGTGACGGTCGGCCCGGTGGTCATCGGTTCTGTCGAGTACGGGCCCATGACCAGTGGTACCCCGCTCGTCGTGGTCCTCGGGCATCAGCGCTGCGGCGCCGTCAAGGCGGCGTACAAGTCCCTTCGTGACGGCAAACCGCTGCCCGGCAGTCTGCAGGCGATCGTCAAGGCTCTGCAGCCGGCATACGATCAGGCAGCCCAGGAAGGCGGCACCGACCGGGTCGAGACCATGGCCCGTGCCCAGGTCAAGTTGACCGCCGCCGATCTGCGTTCCAACCAGGACCTCGCCCCCCTCGTGGCAAAGGGCGCCCTGGCCGTGGTCGGCGCCTACTACTCGCTCGACACTGGCAAGGTGGAAGTCCTGGCAGGCGCGCCTTCCTGAACCGGTCGCACGAGACTGATGGCTTTGACAGGTCAGTGACGGGCGACCGGACCGCCTCCCCGATGCGCCCCGAAGCGGCTGACAGTCGGCATCACAGGCAGGACCGACTACGGCGAGGCCGCGGTCGCCCCCACCCCACCCGGATTCGATGTGGTCCTGCGGCAAGCCATCAACGAGGCGCTGGACGGCCCCGGGCTGCAAGGACGGCCCGATGCTGTCGAAACACGTGAACATTCCGTCCTGGCTTTGTTCATGAGAACGGACAGCAGATGTTCACGGCTACGGGAGACGTCAGAGCACACCGAGGATTCAAACGCGGCTTGAGTTTCGACCCGAGAGGCAGCCACCGAGGCTTGGCAGGCGGTGTGCGGCGGCCCTGCCGACATCCGTCCGAACATAGTCGCGACGTTCCCGCCAATTAGTGTGCGGCGCCGACTGTGTCAGAGTCGCACAGGCAGCCTGGACGGTTCAGTGGTCGCCCATGGGCGGGCGCACGAGGCGTGGCAGTGGCTGATGCCAGTCGCCCAGCCTCGTGAGGAGGAACTGGCGAGCGAGGGAACGAATGTCGTCCCACGCCGAATCTGTGGCCAGAGCGTTGTCCCAGGGGCCGGCGCGGCGGGTGGCATCGATCTCGCCGAGGCGACGGCCGATGGCCCGAAGATGACGCTGATCCTCAGGCTCGAACGCTCCGCGCTCCGCGAGCCCTTCGGACACGCGGCACATGAGCTCCGCCTCTTCAACGACGTCCTTCGTCTCCAGCTCACGCTCGCCCAGCCAGGCAAGTTGATCTTGAGTGTCGGCCGCTAGGAGGGCCGTAATGCGCAGCGTCCAGGTGCGCAGGTTCGCGTCGCCGAGAGGGTTCATGCATGCATGATCGCACCCAGCTCCCGCAATCGTGTTCGGGTGTCCGGAGGGCGGCAACGGGCTGCGTGGCGGTCGCGGAGGGCTGAAGCGGAATGAGTACTGCTGCAATCGAACAGTGCCATACGGCGGCGCCTCCCATAGTCGTGAACATCTGCTGTCCGTTCTCATGAACACAGCCACTCGAAGATCTACAAGCCGGAGAACAGCCAGCAGACTTGCGGGCTTGCGCCGACGGAGTCGGCCCGCTACCAACCAGGCCTGCCGCTCCCTCACGAATGCCTCAAGCCGACCGACGACACGACCGGCCTGACCCATGTGGGGGCCCGCGAATACGACCCCACGATCGGCCAGTTCATCAGCGTCGACCCCCTGCTGGAACTCGACAAGCATCAGACCCCCAACGGCTACAGCTACGGGGCCCAGAACCCGACCACCCAGTCCGACCCCAGTGGCCTGGGGCTCAAATGCGGTGGCAGCGAGCCGGCCTGCCCCACGAGGCCCGACGGTACGAAGGGCAGCGGACGCCCCGGCGAAGCCGTAGACCCGAGCAAGCCGCGTCCATCGCACCCGTGTAACAGCAGCTGCGGCACGGCGCACGGCGGCAGTGGCAACTCTGGTGGCGGCGGCTTTGGCTGGCTCGGGGGTGTCGTCAGCACCGTGGTCGACGAGGCAATAAACACCGGAACCTCTTACCTCCAAGCCTCTTACCAGCAGGCCCTCACGGAAATGGGTTGCGTCCTCCATAGCGACGGCTGCGAGGACGTGGTCGGTCTTCTGCTTGCCACCAACCCGGCCGCCGCTGGGGATATGGGGTTGACCTCCCGTGCTGCTGAAATATACGGCGACTACTCGAACGGAAGGAGCGCTGAGGGCACCGGGAAGCTACTGTTCGACCTGGCCCTGCTGTTGGGGACGCGAGGTGAAGGCGCCGCCGCAGCTGAGGCCGACGCGCTTTAGACCGTGTCCTACGTGGTGAGGCGGACGTTGACCCGGTATGGGGCGGGGAACGTGGAGCTGGATCGTGCCGGACGGCTTGTGGGAGATCGCCAAGCCGCTGATCCCGGAGCAGCGAGCGCGGCCGCAGGGCGGCGGAACGGTGAACACTCCTGATGAGACGCTCTTCGCGGCCGTCATCTACGTACTGGTCAGCGGTTGTGCCTGGCGTGCGCTGCCGCCGTGCTTCGGTATCTCGAAGTCGACTGCTCACCGCCGGTTCCTGATCTGGTCTCGTGCTGGGGTGTGGGGCCGGCTGCACCAGGCAGTGCTCGACAAACTCGCAGCCAAAGACCTACTCGACCTCTCCCGCGTGGTCCTCGATACCGCCCATGTAAGGGCGAAAAAAGGGGCGAACTCGCAGGTCCGAGCCCCGTGGACCGGGGTAAGCCAGGTTCCAAGATGCATGTCCTGTCCGACCGGTCGGGACTGCCTCTCGTGGTCGGTATCTCAAGTGGCAACACCCACGACAGTCAGGGGCTCAAGCCCATGATCGCCGGGCTCCAATCGAGACACGACCCCGATCGGGGCCGACATTACAAGCCCCGCAAGCTCCACGCCGACAAGGCGTATGACCAGCCCGACCTGCGTAAATGGGTCCGCGGCAAGCGAATCGGCGTGCGCATCGCCCGCAAGGGGATCGAATCCAGCGAGCGTCTGGGGCGTCACCGTTGGGTGATCGAACGCACCATGTCGTGGCTGTCCGGCTACCGCCGACTCAGCCCCCGCTACGAACGAAACCCTCGCAACTACCTGGGCCTTCTGGGGCTCGCAGCCGCACTCTGCTGCTACAAGCGATACATCCGCCTCACCACGTAGGACACGGTCTAAAGCGCCGGGCTGTCACTCTGACAATTCCGGACTCGGCCCACTGCTTGGCGTCAGCGCGCCCACGCCCTCCGCTGAGAGATCGCCTCTTATTGTGCATCGGCCGCGGACGGCCGCAACTGGTTGCGATCCGTCCGCGGCGCCTTCAGCACACGAGTGGGTGCCGTGCTCCCGGGTTCAGCCGTGACGTTCCGCCGAATCACGCAGTCGGCGAGTGGCGAGTTCCCCGGTGTCCGAGTCCTGAGGCTCTGCCATTGGGCCTCCGGTCAGCGGAACCAGAAGGTGCCTACACCCAGGTTGCAGTGATACCGGACTTGCCACACATTGGAAACGAAGGTTCCATCACTCAGGTCATGGAGACGTGAGCCGACGCAGAGGATCGCAACATGACCCAACCCACCCCTCGGATCAGAGGCGTCCATGCCGTCAACGATATCCCCGGCGAAATCCCCCACCTTCATCCTGTCACTTCACTCATAGTTGATGGTGAGGACTTCACGCCGGGCGGAAAGGCTCATTTTGTGTTCAGGGCAGGGGGAAGGACCTTGACGCAGGGGACGGCGGACGTGAAACAGAACGGATTGGTCAGTTTTACTGCAACAGTAAGGCCCACACTTGAATGCGAGAGTTCGGTGTCCGCAGTGGGAGAGGATCTTAGTTCCGGCAAGAGGACCGATCATGTGTCCGCCGAAGTAGTGTGCCCCCAGGGCCCGTTGCAAGATTGAAGATCGTCCGGTTCGCGGAAGACGTCGCGAAGCAGGGTTAGTGTCCCGGTTCGGGCAGGGGGAACGTAGTACAGGCACGGTCTCAGTGAGCATTTTCAGCGTTGCCTCTCCAGGGTGAGGACGGCCTTGGTGATGACGGTCATGCCGTTGGGGCTGATGCGTGACCTGCGGAAGTTCTGCCAGGACTTCAGCCGTGCCATGCCGTGTTCGACCGGTGCCCTCGCCACAGCCAGGGCTCGGTTGACGGTGCGCTGGGTGAGGGTGAGTTCACCGCCCGGTGTCCGTTTGAGTCCGGTGGTGACCCAGTGAGCGTTTTCAGCGTGGCCACTGATCGGGGTGACGCCGGTGAGGTTGAGGTGAGGGCCGCAACGTACGAGGCCCCCGTGCCGTTGGGGGAGGTGTTCGAAGTCTCAACCCACCGGCACAGGAGCCTCGTTGGTTCCCTATCCTGCCCCACTCGACCTTCCGCATGCCCTCGTCGAGTGGGTCACGATGCTCATCGTCACCCGTGAGGGTGACCGACGGTGCAAACTCCCACCGCACCAGCGGGCGCTCGTCGCTCTGTGTACCTACGCCGACACGACACCCTCACCCGGATCGCATCCGGCTTCGGGATATCCGTCGGCACCGCCCACGCGTATGTCACCGCCGTGACCGGCCTGCTCGCCGAACGGGCCCCTGGCCTGCTCAAGACTCTGCGCGAGCACTGGACGGGACCCTGGCCGAGTGCGACCGCGTCGGCGACAGCCGAGCCGACTACTCGGCCAAGCACCGCCGGCACGGAGTGAACCTCCAGGTCGTCACCGACCCCACCGGTGAGGTCCTGTGGATCTCGCCCGCGCTGCCGGGCCGCATCCATGACCTGACCGCAGCCCGCACCCATCGCATCATCCGGATCTGCGAGCGTCAGGGCGTCCCGATCCTCGCCGACCGCGCCTACCAGGGCGCCGGTCACTGGGTCACCACCGGACTCAAACGGCCACCGGGCGGTGAACTCACCCTCACCCAGCGCACTGTCAACCGAGCCCTGGCTGTGGCGAGGGCACCGGTCGAATACGGCATGGCACGGCTGAAGTCCTGGCAGATCTTCCGCAGGTCACGCATCAGCCCCAACGGCATGACCGTCATCACCAAGGCCGTCCTCACCCTGGAGAGGCAACGCTGAAAATGCTCACTGAGTGGCGGGGCGGCGAAGTGGACAGTGTCGCCGCATTGCAGGGCAGCGAGATCGTTCTGTTGACGGTGAAGGGTAGGCTCGCCCGCGTCGACGCCGCCGACTCGGGCATCCGCACCCAGCCCTTCCTTGTCCACCCCGCACCGAACTGGGCCGGCACCGGCCTGAACAGCGACCTCTTTGCACACGTCCAGCTGATCGCCCGACCAGGGCACCCCGGACAGGTTGCCGCAGTCACGATGACGGGAAACCAGCGCGGCGAGATCCTGCTATGGGACGTTCGTACACCCCGACACATCGCAACCCTGCCAGGGCCAGCCATCAGCGTTCCGTCCAGCACCGACTCCTACACCAGTGCGCTTGCCTTCGACACGGACGGCTCGCATCTCGCTGTGCAGAACACTGACGGGCAGGTCCACGTCTGGGACGTCGACCGAAGGAAGCAGCTGGTCAGCAGCGTGCCCCGCGGCACCAACGACACCCTGGTCGGGATCGGCCCCGGCGACAGAGTCGTCACATGTCTGGAGGCCAAGAAGCAGGTCCAGATCTACGACCTGACTAGCGGCGACTCCAACACTGTGCCAATCGAGGGCGGAGACTGGATCACAGGCTTCGTACACGGTCACCGCCTGACCATCGACACCGGCCGCTTGCGCCAGACCTTCGACCTTCGCCCCGACATCCAATTCCGCACCCTGTGCGACGCCGTAGGACGTGACTACACCAAAGCCGAGCGCAAGCTGCTGCCGAAGGGAACCCCGTCGAAGGCGCCCTGCACCTGATAGGCCCCGCTGGCATCGTCGGGGGCTTCCGGCTCGGTATCGGTGGTGCACCCGGCTCCGCCATGTCGTCGACCACGAGACCGACCGGCTGCTCCTGTCCCGCGGGGCCTATGGTCCCCGGGCCGCGCCTGGCCGTCCGGGTCCCGTCAGGGGCCCGGTCTCAGCCTCTGTCGAGCCCCCGGAGAGGGCGTGCTTCAGCCGGGCCAACGGCCGGCCCTGGGCGTGGTGTGTTGCGGTTGGGCGGGCAGGCTCTCGTCAGCGGGCGCGATGATGCGACGCATGAGAGATGACACTGTGCATGATCAAATCCGGTACCTGCGCGAGTGTATCGAGGCTGAGGAGATGATCAAGCTGGGGTTCGGAGGGTCCGGTGGGCGAGGTGGTAGAGAAGCTTCGCGTACACGGTTGTTGCCGCCGCGGCTACTGACGGTATGACCGCCAGCGCGAGGATGCCCAGCAGGGTTGGCCACTGGTGCAGGTGGTCTGTCTGGCAGATGTGGTTGTCCGGCCAGGGGTTGAGGAGCGGAGCTTGGCACAGGGATTCGCTGCCCCGGTCGGTCGTGACCTCGGGGCCGTAGTCCGCGGCCAGCAGGAAGTACAGCAGTGCCCACATCGCCGCGGCCAGGACGTACCAGATGGTTGACCACCAGGAGATCCGTCGCGCGCGCACGCGCAATGCGGCGTGCGGGTCCGCAGAGCCGTCTTGGTTTTCTCCAGTGTCGGATGACATGGTCGCCGATTCACCGGCCGAGTCGGCGGCTGTCATCTCGTTCGCGTGGTCCATGAGCTCTTCCCCCGGTCCATGATCGTCGGCTTCTGGAGATCGTAGGCCGCTGTGCCCCGTTCTGTGCGGCGAACACTGATGGACGGCCTGTGGCGCTGCGCGCCACAGGGTGCCGGCACGTACGACCACCTCATCTCTCTTCAGCTTGGCGGTGACCCGAACGACGCCCGCAACCTCTGGGTGGAGCCGGCCGACCCGGGCCACAAGCCGGGCTCTGGGGTCAACAACAAGAAGGATCCGGTGGAGACGAAGCTGCACACTGCGGTGTGTTCTGGCAAGGTGACCTTGGCCGCCGCGCAGCAGGCCATCGTCTCCGACTGGACCACCGCGCTCACCCGGCTCGGTCTCAGCTGACGCGCGGATCATCTTTGCCTACTGCCGATGCCCTCTCAGGCCTCTTCGGTCGAGGCGGCCGCAGCCGTTTCCGGCGTCAGCGTCCCCCGCCACGTCGCGACGCTGCCCAGGAAGATCGCGAACAGGCCCACCGCTGCTCCCCAGAACAGGAAGCGTGGGCCCTGGGAGGCGATCAGGGCACCACCGATGGCTAGTCCCAGGGGTTCCACGCCGAACGAGAGGGTGCGGAAGGCGCTGTTGACGCGGCCTTGGAGGTGGTCCGGTGTGGCCGTCAGTCGGTAGGTCACCAGGGACACCGCGAAGATCGGCCACAGCAGATTCGTGATCAGGACGCCGGCGGCGAGGGGGACGATCGACGGTGCGGCGGCCATCATGGCTGCCGCGACGGCCCACAGGGCGACGGAGCCGAGTGCCATGGTGCGCAGGCTGATGCGCTCGCGCAGCCATGACGCGGCGAATGCGCTGACCACCGTGCCGAGGCCGACCGCGGCGAGGATGAGGCCGATCAGCCCGGCGTTGAAGTCGAGGTCCTTGGTGGCGAGAACGATGGTGGCCAGATTGAGCGGCGCCTGAAGGAAGTTGATCAAGGTGACCATCACCATGAGCAGGCGCAGCAGCCGCTGCCGCCAGAGGAACGACATCCCTTCCTTAAGGTCGGCCATCACGGAGCGCTGTTCGTCGGCCGGCCGCTCCTCCTGGAACGACTTCCGTACGAACAGCAGCGAGGCCCCCGAGAGCAGGTAGGTGACGGCGTCGACGGCGTAGCTGTAGACGGCGCCGAGCGTGGAGTTCCTGGCCAGGCCGATCAGAGCGCCGGAGAGGGCGGATCCGCCGACGCCTGCTGCGGAGTCGGCCACCTCGTTGAGGGCGTTGGCGGAGGCCAGCTGCTCCTGGGGGACCAGCTGCGACAGAGCGGACAGGTGGGAGACGGCCGAGAAGACGTGCCCGACGCCCTCCAGGAAGGCGACCGCTGCCAGGTGCACGATCGTCAGGCTGTCAAAGGTGTAGGCGATCGGGATCGTCGCCAGCGCGGCGAAGCGGCCCAGGTCCGCGACGATCATGACGCGGCGGCGGTCCCAGCGGTCGATGAACACGCCGGCCAGGAGGTTCAGCAGCAGGTAGGGCGCGAGCCGGGCGGCTCCCACAAGGCCGGCCATGCTGGGTGAGCCGGAGAGGCCGAGCGCGAGGATCGGCACGGCCAGGTTGGAGAGCGCCGTGCCCACCGACGAGACGGTGAACCCGCCCCAGACGATCATGAAGTCGCGGTTCGTCAGCAGCCGCGCCAACGCGGTTCGGGCGTCGAGTCCGGCGCCGGCTCCGCCACCGACGTGGCGTCCTCTGTTGCCATGGCTACGTCCGTCCGTTCCTTGTTCTTCTGTCGAGCACTGTCCGGCCCCCCCCCGCAACGCTTCATCAGTGGCCCGCCGCACGCCCCAGGAATGGTTTGCGCACGCCTCAGGCGTGGTCCACCAGGAACGTGCGCAGTGCTTCGATCTGGGCCTCGAAGACGGGCCGGTCGCTGGCACAGGTGATCCGCAGCCAGTGGGCACCTGCGGGGCTCTTGCCCGCGGCCAGCTCGGTGTCGGCGGTGAAGCAGGCCAGGGGAAAGCAGGAGACGCGGCTCTCGTCGTAGAGGCGCTGGCCGAAGGCGAGGGGATCGGCGTCCGGGCCGGGTATGCAGGCGAGGTAGTTGAAGCCTGCATGGAGCGGTGTCGCGGCGAGCTGCCACGGCGGGAGCGCCTCCTGTGCGAGCTGCCTGTTGTCGGCGATGGTCTGGTAGATGTCCCGCAGTTCCAGCCGGTACTCCTCGACCTCGGAGGTGTCGCTCACGGCCGGCAGCTCGCGGGAGGCGTCGTTGAGGCCCTTGAAGCGTTGCCAGAGGGCTTCCGAGACGCCGCCTCCCCCGAGCTGTTCTCGCCGCAGTGCGCGGAGTAGGCCAGGTCGCGGGTGATGCCCGACACGGCGACGAGGGGCGGACACCCGCCGAAGCGCTGGTTCTCGATGAATTCGACGAATTCTGAGGAGCCCATGGCGTAGCCGAAGCGCAGGCCGCTGACCGCCCGCCGTTTCGCCAGTCAGTGGACCACCAGCGTCCGATCCCAGTAGTCGTGCGGGTCCAGTGCCGCGCCGTAGTTGAGGACCCGGATGTCCGGATGGGCCGCGAAATCGGCGCTGAGTGCACCGGCGCGAACGACGTGGTCAGGTTCGTGGTGTATCCCGTCGGCGATGGAGATAGGCGAAGAATATCGCCCCGACCTCCAACAGCGGACAGAGGACCTTCATCAGCATGTTTACCGCACCGATGTGTCCCTGAAAGACCCAGACGACACCCCCGAGAACCCAGACGCAGATGCCGACGGCCGCGAAAAGGATCGACATCTTGCCGACGAACGAGGACCTGAGCAAGGCGAGCGCAGCTCTGAGAGGTTGGCGCTCGCGGGCTGGTCTACTGGTGCCAGGTATAGGTGGGTGCCAGAACGAAGTTAGGGGTCTCACGGTCTTCGTGTCTCTCTCCAGATACCGCTTGAGTAGCTTCTCGTAGTACTTCCCCGGAAGCCGCCTGCCGTTCTGTCCCCACGCGCCGAGGACTATCTGAGGTCCTACGACGGCAGGGACGTACCCGACATCGTTCCGCTGTAAAGGACTCCGTGACGTCCATCGAAGGTCACTGATCAATGGGCCCGCCGACCTGCGGTCGGCGGGCCCACACCGTCAGTCCCTCGAACGCAACCGGTCCAGTTCGCTGCCGATCGCATCCCGCAGCGCATCGTGCTGCGGGCCGAGCCTGAACCGCTCGTCACTCCACCGCTCACGCGGATACAGCCACACCGGCTTGCCCACCAGCTCGGCCGGCTCCCACTCGAACCGCGGCCAGACATGTGCATGCAAGAGCGGGTCCGTGTTGCCGAGGATCTCCAGGTTGACCCGGCGGAACTCGGGGTCCAGCCGTCGGCAGGCCCGCTCAACCGCTTCTCCGAGTTGGTCCATATCGGACAGAAACGACAGCCGCTTCGCCTTGGGCAGGTCAGATAGCTGTTGAACGCCCGGCTCGTCCGCGAGGAGAACTGAGTACCCGGGCAGGAACTGAACGTCGCCGATCACCGCGAAGCCAGAATCAAGTTGCCGCAGCACAGTCGGATTCTCGCCCCGCAGAGCAGCCCCGATCCGGTCCATCCGCCAGTCACTGGTCATGGCCTGAGCCTATCCGCAGGTGATCAAGGCCTGCTCTTCGGTCCCCATCCTCCCCACTCGCTTCAAGGACCAACCAAGCGAGGCGAAGAGCGGCCCCAGCCGTTTTCAAGGCTCCGGCCGCAGTTCCGTGAAGCACTGGCTTTGTATCTCAGTGGGGGCTCCGTTTCGAGGTGATGGTGGGAGTCACCTTTCTGGCCGAGTTGCGATGTCGGTTTGTTTTGACGTCACCGAGGGGCTTGCGGTGGGACGGTGGGGTGTGCTTCTGCCGCTGGGGGTCTCATGGGGACGTCGCAGTCGAAGGTCGATCTGTACGCCGCGGCAGACCTGAGTACCTGGAACTGCAAGCCCGGAACACCTCACATCATGAGCTGATCAGCAGCAAGCAGCGACGCCAGGTGACTCTTGGCCTCGGTCAAAGAAGACACACAGACGTCCGCGTCGGCCAGTTGCGGGGCGCTATGAGTGCTGGTGATCGCGATAACGGTGCAGCCAGCCGCCTTTCCCGCGGTGACTCCCGCCGGCGCGTCCTCGACGACGATGCAGCGTTGGGGCTCTGACCGCAGGCGGGTCGCCGCCAGCAGGTATGCGTCTGGGTGAGGCTTGGCGTTGATGACGTCCTCGCCATAGACCTGGACCTCAGGAAGAGGCAGCCCGCCGCGACCGAATCGCTCGTGAACAGGCTGCCGGCTTCCTGAGGTCACGAGCGCCCAGGCACCGGGTTGGAGAGCGTTCAGGAGATGGGCAGCGCCCTCCATTGGTGGGAAGGCGTCTCCCTCCTTGCGCATCAGGCCGTTGAGTACCTGCCGCTCAGCGGCGGGATCCAGGTCGGGGGCGACTTGTCGCACGGTGTCTTCCGGGCGTCGGCCGAATGTGTGCTGCCACACGTCCTCGGCGTCCAAACCGCGCAGCGTCGCCCAGGCGTTCCATATGCGGTGATGCGCGGCAGCGGAGTCGAGTAGAACGCCATCGACGTCGAACAGAACAGCACTGAATGTCATGGTGACCACGATGCCAAACGTCCGCGTCGTGATCTGCTGCTGTCCCGAAGTGCTACAGAAGGCCGAGCACCGACGTCCGGCGTCCTCGGTCACCTCACCAAGCCACGGCCGCCGACTACTCAGAAAATCCGGGATCGCGAACAGGCTCTGACGGGCTGCTGCAGCGACCAAGTGACATCAAATCTCGCCAACATTGATCACGAGAAGCCGATGTCAGTGACTCCCGAACCCACGTCGAAACGACATCCCCGGAGAGTGACACAGCCAAACCACGTAACAGCAGAGAGACGCACCGAAGGGCCGTGGTCCGGACAGTAGGGCATGCTGTGGCGGTGAGTGATCCTCAACCAGCATGGCAGGAATGGCTGAACAGCTTGGACCTGCCGCAGAAGGCGGCCGCAGAGTTGCTGCGTGCCCAGTTCAGCGTCCTCGGCGTGGCCGATCCTGTCGATCTGATCAAGTCGGAGGTCATGGAAGACCTTCCGCACCTCGCGCGATTCGTGCTGCTGCGGAGCCTGTGGCGCGGCGCGATCGATGGCTGGTCCGACTCGGGCTCGCTCGATCAACTACCCGCCGCCCAGAGGCTTCTTGACGCGGGGGCGGACAGGGAGGACCTTGCTCGCTTGGCCCGAGCCGTTGCCTATGAGGCGGTGTTCGCGACGCTCGACGAGTTGGATGCCGGCGGCGACGTAAACGTGTCGGGTGTGGAGGCTGGCTGGGTGGTCATGGAGTCAGGCGAAGATGGCTCCCCGACCGGGCGAGCCCTGTCGGGCTTGCATGAAGACTTCCTGACAATGGATCCCAGCGGGCGCCACAGAGCTGACCTCTGGCAGTGAGGGCAGACCTTCGGGCTGGTACGACCAACCCGAGTCGCCGGCGCACCGTTGGAGGCGGCGTTGGGAGCGGGTTTGACGGGCCATTAGGCACTGGAACGGTCAGATGAAGATCCGTATCTTGGGCTCATGGTGGATGGGGGAGAGCCGAGACTCTTTGTGAACCAGTGGGGTGACGCATCGGACCCGGCGCTGGGGGGCCGCGGTTCCTACCGGGATGTGTGCGTGTGCTTCGACCAGGTCAAGCCGCATCCGCGAGCCCGTGTCGGTTTCCACGCCGAGCACCAGGACACTTCGGCCGCTGGGTGGCAGCGTCTGCTGGAGTTGATCGACGAGGCTGCGGACGACGGGCGGGAGGAGTTTCGTCCTCTGGTTGAACTCAGCGCCGGGGAACGGCGGCAGGTGATCACTCTGCCGCCGAGTATCGCCAAGCTGACGGCGGTCAAGCGCTTCGTGCTTTATGGCAGCAACTTGGTCCGAATACCGCCCGAGATCGGTGGAATGAGCAGCCTGGAGGAGTTCACCCCCTACACCTCATACCGGCTGCACTGGTTCCCCTACGAGATCACCCGATGCTCCCAGCTGGCCCGGAGCACGGTGAGCACCCGCGCGCTGTTCGGAAACTTCAAGCTCCGTCCTCCCTTCCCCCGGCTCCAGCCCTCGCAGGACTCCGTTGCTGATCTCGACCTGACAGAGCTTGATGCCCGGCGCTGGGGAACCACAGTCATCCGTGGGTGCAGTGTTTGCGATCGGCCGATCGAGCAGAGCGGGCTCCACCAAGTGTGGGTCTCTATGCGGGTGGCCACCGACGTCTTGCCGCTCTTGGTCAATGCCTGCTCGGCAGCTTGCGTTTCCGCGCTTCCCTTCGGCGCTGAGGAGTACGTGCAATTGCCGCATAAGGGCGGCAGGGTGAGGCAGCCGCCGTCCGACTGGGACTGATCTCGTTCATGTACGTGCCGACGTAGTGGCGCACGGCTTCATCAGAGACACCTGCGGGGCCGCCGCGCCAGGAGGACCGCGCAGAACAGGTCTATGCCGTCTATCCGGCGCTGCCCCAACGCGCCGAGTAGTAGGTGCAGGGCAGGTGGTGCACCGCTCAGCAGCAGCCGCCGGGACCTGTTCGACGCCCAGGGCGCGGGCCGCGTAGTAGACAACGAGCGGGAGGAGGATGCCGACGGCATGCAGCGGCCGTAGCCCCTCCAGGTTGGCTTCTCGGCCGTGGCAGACCGTTGCGCAGGTTCCATGTCCGTCATCGCTGTCCCTCCTCGCCCCAGTACGGGCCCTGAGCCTGGGTGGCTCGGCCACCGGGGCACCCGGCTGCCTGACCTGCGGCCGGACGGCGCCAGCCTGCGGAAGCACGGTAGGTGCGGGGGGCAGGCGGATCGGAGCAGGGGTGGACAGCCACGTGAAAGAGAGGTGGAAGCATGGGACTGCGATCTCCACCAGTGCACCGCACCCCAGGATGGAGTAAACAAGCAGCCCTCCTCCCAGACAGAGGGGCCGTGTTCAGAGAACTGGGGGCCACCACCTCGAGGACGACGTATCGGCGTCTGTGCCGCCCGAGCCCTCGCGGAGCGGCCGCGCCTCTGTCGACGGCGACCGCCCGCGCAGAGCTGGCCGGGCTCACCGTGACCGTCCCGCATTCGATGGACGGCTACGCTCGGGACAAGTTCGGCATCTGGACTACCCAGCCGGACGGCTGCACCACCCCCCAGGCCGTGCTGGCGCGTGATGGCAAGGATGTGCAGGACAAGCCGGGCAGCTGCCAGCCTGCGAGCGGTTCCTGATTCTCCGTCTACGACGACACCACCGTCACCGACGTCGAGACACAGACCGCAGACCACTGTCGCGGCGTCAGGCCTGCGCCACTGACTTCTCGCTCTCCTCGACCGCCGAGGTACCAGCCATCTGGCCTGCCGGCGACGGGGTGGTGTCTGCCTCCTGCTCGGCGGACCCGGACTGTTGTTGCAGTGTGTAGTACACGGTCCTTCCCTGCCTCGCCCGCTCGATGCTGCTCTTGGCGACGAGGCGCTCCAGGGTGTTGCGCACGGTGTTGACGTCACGGGCCCGCTCGGGGAACTGCTGCTCCAAGGCGGCGGTGGCTTCGGCCGCGGTGCGCGGTTCACCGGAGGCCTTGTCCAGGACGCGCAACAGGAGAGCGCCCAGGGGAGCCTCACCGGTCTTGGCCGTGGTCTTCTTCGCCGCCGTCTTCTGGGCGGCCGCCTTCTTCGCAGTCTTCTTCGCAGTCTTCTTCGCCGGGGGCTTGGCGGTTGTCTTAGCCGCCGCAGCCTTCTTGGCCCTGGCCGTCTTCTTCGTCGGGGCCTCAGGGCCGCTGGTTTCCTCCTGCCGCGGCTGCGGGACGGGCGCCTCGTTTGGCGCGGCGGAGGTCTGCGCCGTGTCGGCAAAGCTGGCTTGCGCAGCCGGCAGGGAGACCTGCACGCTGCGCAGCCACGCCTCCTCCGCCCTGAGCCGCTCCAAATGCGCCTGCAGCTCTTCCTGTTCGGCGAGGTTCTTCTCGAGGTCGGCGGCAAACTGCGACGCGTACCTGTCCTGGATAGAGATACTGGCGGGCTCGTCGGCCACGGCAGTTCACGCTCCTTGTTCCCTGGTGTGTTGCGCCGGATGCTACCCATCCCAGCCACACACGGCTGAGTCCCTGGCAGAGCACACCCGTGCGAGAACACACCAGCAGCGGGCTCACCCCCCGGGCCCGCCCAGGCGTTTGCTCCCCACCTGTGTTGAGCGGACCGGAGCCTATGAGCGTTGTTTCTGGTGGGCGGCGTAGGGTCGTAGCGGGAATTTGAGGGGGAGCCATGACCAGCGTGCAATGGGTTGAGCTTGCGGCTTGCCGGAGCACCGACCCCGAGGAACTCTTCGCCCAGGGCGCTGAGCAGCACCGGGTGAAGACGGTGTGTGCTGGGTGCGCGGTGCGCACCGAGTGCCTGGCCGAAGCACTCGATGAGCGCATCGAGTTCGGCGTGTGGGGTGGCATGACCGAGCGAGAGCGCCGGTCTTTGCTGCGCCGCCGACCGGACGTGGTCTCCTGGCGGACGGTTCTGGAGGACGCGCGTCAGGCGTTCGAGCGGTCGGCTGCCGGTTGACTGCCCGGTGTGCACAATCGGCCCGCGCCCGACGGGCGCCCACCCACGGCCGGTCCCCGCGGCTTTCGCAGCTCGCACGCTGGGAGGCATCCGCACGTGCGCCGGGAGGCAGACGAGCAGGCCGCACCGGCGGGCGACGGTCACTCTCCTGTACCGATGAGCGTGCGAACCGCACTGCTCTTTCGTACGGTTCCAGTGCCCGGCTCAGACAGGACAGCAGGGCTTGGCGGTCCCGCGCTCCGATCGCACGCCGCGCGGGACCGTCTCAACGCTCTTGTCCGCCCCCGCAGGCGGTTCTGCTCCACGACCGTTCACACACAGCCTCCCAGCACCAGTACTGACGGCAGACGTAGGCTGATGCATGCCGATGTGCCAGGTCCTCCTGGCCCTGCGGGGCCCGGCCAGTGAGATCTGGGCGCCACACACCGCAGGTCATCGGCGCAGGCGCGCTCCGTCGAGTCAGCGGTGCACTATCGACAGGTCCTGGCCGGAGAAGCACCGTCGGGCTTTCCCCGGTCCGCATACGCGGCCTTCGGCGATCAGCAGACAACCTGCTCTCCAGGCGTAACCGCGCAGTCCTCTACGGTCCTCGCTATACAGATCCGGCTCGGGCTCCTCGGCGATCATCCGGCGATCAGGTCCTCTCCTCGCGTGCTTCGCGGTGTCTTCGGTTGTCTGCGGGGTTGGGCGCCGGGCGGTGGCGTCGGGCTGCTGGGCCGGGTGCCCGTGGTCCGGGTGCGGCACCACACCACGCTGCCGGTGGTGACCAGGACGGGCAGCGGCCGCAGGAAGCGAGAGCGGGCGGTCGCGCTTTGAAAGGGACCCCGGTGCTGCTGCTCCCGAATACGGCGGGCGCCCAGCGCCCCGTCGACGCCCAACCGGCGTACCCCTGGCGGATCTCGCCCGTTGCTCTCTGGTGAGAGCCGGATTCGCCGTGTAGCGTCGCTGTCAGATGTCGTGGTTCGCAGTGCCCGCCCGCGCTCCGGCGTGGGCGTTTTGCTGTGCAACGCGGGACCAGAACATCACCTTCGGGTCCGCGCGGTGCGGGTCCGATATCGACCGGAGGGCTCAGCATGGCCAGCGGAACCGTCAAGTGGTTCAACGCCGAAAAGGGTTTCGGCTTCATCTCCCAGGACGGCGGCGGGCCGGACGTCTTCGCGCACTACTCCAACATCAACGCCTCCGGCTTCCGCGAGCTCCAGGAGGGCCAGAAGGTGACGTTCGACGTCGGCCAGGGCCAGAAGGGCCCGCAGGCGGAGAACATCACCCCCGCCTGATCGGTCCGGCTGCCTCGTGCGGCTGCAGGTCCCGGAGCACCTCCGGGACCTGATCCGTGTCCGCACCCGTCACCCTGGTGGCGCCCGCTCCCGCTCCGCTAGTGAGTGTTGGGCCGTTCCCTTCCCATCACGGCTCTGTGGAAGCCGGTCAGAGGGTGACTGCGGAAGCATGCCCATGCTCCGGACCGTCTGCGGGAGTGCCGCCGTCGCCCATCTGGCAGGCGAGGTTGGCGACGGGGTGATGCGTGAGGCCGCTCGACAACATCGGCCGGACGGCGGATACCGAAGGCGCGGCGTTACGCGAACGCCGGGACTTCCTTCGGGTTCAGGCCGTACTTGTTCACGCCCGTCTTGCCGTCCTCAGAGCAGATGACCAGCAGGATGATGGCGCCGAAGGTCGGGATGAGGTGGATGAGGATCCACCAGCCGGAGCGGCCCGTGTCGTGCGGTCGGCGGACTGTGACGCCCCAGGTCGGCAGCAGGAACGCGACCACGGCGATGCCGAGGCCGGCCAGGAAGGCCGACGAGTGGATCGCGTCGCCGATGCCGCCCAGCCCGCCGTAAGTGATGATCGTGAACAGCACGAACAGCCAGAATTCGCTGCCCGAGGATCCCTGCGTCCACAGGGAGCAGCTGGTCGCGAAGCGCCGCCAGGCCTGGTGACTGGGACCATCTCCGCGTGAGCGGAGGTGAGCAGTTCCTGGCCGACGTGCGTTCCCTAGGGTCTGTCCGATGGGCCCGATCTTGTGTCGAGGCGGGGGCCGTCTCGGTGTGCACTCCTCCGCTTCGCGGTCCGGGCCTGTCGATACGGCTGGCTCGCCTCCACCATGGGCGTGTGGCGCACGCTCGCCGCGCGGTCAATGCCGCTCTCGTTAGGGTTGGTCAGTACGTGTGACCAAGCTCGTCGAGGAGATCAACGGGTGTCCGATCTGGACTTCTACGCTCACGTCGCCACGCGCTGCGACGTCCTCGGGGCCGGAATCGGATCCGGCCTCGCCGCATGGGAAGCCTCGGCGGGGCCGGACTACCTCGACGATCCCGGCAAGGGGCTGCTGCGCCGGGACTACGGGCTGGTGGAGCTCTCCTTCTCGGATGCCGACGGGCCCTTGTCCTGCTTCGGGGTCAGTGTGCAGGTCCACCGGTTGGTCCACGGCCTCTGTGTACCGCCGCCCCTGGAACGGGAGTACGGGGCGTTCGCGCCCCGTGCCCGGTTCGAAGAGTTGCGGTCCTTGATCGTGTCCTTGGGATGCGCGGTCGAGCCCGATGACCTTTCAGGGGACATCCACCGCTATCGCGTGCCCGAGTCCGGTGCGCGCATCTTCGTCATCGCCGATCCCGACCCGCATGGGGCAGGCGACTACGATGTCGACGACCCGGAGGTTCACCAAGCTGGCGACGTGTGGGCGTTGAGTATTTCCCCGGCCTGGTGGGGGCCGCGCTAGGAGGTATCTGGCGGGTCAGGGGCGGAACCACAGGCGAATAGCTGCGGCGGTCACGGTGCCGTGAAAGACATACGCTCGTTTGTCGAAGCGCATGGCCACTGCCCGATTGATCTTCAGCTCGTTGATCACCCGCTCGACTTCGTTTCCCGGACCGGCCGGCACTGAAGCCGGTAGCCACCGGCGAACTCGCCGGCGCCCCTGCGTATCGTCCACCGCCGTCTCCGGCTCGGGGAGGTCCTCATGCGGTGGCCCGGTCTGTAGGCAAACCGGTCATGGCGCTGACGGCAACAGCCAGCCCGGTGCCGCCGCCTCCGGCCCCGGGCTACAACCCGGCCTCGCTACCTTGCTGGCGTGCAAGGGCGGAGCGATACGCATTCGAGTGGTTCGGATCGGCGGCGGGCGTCCCCGCACGCGACCGGTCACGAGGAGGGCTCCGCCGCGGCAAGGATGGCCAAGATGCCGATGCCTGTGGTCTTCCCTTAACACCGTCGAGCGGTGCATCAACCGCCTGAAGCAATGGCGAGGCATCGCCACCCGCTACGAGAAGACCGCCACCATCTACCTGGCCGGACTCCACATCGTCGGCATCTTCCTCTGGTCCGCCCCGTGATCCAAACGAAACTGCCTAGCCCCGCCGTCCCCTCGAGAACACGGCCGTCACCAGGTACGGCAGGGCGGCCCAGGCGAAGGCAGCGGCGTGCGAGGTGGCCGAGCTCACGGCGGCGTACGCGCCGTACACCGCGATCGTCGTCAGATCCGTGCCTAGGCTCGCGACCGAGGTGAGGGTGGCCCGGCGTTCGGCGTCGATGCGGTCCTGGAGTCGGGCGTCGGCCAGCACGGTCGCCAGCTGGAAGCCGCCGAAGGCGAGGGCCACCAGAGGGAGGCCGGCCGGTGTCCGCAGCAGGGCGCCCGCAGCCAGGGCGAGCGCGGCGCCCGCCAGCAGTACGGCGAGTCCGGTACGGCCCAGGCGGGCGCAGGCTCCGGACAGCAGGCCGCCGGCCGTGGCACCCGCCCAGATCAGCAGGAGCAGGTAGGGCACGGTTCCGTCCGGTACGCCGGTGCCCCGCACCAGCAGCGGGGTGTACTCGTCGAGCGCGCCCCACACGGCGCCCACGGCCGGGACCAGCAGCAGGGCATCGCGCACGGGCCGGTCGGCGCGGGCATCGGCCAGTCCTGCCCGCAGCGTCGCCACCCAGCCCTCCTCGCCGGGGGCGGCGGGAGTCCGGTGCTCCGGCAGCCGGGTCGCCGTCGCCGCCGCCAGCAGACAGGCGAGCACGCTGGCCGCACCGACGGCCGGGTAGCCGCCCAGGGCGAGAACGGGGCCGGCGAGCCCCATCGCCGCCACCACACCCACCAGACCGGCCGCGCGGACCCGGCCCATCACCCGGGCGTACCGGCCCTCCGCGCCGAGCCGTCCCAGCTCGTCGTGCGCGAGCGCCTCCAGCGCACCGGACCCGAGTGCTCCGCCAGCTCCCCACAGCAGGAACCCGAGCGCGAAGGCGCCGTACGACGGGAGGAGCACCCACAGGGCCAAGCCGGCGGCGGTGAGCAGCGGGCCGAGCCACAGCAACAGCCGCCGGGAGACGGTGTCGGCCCAGGCACCGGAGGGGACCTCCAGCAGGACGCCGGTGACCGACCAGAGGGCGAAGAGCGAGGAGATCTGCCAGGACGACAGCCCGGTGTCGCTGAACAGCAGCGCGTACACGGGGTAGAGCAGCACGAAGTCGCCGAGGAACGCGTACGAGTACAGCGTCCATGTCAGCCGCCGGATGCCGCCCGCGGGCGTGGAGGATCAATGTCGCCAGGTCATGACAGACAGGGTAGGCGCCCGAAGGCGTGCGGCGCAGGGGAATTACCCACGCACCGGCCGCGGCGGCGGGGCGAAGTCGCGCACGTACCGCTTCTGCCAGGGCGTCTCCACGGCACGCGGGTCGTAGTGCGCGCGCACGTACGCGACCGCCTCGTCCGCCGGTACGCCGTCCAGCACCGCGAGGCAGGCGAGGGCCGTCCCCGTGCGTCCCCGGCCGCCCTCACAGGCGACCTCGACCCGCTCGGAGGCGGCCCGCTCCCACGCCTGCGCGAGCACGGAGCGGGCCTCGTCCCGGTCCCGCCGGCAGCCGGAAGTCGGGCCAGCGCAGCCACCGCGACTCCCAGGGCACGGCGGGGGGCTGCCTGCCGAGGAGGTAGACGCCGTAGGAAGGGACCGGCGCCCCGGGCCCGAGCGGCCGGCTCAGGCCCCGCCCGCGCACGAGCCGTCCGGAGGACAGCCGCAGCACACCGCGGTCGCGTTCGTCCCACGGCGGCTCCGGCTGCCCCTTCATACGCGTGACCCTACCGACCGCGCGGGGCGGTCGCGGCGGAGCCGGTCAGTTCGCGGGGGCGAGCCGGATCTCGTCGTGAAGGCCCTTGGCGTCGACGCCGGGGAAGAGGGAGACGTGGCCGTCGGCCCATCGCGTGACGAGGTCGTCGGGCTTGGTGTTGTGGGTGAAGGCGCCGGCGGTGACGACGGTGGCGTCGGCCCAGTTGGACTTGGCGGGCCGGATCTTGATCTCGCCGGGCAGGGCCTTGCCGATGGTCAGGCCGGGATAGACGGTCGTCTCCCCGTCGCTCCAGCGCACCAGCAGGTCGTCGGTGTCCTTGCCGGTGAAGGAGCCGGTGGTGAGCTGGCGGGCGTAGCTCCAGGTGTTGTTCTTGGCGACGAGCTGGGTCTGCTTCTTCAGGCCGTTCGCGGCGAGGTCGGCGAAGAGGGAGACGTGGCCGTCCTTCCAGTCCACCAGCAGGTCGTCGCGGTGGCCGCCCGGGGTGAAGCGGCCGGCGACCAGGAGGCCGGCGTCGTCCCTCCACAGGGGGGTCTTGGCCGGGGCGAGCTGCTTCTCGCCGTGGAAGCCCTTGGCGTCGACGGAGGTGTACAGGGTCATCTCGCCGTCGATCCACCGCACGACGAGCCCGTCGCCGCCGCCCGCGGTGTTGACTCCGGTGACGTCCACGGCCTTGGCCCAGATGCTCCCGCGGGGCGCCAACTGGTGCTCGGCGGCGAAGGGGTGGGCGGGGTCGTCGGCGTCGCCGCCCTGGTAGAGGGTGACCTCGCCGTCGTCCCAGACGACGATCAGGTCCATGTGGCGTCCGCCGCCCGCGGAGCCGCCGGTGTAGTAGCCGGCCGTCATCCGCACGGCGTGCTTCCAGGGGGCGCCGGCGAAGGCGGGGCCGTAGGCGATCTGTTGGACCCAGCCCGCCAGGTCGTCGACGCGGGCGGCGACCGCTGCGGTGCGGGTCTCGGACGGGTCGGTGCCCAGGCAGCCGCCCTGCCAGGACAGGCTGTTGATCCCGACGACGCCGGTGCGGCCGCCGGCGGTGGCCAGTGCGGGGCCGCCGGTGTCGCCCTTGCAGATCGCCGCGTCGTCCGTCTTCGCCGTCAGGCTCAGGGTGGTGGCGTCGGTGCCCTGGACGGTGAAGGCGGCGGTGTGCGCCTGGTCGGGTACCCATGCGTCGTGGGTGCGGCCGTATCCGACGGCCTGGATCTCGTGCCCGACGGCGGGCGCGGTGCCGGTGACGGGTATGGGGGTGATGCCGGTGACGGGCTTGGCGAGTTGGGCCATCACCACGTCGCGGTCGGTGCGCGGCTGGAGGTCGGTCACCTGCTGGGTGGTGCCGCCTAGGGTGGCGGTGGTCTTCAGTTTCGGCGCGCCGGGAGTCAGGGGGTGGCCGGGGGCGTCGGTGAAGCAGCTCGCGGCGGTCAGCAGCCACTGCGGGGCGACCAGGACGGCCGAGCAGCCGCGTTGGCCGCCGCCGATGTCGAGGCGGGCGGTGGCGGCGGCGGTCGCGTCGGGGGCCGTCGGGCCGGAGACGGCGGTCGCGGAGGTTGCCGACAGGGTCAGGGCGGCAAGCGTCACAGCGGCGGCCAGGCCACCGGTCCGCACGGTACGCGGACGAAGGGAAGACATGGGGTTCCTTGCAGATGTGAGGGGTTGTTCTGGTCCGTCGGAGACGGTCAGCCGGTGACGCGCAGCTCGACGAGGACGGAGCGCTTGCTGGTGTCGCCCGCTTCGCCGACCGGCGTGTAGTCGTTCTTGGCGGCGTTGACGACGGTCTGCTTGCCGTCAGTGGTGAGGGTGGCCCGGACCGGGTGGTCCTGGGTCCAGATGCCGTAGGCGTCGGGGAGTTCCATGGTCAGGTACCCCTGCTTGCCGCTGACCTTGAAGCAGTAGTACATGTCCGCGGTGCGGGACTCGACCTTGATGTCGAAGGCCGAGGCGCAGTCCGTGAGCATGATGTGGCCGTCGCCGCGCTTCAGGGTGATCTTGCGCTCCGCCTGGATCTTCGCCGCTCCGGGGTAGTCGAACGTCTCGACCGCGGACGGCATCTGGGCGTCACCGGGCCCCGGATCGGCGGGCGAATCGCCCACCGCCGACGCCAGTGTGACAAAGCCCACGGAACTCATGGCAGCCATCACAGCTCCAACAACAAGGGTCCTTCCGGCGCGAGAGGTCAACGCGGGTCCTTTCGGTGAGTGAGTGCTTGATCATCCCCAATGGGTAGCAACAGTGAAGCATATGTAAGGTGATCGTGAAGTACCCCCCCAATTCCTTCACGATTCAACCTAGTTGCGGCTTCTGCCCTGCCCGCTTCGCCCAACCAGCGAATTGCAGGCGCAAGGTCCGCCCTTCGACGACGACACGGACGCGTGAGCGCGCCGGTGTGGCCGCGCCGGGAGGTCGTGGAGGCCATCAGGCACAGAAGGACTTCGTATGAGAAAGCGTTGGCGCCCCGCACGGGCGCCGCACGGCCGGGCCGCCCAGTGCATACGGACCCGGACCCGCACCGCCCTGCGCGGGACGACCACCGGACTGCTGGCGCTCGCGCTGGCGGCGGGACTCCTCGGAGCCTCGCCGGCCGGGGCGGTGGACGGCGACTCGGAATTCCCCGTGGACCGCGGGCTGGTGGTCGAGTACTGGCGTGACGGCGGCAGCGGTGTCAAGGAAGCCGCCGAGCGGGCGCTGCTCGGCGGTGACGACGACATCCGCGCGTTCATCCGTGACCAGCCGGCTCTTCAGGCGGTCGACGACCGGGTGGATGTCAGCCGGGTCCTCAACGCGGGCGGCCCGGCCGTGCGGGAGGCGGCCAAGACCGCGCTCGCGTCGCAGAACCCCGACGACGTGACCGCGTTCCTGCGCGGCGGCTGGAAGGCTCCCTTGGAGCAGGACCAGCGCGTGGAGGCGTCCAGGGTCATCAACCTCGGCGGCCCCGGGGTGCAGGACGCGGGCAAGACGGCGCTCAAGGGCTCGCCGGAGGACGTGTCCAAGTTCCTGACGGACGGCCAGTACACGGCACGCGAGGCGGACAACCGGGTCCAGGTCTCGCAGCTGATCAGTTCGGGCGGTCCGGCGATGAAGGCGGCCGGCAAGGTCGCCCTGCAAGGAACGCCCGAGGACATCGTGGAGTTCCTGGAGGTCGGGCAGTTCACCGCCCGCAGCCGTGACCAGGAGCACGCCACGATCGCGCAGTTGACCGAGCAGGCCAAGCAGGCCGGCGCGCAGGCCGACGACGCGACCAAGACGGCGCAAGAGGCGTCGGCCAAGGCGGTCGCCGCCTCGGCACTGGCCAAGGCGGCTGCCCAGACGGCCGCGAAGGAGACCGCGGCCGCGAAGAACGACTCGCTCAGGGCCGCGGCCAAGGCCCGGCAGGCGGCCGAGGCGGCCAGGGCGGCCGCCGAGGCCGCGCAGACGGCGATCAGCGCGGCGAACGCCGCAGACCGTTCGGCACGTATCGCGGCGCTGGCCGCCGCACAGACCGCGGCCGCGGCGACCGCCGCCGCCAATGCGGCCTCAGCGGCCTACAAGGCGGCCGCCGACGCGGCCAACGACAAGAACAACGCCGACTCCGCGCGGGACTCCGCCAAGCAGGCGCGCGCCGCCGGCGCGCTGGCGAAGTCGTCGGCGGCGGCCGCGGAGCAGGCCGGTCGGGCCTCTCTGGCCGCCGGTGCGGCCGTCAAGGCGTCACTGAGCGCGACCAGCGACGCCAACGCGGCCGCCGACGCCGCCGACGACGCCAACCGGGCCGCGGACGCCGCCGGTGTCCACTCCGGCGAGGCGCAGGCCGCCGCCGCCGAGACGCGCCGCCACGCCCGCGAGGCGAACCGGGCGGCGAACGCAGCGCAGTCACTGGCCGAGGAATCCGCCCAGGCCGCCTACGACGCCCGCGACGCGGCGAACTCGGCGGCCACGCACGCCGACAACGCGGCGGACGCGGCCGAGGAGGCCGCCAAGCACGCGGGCGAGTCCTCCAAGGCGGCCGCCGAGGCGGCCAAGCAGGCCGGCCGGGCCAAGGAGGCCGCCGACACCGCGACCAAGGCCGCCGCCACCGCGCACAAGGTGTTCACCCTCGCCCGCAAGACCGAGGCCGAGGACCTCGCCACCCGCACCAACGCGGCCATGGAAACCGCCCAGTCGCACAAGGATGCCGCCGACGCCTTCACCTCCCAGCTGGCCCAGGTCGCCCTGGAGGACAAGAAGATCGGCGAGGACACCGCTTCGCTCGCGGCCGAGGCCAACCAGCCAGGAGCCGACACCAAGGTCGTGGCCGCCAAGGGCCGCGCCGTGGCGCTGCGGGCCATGAAGCAGTACGGCGCCTGGCGCCAGGAGTCCGCCGCCCGAGCCCTCGCCGGTGACGACGACGCCGTCCTGGACTACCTGCGCACCGGCGCCAAGCAGGCCCAGACCGACGAGATCCGCCAGCAAGTCAGCGACCTCGCCCAGACCAGCCCCTACGAGAGAGTGCGCACCGGCGCGACGCAGGCGCTGAGCGGCAGCGACGAGCAGATCCTCGACTTCTACACCACCGGCCAGTACACGGTGGCCACCGCCGACTACCGGGTGCTCGTCTCCCAGATCAACAACGCCGGCGGCCCGGCCGTGAAGGACGCCTCCAAGGCGGCTCTCGCCGACGGCGGCCCGAAGGCAATGCGAGAGTTCCTCAACGGCGGCCAGTACCAGGCCCGCAACCAGGACGAGCGCGTACAGGCCTCCAAACTGGTCAACGACGGCGGCCCGGAGGTCCAGGCGGCCGCGAAGATCGCCCTGTCCGGCCCCGCCGACCAGCTCCACGAGTTCATCCAGGTCGGCCAGTACATGGCCGACCGCAAGGACAAGCTCGCCCAGACCCACGCCGCGCAGATGCAACGGCTGCTCAACGAGGCCGACGGCGTCGCCGCCTCCGCACGCAAGGACAGCTGGCTGGCCGCCAAGGCCGCCGCGACCGCCAAGAACGCCAAGGACGAGGCCAACAAGGCCGCCGCCGAGGCCAAGAAGAACGCCGACCAGGCGGGCGAGTACGCCAACGAGGCCAAGAAGTCCGCCGACCAGGCACAGGACAGCGCCAACCAGGCAGCCAACTCCGCCAAGACCGCCCGCAACGCCTCCGACCGAGCCGACCAGGACGCAGCCGACGCCGACGAATCGGCATCCCAGGCGGAATGGTCCGCGAACTACGCGCGGGACTCGGCTCACGCCGCCGATAATTCAGCCGACGCCGCTCGGGCGTCCGCCTTCGAGGCGGGCAAGAGTGCCGCTGACGCCAAGTCCGAGGCTTCGAAGGCCTGGTCCGATGTGGCGTCCAAGCGCAGGGCTGAAGAGGCCGCGGCCCGCAAGCAGGCCGAGGAACAGCGCAAGCAGCAGCGCGAGCAGGAGAAGCAGGCCAAGAACAAGAAGCACTGCGTCGCCTACATGACGCGGGACAACCTCCCGCCCTGCGCGCTGGCCGGCCAGCCCCTGGAACTGCCCACGCCTTCCCCCGACCTGGCCAAGCTCCTGATCGAAGGAGGCATGGAGGTCCTCGGCGTCACCGACCTCCTGGACTGCGCCAAGAACCCCACACTCGGCAAGTGCACCCTTGCCGTGGCCGGCGTACTTCCCATCGGCAAGCTGAAACTGCTCAAGAAGGCCGCCGACGGAGTCGAGGACCTCGCCAAGGCCTCCCGCGCCGCGAAGGCCGCTGAGAAGTGCTTCGAGTGCTTCCTCGCCGGCACCAACGTCCTCATGGCCGACGGCTCGACCAAGAAGATCGAATCCGTCAGGGTCGGCGACTCTGTTCTCGCCACCGAGCCCCTGACCGGACTCACCGGGCCGCGAAGGGTCACCAACCGGATCGTCACCGAACACGACAAGCGATTCGACGAACTGACCCTGCACACCCCCAATGGCTCGGAACACCTCACAGCCACCGACGAACACCCCTTCTGGTCACCCTCCTCCCGGAGCTGGGTGGAAGCCCGGAACCTGCGGACAGGGGCAACCCTCCGCACCGTTGACGGCAGTGCCGTCACCGTCCAGAACAACCGCTCCTTCGAGAAGTCCGCCCGGACATACAACCTCAGCGTCGCCGAGCTCCACACGTACTACGTGATGGCCGGCCGGACACCGGTATTGGTGCACAATTCGGAGGTATGCCTGAAAGGCGTCGAAGACGCCTGGCACGCAGGCACTTTCGAGAACCCCGGCAAGAGCTTCCAATACCACTGGGAAAAGCACGGCGAACCGCTGAACATCACCCCGGAGAAGTACCTGAAGGATTCGAGCGACTGGGCAAAGCGACTGGCTGAGCCGGGAGGCAAGAAGGGCTACAATGCAAAGAGGATGCCATTCGACGACGGCAAGTGGGGCGTGAAGTATTCTGATCCCCACGGGGGCGTGGGCGGGATCATCGGGCCGGACGGACGAGTCGTCTCATTCTGGTACGACGAAGCTCACTAGGAGCCAGGGAAGATATCATGCTCGATTTCATGGACGCCTACACTCTCTGGCGCAACCTGCCGTTCCCCCGGAGCGGGTCAAACGAGGAACTAATTCTGGCGCACAGCGATCTCGCGGAAGTTGACGAGTACGTGACGACAGTAATCCGATTCGTGGAGCGCGGGATTTTCAAGCCTGCGCCGGTCGACGTCCTCGCAACGCTCCAGGAGTTGATGCAGCGGATCGATCGGCTCGATGAAACGGCATCGTATTCCGACCGGCCAGTCGCCCGCTCGCAACACGCATACGCGGCGCTGCTCGACCTGCTTTATCGGCAGTTCCTTGAGGTGGGGCATTCGCCTACCTAGCAGAGTCGTCCCAGTGTCCGCAGCGGCTGGCACTCGGTGAAGGGGGACGGAGCGCCGAGGGCCTTGCAGCTACGCCAGGCGCAACCTGTCGCTCCGACGAATCTGTTACGGCCGCCCTCGCCAAACCACGCTTGGCGAGGACGGCAGCGGCCCCGGCCTCACCGCGTACGGGATGGCCGGGGCCGTGGTCGTTCGTGCACCGGGTCCAGCGCAGGTTCGATCCTGCCGGGGGCGCCTTGGATCAGGTGCCCAAAGGCCCCGGCCTCAGCGGAAACGCTGAGGCCGGGGCCTTCGCTATGTGCAGGCGTATGCCGCTCGAAGCGGCTGGGCCTCGTTGATGCGGTGCAGGGCCAGCGCCCCCATCGCAGCCGGGAGCTCGTCGAACCCGTCGAGCACCGGCAGGACCAGTCGCCGCTCCAGCAGCAGGCCGGCCAGGGTGACCCGTCCCCCATAGACATTGGACGCGGGAGTACCAAGCTCTGGGTGGTCCTGCACGAGCCGACGCTCCATCCAAGTCCGCAGATCCAGCGCGGTGGGGTCCCAGGAGGCCAGCGAGAACAGCACCGGCACCGGCTCGTCGGCCTGTCGTCTTTCGATCAGCGCCAGCACGAGCCGCACCAGTAGGAGGGTCTTGCCCGACCCTGGCTCGCCCAGGACAAGCAGCCGCCGGGCCGTGACGCGCCGTGTGAAGACGTCGGCGATCTCATCGTCCCGGCCGGCGAGCCGCTGCGGGTCCGAGGCCTCGGCCAGGGCGCGGTCGGTGCCCTGCCAGGCGACGGGCAGCGGATACGGGTCGGCCAGGCGCCGTATCGCCGCCTCGGCCTCCCACTGTCGTCGTACGGCGTCGGCCAGGCTGTCGGCCGCCTCGGCGGGGCTCAGTGCCACAGCCGCCTCGACCCGATCGGCCCGGTAGGCGCTCCAGGCCAGATAGGCACCGGCCCAGGTCGGCAGGAGCGCCGCGAGCACGGACGCCGGGTCCTCCAGGTGCGGGGCGACCAGGAGCGCTCCTGCGGTGCCCACGGCCAGCAGGATCAGGTACACGATCCCGGCACGCCGCACGCGTGCTCCAGGGACAACACCGCTCATCCAAGCAACAGTTGACTACGCCAGCCGCGACGGGCATCCGTTCGGAGCGGCGTCACACTAGTGGGTGAAACTGGATAGCAAGAAGATCCGCGCAGAGCGCATGCTGCGTAGACCACACCCTCGAATTCTTCGCCTCCAGCCAGTTCCCAATCTGGGGACCTGCACGGAGCACCCAGGCCGACGACGCCAACGGATGGAAGTTCACCCGGGAACCTTCACACCCCAGCACGGGACATCCACACAACAAGGGTCACGTTTCCGCAGGTCAACGAATTACGTCGGTAGCCCTGGACGGCGAGGACTTTGAGGCGGAGCGTCGCCGGTGGCGTGCGGCCGCCGAGGCGTTCCAGGCTGCGGTGACGGATTACGCGGGCCGGGAGGACGTGGACCTGTCGCGGTACGAGGTGGAGCAGGAGGCCAAGCGGGCTGTGCGGCATTCGCAGGAGGACCCGGCCGTGGAGTAGTAGCCGTGCACGAGAGTGTCCCGCCAACTTTGGCTGGCGGGACGGGGGAGGCTGCTGGTCAGAAGCCGGTGCCAGTGATGGAAGAGAAGTGAACGAACACGTCCGGTCCGCCGCCGTCCTGCTGGATGAAGCCGAAGCCTTTTTCGGCGTTGAACCACTTCACGCGGCCAGTTGCCCTTGCTGTAGATCCTTCTTGATGTCCCACGGCACCGAGTCGCGGTACCGACCGCAGCCGTGCAGGGCTTCGGCTCTCCAAGTTTCCATCTGCTGCAGGAGCTCGGCCCGCATTGCAGCTGTTCCACACTGATGGGGCTATTTGAAAATCCCCAGCCTGTACTCAGGCATGGGACGGACCTGCTGGCCTCGTTCCCCACTGTCTGATCGCGGGCAGGGCGCGTTCCGTCTCGCTCGTCTGAGCCGCATCCCACCGGCGGAATGGTGATCGCCTCGCACGGCCGCGCTGACACAGCCACCCCCGTCTGCCGCCTCAGCAAGACAGGAGCACAAGGTCTGAAACTTCGTCCTGATCGACGCTCTCTCGTCAGGTCCAACGGCTTTGCAGCACTGGTTAGTTCCCAACAGGGATGTGACGTTTCGCCCAGGCCGTTGACCTGTCGCAACACACCGTGACGGCCCCATACTCCAGGATCTGACGAACCAACGGGTAGGAGCACGGTGAGCGCAGCGGCGGCAGCAGGGACCTGGAAGCTCGGGGACCTGGAGATAAATCGCATCGGCTACGGCGCGATGCGGCTGACGGGCAACGGCATGATGGGGAACTCCGACGGCACGCCAATCGACCGCGATATGGCCGTCGGCCTACTGCACAGCGCGTTCGAGCAGGGTGTCAACCACATCGACACGGCCGCCTTCTACTTCTCGCCACTACGGTCCGCGAACGAGCTCATCAACCGAGCCCTCTCATCCTGGTACAGCGACGTGGTCGTGGTGACCAAGGTCGGCCCCGTGCGCGATCCCTCCGGCGAGTGGCTCCCCATGGCCCGCCCCGACCAGCTGCGCGGCCAGGTCGAGGAGAACCTGCGCCAGCTTGGCCGAGACCACCTGGACGTGGTGAACCTGCGCGCCAACGGCCCAGGCACGGCCTCGATCGCCGAGCACTTCGGCGCCCTCGCCGAGCTGCGCGAGGCCGGCTTGATCCGGCACCTCGGGCTCTCCGCTGTCCTGCCTGAGCACGTGGCCGAGGCCCAAACGATCGCGCCCGTGGTCTGTGTGCAGAACTCCTACGGCCTGGACTGGCGCCCTGCGGACGAGAGCGGGCTGGTGCACCTGTGCGGGGAGCAGGGCATCGCCTTCGTTCCGTTCTTCGTGGTCTCTGGACTGCGGCGCGAGGCAGCCGCAGCCCAGGAGCACGACGCGCGCGTCAACTCCGTCGCCGACGCCCACAATGCGACGCCGGCCCAGGTACGGCTCGCCTGGACCCTCCACCGCGGTCCGCACGTGCTGGCCATTCCCGGCACCACGAACCCGGCGCACCTGGCAGAGAACATCGCCGCCGGACGCCTGCGCCTGACCGAAGAGGAATTGGCCCTCCTCGACAAGCCTGACGAGGGCACCGTCTGAGCCTCTGCTCGCGATGCTCGGTGAACTCCCCAGTCGGTTGGGAATCGGACCGAGTGGGGCGAGGAGCGTCCCTGGCCGTTTTCAGGAATCGCCATCAACACGGAGACCTGGAATCGCTCGACGAAGCGACGGAAGCATCGGCTCACGACGAAGAGCTACGGATCCTCGCCTACCGGCTGATGGACGCGCCGGCTTACAGTGCGCCCGGCTGACCGGCATCTCCCTCAAGGGCGAGGGCCTCTTCGATGCCACCAGGTCGCCTAGCAGATCAGCCTCGATGAGGCTCGCGAGTCCCGGCTCGGCCGAAGGAGCCATGGACCGGATCCGTGCCAAATTCGGCCCCGGCTGACCGGCGGAGGCACGGCCATCCGGGTGTCAGCTGGCTTCGGCCTCCAAACGCTCAGCGGCTTGGGAGAGTTGACTGGTGCTGTCCCTGAGCAGGCTCCAGTTGTGGTCCTGGGCTGCTTGGAGGCACTGCGTGAGGTGAAAACGCAGCGCGCCGTGTGCGTCGACGGGATGCCCTTGCCCGGCCATCTGCTGGTCGGTGTCGGCCGGGAGCGGTGCTGTAGATGTTGGCTCCCGGCGTGCTGCTCGACGCTGTTCGGCAGCACGGATGGACTCCCTGAAGCGTTCTACCTCGCGCAGACCCGCGGCACGCGCGGCCTGACCGCCGGGACGGATGGTCTTCGCCCGCCGGCCTTTGGACTTCTTGTCCTTCGGCCCGCCGTGGTCTCCGCTCGTCAGCTGAACGCGCTTGGACGAACCGTCTCGACGCTGCCTTCGCCTGCCGGTCATCCCCACACGCTACCCACGCCAGAGAGGAGTAGAACACGATGCAGGAACAGCTCCGGCCTGCCTTCAGAAGCTGTGTCTGAGGCCTGCATGACTGCCCTGCAGATGGGTCGTGGAACGGACGGCTGACGCGGCTGACCGCGCATCGCCGCCTCGCCCGCGACTACGAACGCGATCCCCCCACCAGCGAAGCCATGATCCGCTGGGCCGCCATCGGTCTCACGACCCGGCGCCGCCCGGAGTGAGGATTTCCATGAGATGTCCGTCGGGGTCGTGGAAGTAGGTGCCCTTACGGCCTAGCGTGCGCTTACTGTGATAGATCTGCCCAATTTCTTGGCATGCGGGATCGCCGTAGTGGGTGATTCCGCCGTGCTGGATGCGGGCGAGGGCGGCGTCGAACTCCTGCTCGCTGACCATGAACGCGTAGTGGTGTGGCTCGAAGTCGTCCAGCTGGTCGTAGTCCAGGCTGACCTGGTTGGCCAGCGTGACCGGCGTGAAGTGCGCCACCGGCGGATCGACTCTCAGGCCGAGGATTTCGGCCAGGAACTGCGCCGAGGCTTGCGGGTCACGGGCGGGGACGATGGTGTGATTCAGTTCCACGGTCATAGTGACTCCTCTTCGGGGACGGGGCTACGCGTGGTGGGTGCTCGGCGGCCTTGGCGACCCGGCATGGTGCATGGATGGGTGACTTCCCGGGTGAGGGCGGGGCTTCTCCGGCTGCCCTCACCCGGCTACAGCTGCCGTGTCATACGTCGATCTGCTCGAAGATGTGCGGGTACGACACGATGTCGTCGGGGAACTCGGCCGCCATGCGCTGGAAATCCGGGCTGCCGAACGCCGTGGCGAGCGCCTCGGTCGACTCCCAGACCGCGACGTTCATCAGGAGTTGGCTGTCCGCCGTTCCCTTGTGCATCTGCAGGGAGACGAATCCCGGCTGAGCCTTCATGAACTCCGCCTGCCTCCGAAAGAGGGTCAGGAACGCTTCAGTCCTCTCCTTCGGAACGAAGAAGGTGTTGGTCAGGACGATGGGCCCGGTCTTCTCCTTGAACTGCGCGAACATCGGCGTATTCGGGTCCAGGCTCTGCAGCTTGGCCACCTTCGGTACTTCCTCTCGCTGTCGGTTGTCCCACGGCACCGAGGCGGACACCGCCGTAGTGGATCCGGCGACGCTCACGACGCTCGCTTGTCCGTAGGTGTTACTGCCTTCTGGGGACCGTTCCATCGTCTCGGCGCGAGCAGGCCGTGAAGTCAGCCGCAGTTCCCGTTCCGATGGGCGACTTCGGTCGGACCGCGCGAAGCAGTGTCAGACCTGGGGATGACACCGGACCCTGAGGGGCGCGGGCCCGCGGCCATCACGGACGAGGTGAGACTCCGTCAATCTGCAGGAGCACAGCCGCAGATCGCCGGGCCCGTATCCCAGACGGGCACCAGCCCCGGAAGCTGCGATGCTCATTGCTCACGACCAGATACGCGCCCCCTAACGACCTCCTGCATGGATAGCGGTGACGGCGGTCGGGCTTGATCGTTGGGCTGTGTGTGGTCCGGCCACCGCAAGCGACAAGGGAAAGCCGGCGGTCGGCCTCCGGCCTTCGACCGCGAGGACTACAAAGCCAGTCACGCAGCGGAGTGCGGGAGCAACCGTCTCAAGCGCAACCGGGCGGTGGCCACCCGGTTCGACAGGCTCGCGGTCCGCTTCGAGGCCACCGTCCTGGTCGCCGCGATCGCTGAATGGCTGTGACCTGCTGAAGATGCCCCCACCCATGCCATGCTGACCGCGACCAGGTTGAGCAGGGCGAGGGGAGAGGCCGCCGATGGGGGCTCGTTACTACGGCGCCGACAGCGAGAGCGGTGACCGGGTCGACGACCCGTCCGAGGACGCGCTGTTCATGCTGATCAGCGATCTCAACGACTCCGACAACACCTTCGTCGTCATCCAGCCCGACGAGGACGACCCGGTCTGGTTCGCCTCGGTGGCCGTCCTGGACGAGGGCGGCTACGAAATCGTCCGGCGCGACAGCACCCGCAATGAGCACGAGGTCACCTCGGCGACCAGCATCAACGACATCGCCCACGACCTCACCATCTGGATGGCCGCCCGCACCTTCCCCGGACGGCCAACCAGCCAGGTCACCAACTTCTGAAACACGGCCTATTCACTGAGCCTTTTCAGCGTTGCCGCTTCAGGGTGAGGACGGCCGTAGAGATTGACGACATTCGATTCGGGCTGCATCGCGCCCTGCGGAAGATCCGCCACGACTTCAGTCGTGCGACCCCGCGTTCGACCGGTGCCCGTGCTGCGGACAGCGCGCGGTTGACGGTTTGCTCGGTGGGTGTGAGGTCACGGCCTGGCGGGCGTCCGAAGGGTGTCGTCACCCATGGTCCGGCTCCCATGTAGGCGCGGTCAGCGAGGATTGGGACGCCTTGGCGTTCGCAGATCCGGATGATCCGGTGGGCGCGGGCTGCAGTCAGGTCGTGTGCGCGGCCGGGCAGTGCGGGCGAGATCCAGAGCAGCTGGCCGTCCGGATCGGTGACCAGCTGCACGTTCACACCGTGCCGGCGGTGCTTGGCGGAGTAGTCGGCCCGACCGTCACCCGGGCGGTCGCACTCCGCGAGAGTGCCGTCGAGCAGGACATAGTCGGGACCGGTGTCACGCAGAACCTTGAGCAGGCCCAGTGCACGGTCAGCGAGCAGGCTGATCACCGCGGTCGTTTAGGCGTGACGGTGCCCACCGATGATTCCGAAGCCGACGGCGATCTGCGCGAGCGTGTGGTGCTTGCGCAGGTACGTCAGGCCGATGAGCGCACGCTGGTGCGGCGGAAGTTTGCACCGTCGGTCACCGTCACGGGTGACGATGAGCATGGTGACCCACTCGACCAGGGCGTGGGGCAGGTCGAGTGCGGCAGAATACGGAACCAACGCGGCTCAGGTGCCTGTGGGTTGAGACTTCGATCACCTCCGCCAACGGCACGGGAGCCTCGTGCGTTGCGCATCCCGCTGGCGTCACCCGATCGGTGGCCATGCTGAAAAGGCTCACTGCTAGGGGCTGTGGATTAGGCCGTGTACGCTCGGCTCAGTGCCCCGCCATCCGAAGAAGCCCCGTCGGCTGATTGTCGACGGGCGCGTCTATATGTGGACGCTCCGTCACAGCCACAGCGTGGCGGACAGCGGCCGGTCATGCTGCGAGACCCTCACGCTGTACCCACAGCCAGCCGGCGCTGGCGGCCCACTGCGCATCGTGTTCACCAAGGGCCCGGGCCGGTACGTCCCGGGCGGGGCTCCTCTGGGTTCTGGAGACGTGGGGTACGTCCGGGGTGCCTCCCTGAACCTGCACGAACCCGGCGCCGTCCGAGCCCTGCTCGATGCGGCGTCGAGCCGCGGGTGGCATCCGGAGGGGCGGTGGGTGGTGGAGATCGACGGCTGGTCCCTGCTGGAGGCTGCGGCCGCTGCGCGGGCCGGGGCCACCGGCCCCGCGGACCTGAAAGAGTGACTCCAATGACTTCGTTGATCCTCGAACCGGTCCCGTCGGGACCGAACAAGCTTTGTTGAGACTGGTCAAACTCCGCTGAGACGGGGCAGGGGCGCGGCGCCTGGCAGGGTGGCGTGCAGGACCGGCGCACGGGCGTCACGAGCCCTACTCGGCGGGCGTGTCCATTGTGGGCAAGGCCGGCAGGAAACGGCGCGCAGTACGACAGCAACCGGCCAAGAAGAGGGGCTCCATGCTGTACTGGGAGATCCCGCTGCCCGTCAGCGAGGTCCTGCGAGGACGTCCTCACCACCTACACCGGCGGCCGGGTCCCGGCCTGCGACGCCGCTGGGCTGCCAGGCTGGAGGCGATAATCTACGCCGAGGCCGCCGCGCGCTGGAAGCCGTGGACCTCCTGACCGACCGCCACGGGCACAGCCACGACCTGCTGTTCACCGCGCTCCTGGAAGAGGAGACCTTCACCGACCTGGCCCCGGCCATGCTCCCCCTGCTGCGGTTCCTGCGCGGCCGCCGCGCGGACCAGAACCCGGTACTGCTCCTGGCCCCCGACGCCCCCATGCCGGCACTCACACTCCTGCTCATCGTGGGCCACGCCCTGCTGTCCGCTTGTGACGACCGGCCGGGCAGCCCTGCGGCCCACGACGTACTGCGCGCATGCCTGCGCCGCCTGGCCACCGGCCCGCTGGACGACCGCACGTCTATGGGCGAGCTGGCCTTCGCCCTCACCGAGGAGCAGCAAGAGCAGGCCGACGACGAGACGTTCGTCCGCGACCAGGTGCGCCGGTTCTTCAGCGAGGCCGTCCCCGTCCGCCGTGCCGCTGCGCTCACCGACCGGCCGCCCCTGCTGGTGCTGGACCTGGCCGCCCGCCCGGACATCGAGGACCTCATGCGGGTCCTGCACAGCGCCTCTACGGCCGACGGCGCGGACACCGTGACCCGGTGGCGAGCCCTGGCCGGCGCGGACACGGTCCGGCTGGAAGTGGACTGGATCGAACCGGTCCGCGCCTCAGCGGTCCCAGGTGAGCAATAGTCCCTGAGTTCCGCGTTCGTCCGCAGTTCCCTGGCACGACTGAGAGTGCCTGGACCTGGGCCTGTTACCTCGTTCGGGTGACCGCAGGCTGTTCTGACCCAACCTCGCTGACGGTGCGCAACCCTCATTCCTGTCGGGATTCCTTCAGCTTGGATGAAGTCGTGGAGGCGTGGGTTGGCTCTGGCCACACCGCCGCCGACGTCACGGCCGCGCTGTCACCCCTGCGTGGATGGCAGCGTCGCAACGCCATCGCGGCACTGCGCTCACTGTTCCGCTTCGCCAAGAAGCGCGGCCTGATCTTCGCCAGCCCCACCACCCGTCTCAAGGCGGAAGACATTCCACGCAGCCTGCTGCCGATGACCGACGCCGAAGTGCTCGCCGTCCAACGGATCGCCGCCACTCCGGCGCAACGGCTGATCGTCGCCCTGGCCGCCGTCCACGCCGCCCGCGCCACGGCCATCCGTCACCTCACCCTGGACGACCTCGACCTTCCCAACCGCCGGATCACCATCGCCAGGCACACCCAACGACTCGGCGAACTGCCCCACCAGACCGTGTTGGCCTGGCTCTCACAGCGCCGCACCGCCTGGCCGAAGACCCCTAACCGGCACGTTCTGATCAATGCGAAGACCGCCCTGGGAACCGGACTAGTGAGCCCCGAATACCTCAAGCGGCACCTGCTGCACCGAGGCGTCCACCTCGAACGCATCCGCGGCGACCGGGTACTGCACGAAGCACTGACCGTCGGCGCCGACCCGCTCCATCTCGCCCTGGTCTTCAACCTGTCCCACACCACCGCAAGCCGCTACGCGGCTATCGCCCAGAAGCTGCTCGACGACCAGTCTGCTGGCACTCTTTGATCTCGGCTCTGCCCCCTTCTCGGATCAGTCGGATGCCTGTAGCTCTGCGCGTCCCAGCATGTCGGCGAGGGGAGTGCCCGTTCGTGCTGCTTCGACTCGGCGGGCGCGCAGCTGAGCTCGGGTGCGGGGACGGAACTTGGGTTCCTTGCCGCAGCCGCACGGTTCTCGGCCCTCGTAACGCAGTCCGGCGTTGAGAACCGCGGCCACGACGGTCCACGCCTTGGTGTCCCGACGCCGTGGCGCCGCGAAGTCGTGGCCGGCACAAACCATTGGCTCTGAGCATCGAGGGCATCGGTGCTCACCGGAACCGGGATGCCGCTTGAACGCTACGCGGCAGAGCACGCACGCGTAATGCAGCTTGTAGGGCTTCTCGGCGTAGTAGCACACAAGGTGAACGTACCCGGCAGCGCGGGGGTGGGCGAGATGATTTTCCTGGCCCAGGTCATGGCTGTGTGAGGATCCGGTTTTGGAGATCGGCATCAGACGAGCAGACCGCCGAGAGCGAATAGGTATCCTGCCGATTGAGAGGCGACGAACCCACCGTACCTTCGAGCCTGCCCGCCGAAGACGCCATGGGTTCCCGGTGAAAGCTCCTCAGTCACGCTGAACTCACGGCCGACTCGACGTTAACGAAGTCGTCGTCACCCGTCGCAAGGGCCCAAGAGCGACCTTGATTTCGAGGGGGCTGTCGAAGTGTTGGCGGAGTCCGAAGCTGATGGCGGAGTGCATGCTGGCCCGACGGTGCCTTCGAAGCTCTCGGGCAGCGCACGCGGGACGGCACCGTGAACCCAGCCGGGTCACGGCGATGATGGTGGCGCTGTAGCTTTCGTCTGGTGCATGTCACCGATCGTCTGCCATAACCGCTGCGCCCGCCCGCGGTGCTGGCGCGCCAGGTCGTGGACGCCGGCGGCGGCGTCCAGGTCGCCGATCAGTTGCCAGCACGCGGCCTCGTCCTGGCGGTCGCCGTGCCGGTGGAACAGGTCCGCCGCGCGTTCCAACGCCGGGCTCGCCTGGTCCCGGTCCTGCTGACCGGCGTAGACACGGCCGACTTCCAGCAGCGTGTACGCGGCGCACCGCTCGTCGGCCAGTTCCTCGAAGGTGGCCAACGCCTGCCGCAGGCAGCGCAGCGCCTCGTCCGGATCACCGCGTTGATCGTGCAGGCGGCTGAACCGCCGCAGCACGACTGCCACTCGATGCCCGTCGTCGAGCGCCCTGGCCTGGCGCAAGGCCTCGCCGAACCAAAACTCCGCCTCGTCGAGTTCGCCGTGCATGAGCCGCATCACGGCCATCGAACAGGACAGCTGCGCTTCGAGGTGCCGGTCGCCCTCACCGACTGCGATGGCCAGGGCCTGCTCGACACGATCGGCGGCTTCGTCGTAACGGCCCTGCACCCGGCTGACCGTGCCCAGCATCGCCACCGACAACGCCTCTCCGCGCTTGTCCTGGCTGTCCTGGCACAGCTCGACGGAGGACTGCAGAGCACGGGTTGCCCCGTCGAACTCGTCCCGGTAGATGTGCAGCTGGCCAAGTCCGCGCAGCAGCACCGATGCGCCGCGCCGGTTGCCAGCGGCCTCGGCTGCCTCCAACGCGAGCCGGTGTCCGTGCTCCCAGTCCTGATACAGGCACCGGTGGTCGTAGTAGGTCACCGTGCTGGCCGTCAGCTCCCAGGCCAACTCGTGAAGTCCCCAGTCCACGGCCAGTTTCACCGCGCCGAGCAGGGTGTCGCGTTCCGCGTCGAACCAGCCGACCGGGTCGGCCATCAGCCGGTCCACGACCGCGTCGGGCAGCGACAGGCGTGGCGCCGAACCGGGCTCGCCGACCAGCAGCCCGGCCGGCAGCCGATCGGTGCCGCGCCCGGCCAGATCGAGCCAGGCGGACAGCACCCGGACCATCGCGTCCCTCTTGTCCGCCGCCGGCAGCTGGGCGGCGATCTCCACGGCACAGGTCCTGATCAGGTCGTGCAGGCGGTAGCGCGGCTGGCCGATGGCGTCGGTGGCGGTGAGCCGCACCAGACTGGCGTCAACGAGGGTATCCAGCACCTCCTCGGTGTCTGGGCGGTCCAACAGCGGGCCGAACACCCAGCCGGGCAGGGTGTAGGGGCCGAGCAGGCCCAGCAGGCTCAGCGCGCGCACCGCGTCGGCCGGCAGCAGCCGCAGGCTCAGCTCGATGCTGGCTCGCACGCTGAGATCCCCGATCCTCAGCTCGGCCAGCCGCCGGGACTCGTCCTCGATCCGTTCCCGCAGGACCCGCAGGGTCCAGGCCGGGCGGCCGGTGAGCTTGGCGCTGGCGATCCGGATTGCCAGCGGCAGGTTGCCGCAGCAGTCGAGGATCGCGTCGGCTTCCGCCGGTTCCCGCTCGACCCGCCGCCGCCCGACGATGCCGGTGAACAACTCCCGCGCCTCTGCCGGGCTCAGCACGTCCAGGTCGATGTGCCGTGCGCCGGGAAGTTGCGTCAGCAGAGTACGGCTGGTGATCAACACGGCACAGCCGTCGGCCCCCGGTAGCAACGGCAGCACTTGATCGGCCTGACCGGCATCGTCCAGCACCACCAGCATGCGGCGGTCCGCCAGCAACGACCGGTAGAGCGCGGCCCGTTCGGACAGGCCGTTCGGGATCGCGCTGCCGGCGATCGAGAGTGCACGCAGCGCCTCGGCCAGCATCAGCGCCGGGTCCCGCGGCTCGTCCGATGTCCCGGCGAGGTTGAGGTAGAGCTGGCCGTCGGGAAAGGCGGCGCTCGCCAGCCGCGCGGCGTGCGTCACGAGACAGGACTTGCCGACACCGGGACCGCCCACGACGACGGCCACCGAGGCCCGGTTCGGCGCCGACGCGTCGAGTAATCGGGCGACCTCGGCCAGCGCGTCGGCGCGGCCCACGAAGTCAGGCACATCGAGCGGCAGTTGGCGCACCGGCATAGCCATATCCGGTTCCGTGGCCGCCACACCAGGACTTTCCGGTCGTGTCTCCGAGGGACCACTCGCAGGGGCACAGGCCGCCAGGGCGGGATCGGCGACCAGGATGCGCCGATGCAGCGCCTGGATCGGCGCGGTGGGGTCGACGCCGAGCTCGCCTGCCAGTGTCTGGCGCAGCCGCTCGTACACCTGCAGCGCCTCGCCTTGTCGCTGGCAGCGGTAGAGAGCGACCATCAAGTGTTCGGCGACGTGCTCGTCGTAGGGGTGCTCGCGTCGCAGGATGGTCAGCTCCTCGATGACCTCACGATGACGCCCCAGGTCGAGTTCGATGCTCAGACACATTTTGTGCGTGGCAGCGCGCTTCTCGTTCAGCCGTGCCGCATCGAACTCCAGGACCCGGCTGGAGACGTCGACCAGGGCGTTCCCGCGCCAGCAGGCCAGCGCGCGCCGCAGCGCGACAGCTGTCTCGAACGGGGCCTTGTGCCGTTCGGCGAGGTACCGCTCGTGGTCGAACTCCAGTAGGTCGAGCTGATCCGGGGCCAGGTGAATCTCGTAACCGCCGCGCCGCGTGCTGATCAAGGAGCCAGGTGCTCCGCACGCGGCAAGGTTGCGGCGCAGCCCGGAGAGCGCGTCCTGGACCTGACGGACCGCGGTGGCGGGTGCTTTCCCGTCCCACATCACGGCGACGAGCCGTTCCATGGCGACGACGTTGTTGGCGTCGACCAGAAGCGCGGCCAGCATCTTGGCCTGCCGCGGTCCGTCGAGCCGGACGTCGCGCCCGGTGATCTGGGCGCATAACGGCCCCAGCACGCCAAATCTCATGTTCCCCCCTGGCACTTCACGCTCAGCGCCGACTCCCTGGCTGACCTGGCACTAGGACGAACCTAGGACGGCCGACGGACCCGTGTCCATAGCGTCACCGTGGGTCACTCAGCCGTCCCGCGCAACGAAAGGAACAGTAATGAAACGTTCACTCAAGGCAGCAGTGGTGGCCGCGACGACGGCAGTCGCCACTGCCACCTCCACCGCAGTGGCCCAGACCCATGGCTGACCGATGGGTTAGTAGGGCCGCAGCTTCTCACCGGCCAAGCGGCCACGCCCAGCCGAGGCAGCACGGTCGATCTGAGCCGAAGTTCGTCACCGACACAGGAATGCGCCGGATGAGGAACGAGGCTCACGCTCACTGGTCTCGCGAACTACGCGAAAACGTCGACACTGGAAGGTACCTATGAGTTTCAAGAAGGCACTCACCGTCTCGGCAGCCGTTGCGGCCTCCCTGGCCGGCAGCCTCCTCACGGCGTCCGGCGCCCATGCCGCCACCCCGTCGTCCAGCACCCACGTCGTCTCCCCGGCGTACAGCGCGTACGCGTGCCGGTCGTGGACCACGCACAACTACGCGTACATCACCAACAACATCTCGATCGACTCCTGCTACTGGGTCGAGAACAACGGCTACACCATCTCCGCCACGATCCCGTTCCAGAACTACTCCGGCACTGGGGTGGTGTACTGCGCGCACGCGATCAACGTCAACACCGGCGGCTGGGCTCACGACTTCGGCTGCGGGTCCGGGGTCTCCACCGGACAGGGCACCACCGTCGCGGGAACCGGTGGAGGGGCGCCCGGGTACAGCGAATACTGGGATGCCCCGGCGGGCACCTACGTGGTCTCCACCGGGTTCTGGCTGAACGGCAGGTACTACGGCGACGTACAGAGCCCGAGGACCACCATCGGAAGGCACTAGCCCTACCAGGGCCGAGCGGCCGCCGTTCCGAGGCACAGGGCTGGTGGCCGCCCGCCCGTTCCAGGCCCTGGCCTGAAGATGCCGTCCCAGCGCCGCTGTCGAGGCGATCGGCGAGAACCTCCACAAGGGGCTGACGCCCCGCCCCCTACACCCTGCCCCGTGACCACTGTGCTCTATCGCCACGGCAACCGAGTCGGCGAACAGACGGGGCCACGCTTGAGTTCTCTGCCGAGCCCCGTCTGTCGCGCTGGCGCCCCTCTATGCCCAGTGCATGCCGATGGCGGACAGCTGTTGTCCGGTGGCGGTCTTTCTGATCAGTGGGTGGCGGGCTGGCCTGGGTTCAGAGGCTGTTGCTGTTGCGATCGTGACGTGCACTTATCGAACGGGGGTCTCAATCGGGCCATTGTGGAGGTACCGCGCCTGCCGCTTCAGGCTGGATCCACGTGTCTACTCACGATCCATGCGTGCTTGCCAACCTGGCGGACACGGGTGAATCCGTAGTCTTCGAACAGCTCGGCCGTCCCGCTGAAGAGGAAGCGGCCTTGGGCCTGGCGGCCGAGAGTGGCTTCGGTGATGGCCTCGACCAGGCCACCGCCGGCCTGGACGATCTGGTCGACGGCGCCCTCCAGTGCTGTGTGGGCGATGCCTTGGCCGCGGTGTCGCCTGTCGACCTAGATGCAGGTAATCCGCCAGTCCGGGAGCGGGGGCGCGTACTTGTCGTACGCGCGGCGGTGCTTGATGTTGGGTAGTTCGTCGCAACTGCCGTACTGGCACCAGCCCTGGGCGGTGCCGTCCTCGTCGAGAACGAGTGCGGCCTGGGCCTGGTCCGTGCGGACGCGCTGCTCTTTGACGACGCGGTGGTCGATTCCCGGCCGGCCGCACTCGGGGTGGTAGCCGATGCACCAACAGCCGCCGAAGATGCCGTTGTTGCGTTCGACGAGTTCGGCGAACGCGTCCCAGGTCGAGGTGTTCAGTTGGCGGACGGTATGAGCCATGGTCGCAGTCCCTGCTCGGTCAGTCCCGGGACGCTGCCCCGTCGAGGAGACGGGCGAGTTCGGCCGGCTTGGTGAACATCGGCCAATGGCCGGAGTCGATGTCGACGAACTCGACGTGCTTGGCGCGGGCGAGTTCCGGCGCCTCGCCGGCAGCGATCCATTCGCGGGCCTGATCAGGGCCAAACTCCGGGCAGACCACCACGACCGGAACCTCATAGCGGCGCTGATCCGTCAGCCGGACCACGCCCCTGGCCACCTGCTCGGGGACGGGGATGGCATCGGCTGCGATGCGCCGCCGGAGTTCCTCGTCGAGGTCGGCACTGTCCGCTCCCGCGAACGGGCCCCAGCCGGGGAAAGGCATGGCGCCGTCGCGCATTTCGAAGAAGTCGGCGTACGGCTGGCCGTCCTCGTTGGGGAAGCCTCCGATCAGCGCCAGCTTGGCCACCCGTTCCGGGCGCGCGTCAGCGGCCAGCCAGCCGAGGGTGCAGGCGGCTGAGTGCGCCACGAGCAGGGGCTTCTCCACCGTTGCATCAACGGCGGCGAGGATTGCCGCCACCTGCTCGTCGAGTGTGGCGGATGAGCGTCCGTCGCCCTGGCCCGGAAGGGTCACAGGCCGCGGGCGGTGCCCGAGCGCCTCAAGGGCCGGTATCACCTCGTTCCAGGCGGTGTCGTCCAGCCACAGGCCGCCGATGAGCAAGATTTCCACAGTGAGATCCACTTCCATGTCGAGGTCGAGGCAGAGGTGGCCGAAGGCGTCGCGCAGTGGACGCGGCCTGCCCGACCGGGTGTTCCCATGCTAGGAGCGGTTCAGGACGATCTGCTTCCTGATTGCCCGGCGGCCGCCTATGCTGTCCGACGTGCAGACCGGAACGAGTCCCACCGCCCGTGCGCTGCGCACCCTTGAGATCCTGCGGAGCCGCCCTGGCACGACCGCCGAGCAACTCGCCGAGAAGCTTGGGGTGACCGATCGCGCCGCACGTCGCTACGTCGCGATCCTCCGGGAGGCCGGCATCCCCGTGGACTCCGTGCGCGGCCCGCACGGCGGATACCAGTTGCGTCGCGGGACCCGGCTGTCCCCGGTGAGCTTCACCCAGAGCGAAGCGCTCGGCCTGGTCATGGCGGTGCTCGACGGCAGGCCCGCTGCCACCGATCCCGGGGACCTCGTCGGCGCCGCTCTCGGCAAGGTCATCCAGGCGCTGCCGGAGGGGATCGGGCGTCAGGCGGCCGCGCTGCGCGAGCATGCCGCTGCCGCGCCCGATCCGAGTGCGGCCTACGCCGATCCCGCCGTCACCAGCGCCCTGGTGGACGCGGTCGCTTCCCGGCGGCGTGTGGTGATCACTTATCGGAGCGAGGCCGGCAATCAGTGGCAGGCGGAGGTGGACCCGTGGGCGGTCGTCGTACGCCGGGCGCGCTGGTACCTGCTCTGTCATTCCCATCGCGCGGACGCCGTGCGCACCTACCGGGTCGACCGTGTACTGGCGGCCCAGGAGACTGCGGTCGGGTTCCGGATGCCGGAGGACCTCGACCCGGTCGCGGTGCTGGAGGAGAACCTGGGCACCGGATGGGCCTATCCCACGCGCGTGCTCTTCGACGCACCGGTGGAGCGGGTCGCCCCGTGGGTCGGGCCGCCGATGGGACAGCTCGAACCGGCGGGGGTGGCGGGAGAACGCTGCGTGCTCGTCGGCAGCACCCGCAACCCGGCGATGTACGCGCAAGAGTGGCTGGCGGCGGTCCCTTTCGCCTTCCAAGTCGTAGGCGGGACGGAGCTTCGGGACGCGGTTGCCACCCTGGCATCCCGCCTTGGCGCGGCCGCGTCCGGACCGGTATCGGGGGCGGGACAGGGGTGGATCCGGGGCGTCGGCGGTGAGTGAAGGCACCCCGGTGGCTCCGGCGGGGTCTACCTTGATCGCATGCGTGATCTGCGCACCGGAGAGCCCCTCGGACGGCCTCTCACCGGCCATAGCAGCTCGGGATTCGGCGAGCGCCCGGTCTGCTGCCTGCCTGTTGCCGGCCGCCGCATGCCCGAGGGTCTCAACGGACGACAGCCATGCGTGACGGCTGGGCGCCGTTTCCGGCATGTGCTTCGAACTGGGCGAGGCTCCCCGCCTGGTAGGCGGTGAGGAGCGGGTCACGGCGGAGCGGGCGGCTTTGATCGCTGCGCCGTACCAGGTGCGTGCTGAACCGTTGTCGCCCATGTCCCAGGCCAGCCATCCGGCGAGGCTGGCGGCTTCGCTGCCGACCGCGGCGAGGCGTGGCCGTGCGGCCTCGGAGGCATCCCGTGTGACGTTCTGGATCAGCCGCATGTGCGTGTGCACGGCCTCGGACAGGTCCCTGGCCGGCGTCGAGCCGTCGAGTCTCCTGTAGGCGATGGTGGGACGGCGTAGTGCCGCGGCCTGGCTGCTGCCGGGCTCGTGGTCGGGTAGGGCAGCAGGACCGGAGCCGCCGCCGCGGCGACCACCCCACCAAGGAGCGTGCGTCGGCGCATGTCGTCTTCGTCTCTCGTCCGGCTCTGCGGGCGGTGGCTGCCCGAGAGCCCGACGGGCGCTGGCGGGATCTCCAGATGTGCAGCCGCCGCAGCTAAGACGTCTGTGCTGTATGTCCTCGAGTCGCGCCTTTCCAGACGGGACACGGCCGACTACGACAGCCCCAACGCCTCGCCGAGTTGGAGCTGAGTCATGTGCCGGTCCCTGCGATCCAGCTCGCTGACCCTGCCGTAACCGCCTGCCCGGGATGCGTCCCGGATCTCTCCCGTCTGGTGCACGGCCTTACCCCCCAACGCTACGAGCCCGCACGGCTCTGGGCGCCTGCCCGTACCCGCTGAGCGCATATCTGTACGCGCATGCCGTATGCGTGATGGTGCCAGAGCGCAGGGTGATCTTTGACTGTGCATCAGCACCAACGGGCCGCGGCCCCAGAGCTGTTGGTGCTGGAGCCGTCCCTCGTTCCTGGCACGGGATGGCCGCGGTCCCCGTCCACGGCCCGTTGAGGCGATGAAGATGATGACAACACAGGAGCAGGAGCGCCCCGCACCGCCGCACCGCCCCATTTCGCCGTGCTGTACGTGTGCGTTGAGCGCGGGAGGCTGACGCCGCTTGTCCCGGCGCAGCGCGCGGAGAAAGAGGGTCGCGCGTACGCGGAAGCTCACGGTCTGGTCCTGGTGGATGTTGTCACCGACCCGTACGGCGAAACCAACCCCCGCAACCGGCAGGGCTGGACGCGTGCGCGAGATGGCCGAAGTCGGTCAGATGACCGTGGCCATCGTCCGTGGCCTGCGGCCAACTCCCCGGATCGCGCCCACGAGTACCGGCACCACGAGACCGGTTGGCTCCGGGATCGCGGCGTAACGGTGCGGTACTCGTGGGCACCGCTCGCTGAGCGGGGTGAAGCCAAGTGAGTGCGGCTCGGGGGCTCATGCACCGTGCGCACAAGTGGCTCGGCAGAGTCGTGACGGACACAGTGACCGGCCGTCGGGGGACACTTTGGGCCATCGCACCCGATGGCAACAGGCTCAAGCCGGTTGCATGGCTGCGTCCCGAAGGCGGCGGCGTGGAGTGGGCCACTGACCCGCGCGCCCTGCGTGACCCGGCGCCGGTCACGCCGGACACGCACCCCGGGGCGGCCTCGTGACCGGCGTGCACGCGGCCCCCAGCCGTCCCGGACGCGTAGTGAGCGTCCTCGGTGCGTTAGGCGCCGCACCCCTCCTGCTGATCCTCGGCCCGCAGTGGATCCGCGCCCAGGCCCCTGCCGAGCCGACCAGCTCGTCCGGCATCGAAAGGCCGGACCTCTCAGAGCCGTCCGCCGGCGAACTCGCCGAGCGGTCCGAGCCGAACACGGACCGAATCGGCTACCCCACCCACTTAGACGGCCGAACGACGCTCCCCTGATCCCCGTCAGGACGTGGGCGCGTCCAGCTTCGGCTTCCGCTTCACATCAGTCACGTTCACGTCCTCCGTCTCCGGAGCCCCGAACGCGTCGACGGTTACCCTGCCACTGGCCCCGGTGACCTCCAAAGCCAGGTGGCTGCCGATCATGCGCAAGTCCAGCCTTGCCCGGGGCGCGCCCGCTTGGTTCGGCATCTGGTGAATCCGCGACGCCGGGTAGTCCAGGTCCGTGAGCTTCCTACGCATGGTCTGGTAGCTGGTCGTCTTCGCGTCCTTGAACGCCTCGCTGATGCGCTTTGCGTGCTTGCTGCCGATGCACTTCTCGACACTGGTCAGCGGCACCTCCTCGACCGGCTTGGCCTCAGTGGGGTCAGGGGGCCGGCTTCGTCGGCGCGGTACCATCCACGGGAACAGGTATGTCTCCTGCGGCGTTCGGAATACCCGACGGGGTCTCGCCCGGCCCGTATCTCGGTGAGGGCGCGCCCTCCCAACCCGGCAGATCCTCGGGCTCGGGCACGCCACCGCTGCCCTTGTCGCCGGGGGCATCGGGAGTGCAGCTCTGTGTGATGTGGGCCAGCAATGCAAGGAACCGCATCTCCGTATCGTTGACGCTCGACGGAGCATCCAGCGGGGTTGCTGCCGAGACGGCGCTGCCTGCCGGGGGCTGATCGGTAGTGCTGTTCTGAGTGCCGCAGCCGGACAGGAGCGTGCAGCCGAGGGCGGCCACCAGCACGAGCTTCGGGAGGGATATTGATCACATGCACGCAACATGCAGGATGCTGATGACTGCGCACATGAGTGCTCATACTCACCTCACCCTGAGCTAGCTGCCCGCCATGCCCCCGCAGCCAGCCCGGCACCGGCAACAGCGGCCGGATCACCGCCCACTCGCTGTCCGACATGTCGGTGGGAAAGCGGCGCTCACGCTTCGTGGTCGCCGGCGTTCCCGAGCCGGTGAGCCAGGCAGTCACACGCGAGGGTGGCCGAGCTGGACTCCCACTTGTCGACGGCGTAAAAGTGCGGCAACAGGGCCTCCTGGACAGCTCGTTGGCGTAGACACCCTTCGAGCTACCAACAGGCCCTGTTCTCATGCACGGCAGCCGCCGCAGTCACCCGATTGACTGACGCTCCTCGAGATTGGAACGACAACAACCGCGTCGCTCCCAAATCGCTGGGATGGGCAAAGTGGCCTTGCCATACTGGTGCTATGTGCTTTCGTGGGGGGACTCCGAACCGGCATTACGTGTGCTTGCCCTGCCGTTCTTCGTTCAAGAAGCGCGGCACGTGGGCAAGCCGATGCCCGCGCTGCGGTGGAAAGTTGATCGACGCGGGTCAGGACCTCGCTGTGCCGAAGCGGAGGGACACCGCTGGGTGGCGGACGTTGGCTGCCCTACTGAACGCGGGTGTCACGTTCCACTCTGGCTGCTGTGATGGGCCTGGCTGGCGGCCTCGAACACCGCGCGAAGTACGCGAGCGGTTGGCCGCCGCGGCTGGCACCGGTGTGCCGTTGAGCGTGGCGCTGACGACGGTCGACACTGACGTGCTCCGTTCAGGGCACACCGCACGCTGAGCCGTCGACATGGCCCGTCCCATACTCGGCGACGCGCGCTTGAATGAGACCCTCGTTCGACTGCCACACTTCAAGATCGGAAAGGCAACGGCTTCTCACACAGCCCGGACGCCCCCACCACTTCCAGCTCAGGCACTCACCGCAACTGGCCCAGACCGGGCCGGCGTTGCTCACGACCATCGGGTCAGGACGGCGGCAGCAAGCGCGGCCCGCCCGTCCGGCGCCGGGGCACCGGCCTCGCCGCCCCGGCCACCTCGCCCCCGGCCGCCCGGCTGGCGGGCTCCGGCACCGCCTGCTCGACGATGACCGGCTCGGCCTGCAGCAAGTCGGCCACCGCGCAGTCCAAGGCGGCGCAGATCATGTCCAGATCGTCGAGCCGAAGCGTGACCGGCATACCTCCCCACAAGGCAGCGACCTTGCTCGAGGGCCAGAATCCCACCGCCCCAAACGCCTCCAGCATCTCGGTCGGCCGCCACAGGCCCCTCTGCGCTGCCACCATCCGCAGGTTTCACTTCACCGCAAGCTCCCCTTGTCCATCACCAGCCGCGCTGCCGCCCGGGCACTTGAGGCCACCTGCGCGACTGCCGGATCAGCCTGCGCGGTCGCTGATGGTGGGCTTGGGTATTGGAACTCTCGGAATGCCTCTGCTGAGGACACCGCAGGCGGGGATCACAGGTAGTCGAAGAAGCGGATCCACCACGTCGGGGGGTGCTCGGGCGGGTAGTAGGAGACGAGGTCGCTGACGCCGTCGTATCTCGCCCAGAGCAGATGCTCCGAAGACCTCTCCCAGCGCCTGCCGCTCGCCTACAGAGTGCCGGGACCGGACATGCAGCACCTGTCCGGCGCCCTCACCGAGCTCGCCACGCTGCTCCCCCTGGTGACCGCCCAAGGCCAGGACGTCCGTGTGGCTATGGCCGCCGGCGCTCCGACTGCCCGCAAAGCTCACGCCCGTACCGCGACGGACCTCGCCCACACCGTCGCCACCGCCGGCGGCGCGATCAACGCCCTCGGCGGCGCCCAGGCCGATCAGCTCTTCATCGACCACTTCACCTCGGCCTACGCCAACCCACGCGCCAACGCCGACTTCGCCCGGAACCGGATCGCCACCCACCTCACCGCCGCCCGCACAGCCCTGGCCGAAGCCACCAGCATGCTGCGCAGCGGCGCCAAGAGCGCGGACCTCGACGAGCAGCGCGTTCTCGCCGCACGAAAACGCAGCCCGCAGACGGTCTCGGCCGCTCCCGGCCAATCCTCCCCACCTCCGGCCGAATCCCCCGCACCGGCGCCGCCGAACCCGGGACGAAGGCGCTGACGCGACGACCGCCCTGACATCACGTCTGCTCCGGACATCGGCCGACCAGCCCGAGCCACCCCGCCCAACCCCCGAAGACTGCGAATACACCAGCGCTGACCGGCCCCACCCATGCCGTGGCCCTGCGCACCACGGCCACCGCCTTCGACGCCCACCGCGGCATAGCCTGGTGAAGAGCACGTGTCCGAAGACGCCGCATTCCCCACCAAATGGCGATCAGCACCGTTGTCGACTGGGCATACGGGCAGGATCGCGCACTATGCGGTCGCAACGCCCAGGAAGCGCAGCACCGCCAGGACGCGGCGGTGGTCGGCGTCGGCCTTGGGCAGGTCGAGCTTGGTGAAGATGCTGTTGATGTGCTTGGCGACCGCGCTCTCGCTCACCACCAGCTCGGCGGCGATGCCGGAGTTGGACCGGCCGCCCGCCATCAGCTCCAGCACCTCCCGCTCGCGCGGCGTCAGCCGGTCGAGCGGATCGCTGTGCCGGCGCACCAGCAGCTGCGCGACGACCTGCGGGTCGAGCGCGGTGCCGCCGGCCGCCACCCGGCGTACCGCCTCGGCGAACTCCTCGACGTCGGCGACCCGCTGCTTGAGCAGATAGCCGACGCCCGAGGTGTTGGCGGCGAGCAGATCGGCCGCGTACCGCTCCTCCACGTACTGCGACAGCAGGAGCACGGCGGTACGCGGGTACTGGCGGCGGATCACCAGCGCGGCGCGCACTCCCTCGTCGGTGAAGCCGGGCGGCATGCGCACGTCGACCACGGCGATGTCGGGCCGGTGCTCCTCGACGGCCGCCAGCAGCTCTTCTGCGTCGGCGACTTGCGCGCACATCTCGAAGCCGGCCGCCTCCAGCACCTTGACCACACCGATGCGCAGCAAGAGGGAATCCTCGGCGATCACGGCGCGCACGGCAGCTCCACGGTGATGACGGTCGGCCCCCCGGCGGGGCTGCGGCAGGAGAACGTGCCGTCGACGGACGCGACGCGCTTGGCGAGCCCGGCGAGCCCGGTGCCGCCGGCGCCCGCGAGATCCGCGCCGCCTGCTCCGTCGTCCGCGACGACCACCAGCAGTGTCTCCCCGATCCGGTCCACGGTCACGTCCGCCCGGGTCGCCTGGGCGTGTTTGACCACGTTCGTCAGGGCTTCGGAGACCACGAAGTACGCGACGGCCTCGACCGTGGGTGAGGGGCGCTGCGGCAGGTCCACCGTCACGCGCACCGGGATCGGGAGGCGGGCGGCGACCCCGGACAGCGCGGCGTCGAGGCCGCGGTCCTCAAGGACGGCCGGATGCAGACCGCGCACCAGGTTGTTCAGCTCGGCGATCGCCTCCTTCGCCTCGCGGTGCGCCTCGTCGATCACCTTGCGGGCGTCCTCCGGCAGGTGGCCGAGGGTGGACCTGGCCAGGCCCAGGTTGACGGCGAGTGAGACGAGGCGCTGCTGCGCGCCGTCGTGCAGGTCGCGCTCGATCCGCCGCCGCTCGGCGTCGGCGGCGTCGAGCACGCCGGCCCGGCTCTCGGCGAGGTCGGCGACCCGGCGGGCCAGCTTCTCCGTGCGGCTGGGGCCGAGCAGGACCTCGGCCGCCCGGGTCTCCAGCCGCACCAGAGCGCCGGTCAGTCGGGGCCCGAGGAACAGCAGGGCGAGACCGCCGGCGGTGATGTATGCGGCCTGCGTGGTGTACCCGACGTCGGTGACCCGCCACTGCGGGGGCAGCGCCCAGATCCACACGTAGATGGAGGCGGCCACGAGAGCGACGGCCCAGACGGCGAGGACGGCGAGGTCCAGGAGGGCGAGCAGTGGACCCGCCACGGCGTGGTAGCAGACCTGCCGCCACAAGGCCCGCGTGGTCAGCCGGCGCACCGCCGACTTCCAGTTGCGTCCCGGCCCGGGTACGGCGGGGCGCGGGAGGTCCTTGCCGACGAGCGCCCGGTAGCGCCGCCGCTGCCCGACGGTCAGCAGGGGTGTCACCACGAGCGTGAGCAGCACGGGCGGCGCCACGAGCGTGAGCAGCACGGGCAGCGGAGTCTCGGCCGGCACCAACGCCGCCATCGTGCCGACCAGCCAGAGCCACAGTGGCACCACGGCGAGGTGGAGCGGCAGGCCGGCGGCGACGAGCGCGGTCCGGTGTCCCGCCCTGCGGAACGGCCGGCCCAGCACCAGCTGCAGCCACGTCGTGAGTTGCATGCGTCAAACGGTAAAGCCGCAGGCCATCCCCGTGCCATGACGCTCCCGCCCGGTTCGGGGGTGCACTTGTCTCCACCCCGGGTCGGAACCCTGCGTGACTGACGGCGTCCTGGTGTGCGGCGGAGGGTGGAGCACGTGAAGGGGAGAGCCGGCGGGGAGCGGGGGAAGACGATGCGTCAACTGGGCTTGTGCGATGAGGAAGTGGCCAGCGCCGAGGACTTCGACCGCGCCGAGGTCATCCCGCTCCACGAAGAGGCGGAGGAACCGCGCCCGGCGCGGGGCATGCGGCGGGCCGGGTGGCTGCTGGTCGCCTGCGGGCTCGCCCTGCTGCCGTGGCTGTACGTGCTGGCCACCGGCCTGCCGGCCACCGCGACCGCGGCGCACTGGCCGGTCGCCTGGGTCGGGCTCGACGCGCTGGAGGCGCTCGGCCTGATCGCCACCGGCCTCCTCGCCACCCGCGGCGACCGGCGGCACGCCCTGGCAGCCGCCGCGACCGCGACGCTGCTTGCGGTGGACGCCTGGTTCGACACCACGACCGCGGCCCCGGGCGGCGACTTCGCCACCGCGGTCGCCATGGCGCTCGGCGCCGAGCTGCCGCTCGCCGCGCTGTGCGGCCGGCTGGCGCTGCGGGCGCTGAGCCGGCACGCGTGACGCCGACCGCCCGACTACGTACCACGGACCGAATCGATCCACCGGAGAACACCATGCACCGCATCACCATCGCCCCCGTCGCCCCGATCCCGACCCGGACCCGATGGGCGGTGAGAGGGTCTTGGACGTCTCGGAGCCGGAGAACAGCTACGAGTGCGCCTTGCGCTTGTTGGATCTCCCGGCGTCTGCAACGCCTGTTCCGTCCGCCTGGCTGCGCGGGGCCGTGCTGCTTTTGCGCTGCCGGTACTGTCCAGGGTCGTGTACGCGGATGAGTGCGAGCGGAAGGAAGGCTGCGGAGCCGCTCGGGGGCGGCTCCGCAGCAGGCCAGGACACGCGCCAACATGCCCTGCAACCCCGTGATCAGCCGTGTGGAGTCAGTAGCAGCCGGGGGTTCGGTGCCGATTATGCGGAACGTGGGCCGGAGGGCCTCATCTCGCGGGGGGTGTGACGGCGAACCGGGACGAATATGAGACGGCCCGGCTGGGGCGTCCGGCGCTGTCGCTGGCCTTCCTGCGGCGGACTTGTCCGCGGTCGCCGGCGTGATCCTCTGGGTACGGGACAGTTGTGAAACAGCCTTATCCGACGCCGTCGCGGGGGCGCAGGTAGGTGGCATGCTGACCTCAGGCCCCGCTGGACAGGCAGCGCCAACTGCCAGGCGGGGCACCGGAGTCAGTAGCGGACTTGCCGGTCGTAGCGTAGGCCGGAGTCGGGAGTCACCGTGTCTAGGTCGAAGAAGCTGTCGTGTGTCGAATCCGGCCCCTCGGGCAGGCGACTGGGTGGCTACGAAGCCGCCGTTGTCATCGTCGTCATCGTCACCGCCTCCACGCTGGTACTCACCGGCGTTCCGCTGATTGTGACCCTGCAGGTCCTTGGCCAGGCTGGGCTGCTGTCGGTAGTCCTGCTTGGGCTGCTCACCCGCGGCGGGTGGGTGGCACGCGGGGCGCGGATGGCTCTGTGGGCCCTGGACAGCCCTTCGGCTCGCTGACGAGGAGGGCGCATGAGTCGTCCGGTTGCCTCCGCTGCCGCGAGCAGGGCACGAGGAGAGCTTGCCAAGTGGCTACTGGAACAGCGTGCTCATGCCGGGCTGTCGTACCGGGCATTGGCCGAGCGCACGGGCTACTCCCCGGCCACCCTGCAGCGGGTCGGCTCGACGACGACCGTCCCGCAGGAGCGTGTGGTCGTCGCCTATGCCGAGGCCTGTGGTGCATCGGGCGCGCGGGCCCGGGAGCTGTGGCGGACAGCCCGCAGCGAGGCACGGCGGGCGACCCGGGGCCGCACGCTTCCGGCTCCCCTGCCGGGACTGGTCAGGGACTTTGCCGATCTGAGTGCAGCGCTGAAGCACTTGTACGAAAAGGCTGGCGCGCCTTCCCTGCGGGAGATGGAGCATCGTGCCGGCGGGCACGGCATTCTGCCGCGCAGCACCTTGTACCGCATGCTGCGGAAGGAGGCGGGCGTCCCGCGCCACCGCCGCCAGTTCGAAGCGTTCCTCAGAGCATGTCAGCTGCCCGAGCCGGAGTGGAGCGTTTGGCTCGAGGCCTGGGACCGGTCCTGGAAGTGTCAGCAGAACACCTACGCGCTGGACGCTGCACCGCAGCAGTCGCTGCAGGTGCTACCCCCCAGTCTGATCCGTAACCTCGCGGATCTGGGTCTCGCCCTGCGGGCCGCCCACGCGGCGGTGGGCCAACCCTCCCCGGCCGCCATGGCGCAACGGGCGCGCGCAAAGTCGATGACCCTCCCGCCGTCGTTCATCGCCGAAGTGCTGGATGACCGGCTGTGGTTCTTCTCCAAGAGGTACCTGCGGCCGTTCCTGTACGTGTGTGCCATTCCCAAAGAGCAGTGGTCCACGTGGAACGACGCATGGACCCGCGCCTGGCAGCACGAGCAGGAAGCCTTCCGCGAGGAACGCCTGCGCAGCGAGCGCGCGCTGCATTCGAACGAAGCCACCAACTCCTTCCCCGTACCGGCGGCCGACCCGGAACCCGCCGCGAAGCCACGCCGGCAGCGCCTGGCACCGCCCGATCCTATGGCGAGCGAGCTGAAGCAGATCCAGCGGGACATGCTCTCCAACTCCCACCCGCCGCCGGGGCAGGACCAGCTTGTGACCATGCTGGGCAAGAACCGCGCCGTCGTACTACGGGCCATCCATGAGTACCCCCACAACAACCCCGCGGCGATAAACAGCATCCTCAGCCTCGCACCGGGCGGCGTGAGTTGGCATGCCGAGGCGTTGGAGGAGGCGGGACTGATCACCATCACCGTGCATGACGGAAACGTCAGGTATGCCGTGACCCCCCTGGCAATCGCCATGATCACCGCAGTGCCGTTGCGGGGCGGGAGCAGGTCGACGGTGTAGGTATCGTCACCGAGATCACCGGTGACGGTGCCGTACGCGCCCCGGTGCTCGTGTGGGGCGAGACGTACTGGACGGTCGTCCCCTGCTGATACATCAGATGCCTGCCGTTTGCTCGTCTACGCCGCCCAGTCCAACCCGAGGTCGGCGAGCTGCTGGATGTCCGGGGGTGGTGTTTGTGATCAGAGGCGAGTGTGCTGGCCTGGGCTGATCAGTTCGGTGTGGGGCTGCGGGTGAGTCGTGCTCGGGTTTCCGTGGCCGTGGTGTCCACGTGTGCTGGCTCTGGGGGTGTTCTGATCTGCAGGTCCTCAGGCGTCGGGCCGTGTTGATCAGGTTGTGTCCTCTTCTCTGTGCGGGGTTCGGGTTGAGTGATGGTTGGTATCGGTGGTGCAGGGATGAGCTGTTCGCGTGTGGGGGATGGGTATCACGGGGGATGTGGGGCCGGCCGTGTCCCGGCCTGCCCAGTGTCTGGCCGGCGCCGTGACCGTTCGCTGGGAGCCCCGCATCCGCGCGGCAGTCAGGTTGCAGGCCGAGACCGGCACCGGGACCACCATCGAGACCCGCGCCCGGTTCGGCTTCACCGCCGCCCCCCGGCAGTACCGACGATGACCGGCCGCGCCGCCTGACCGTCCGCCTCCCACCCGCCCACGCGCAGCGCCTGTTCGACGCCCAAAGCGAGGGCGTCGGTCATCGCAGTGGTCGTCACACGCGGTCGATCGAGCCGTGACGGGGTCCGTGGCGGGAGGCGGCGCGTCGGCCTTGCCGGGAAACCGTACGCGTGGCCTGGTTGTGGGTATGGAGCACGCCGCCCCCTTTCCCGCGACCTGATCGAGCTCCAGGCGGACTGGCGGCGCACGTACACGGCGCTCGCCGTGCCGTGGCCGATGCGCCCCACCAGGGGTGCCGGGCAAGAACCCTGTCATCAGCCGTGAACGTTGGTGATCGTGGCCCGTTCATGAGAGTTGTCCTGACCGTGCCGAGGCGTACTGTTGATCAAATGCGCCACATGCGCTCAAGCCCAGGGTCTGGCACCTCCATGGACACCTTCGCCCACGCGTCGGACCACATCGGGTCTTGATCCCTGGAGATTCCACAGCCATGGATGAAGGCCAGGAGCTGGCGTTTGTCAGCCGGAGTTGTCTTGCGCGCGACGATCCTGGCGAGGGTACTGGTGGGAAGCGAGAGAGGATCTTCGCTCCTTTCCCGGATCTCCCGCAATGTGGGTGCGCCGGCTGCCTCGTAGATGTACTCCAGAGCCCGGCTGAGGTCACGCAGGTCGCTGATGGGGCGAGGGTGCAGTGCGTTGAGGTGTCGAAGTACGCCGCGTTCCTCGATGCGCGCCGAGATCCTCAGGGCCGTCAGCTTTGCAGCCTCGTGACGGCCGAAACCGCAGGCGTGCACGAAGGCGACCACCGTCTTCTCCTTTGGCACGCACGTGCCCGAAGCGGCCCGCTGGGGGGTGACCCTTGAGATGCCGGGAGTGTGCTCGGCGAGCTGCTCGTACGTCTTGCCGGACGCCTTGAGGAGGGCTCGCAGCTCATGGGCCGGCTGTGCCCTGAACTTGTGGCGCGTGACAATGGGCTTGGCTTTGCGTCCCATGGCCCGTCACCTCAGCCGCGCTTGTCTGCGGCGGCCAAAATCATGCGGGAGATGGCGCTCCCGCCGGCGGATGCCGTGCGACGGCCGCCGGTCGCGACGACCGTGACACCGGCTCCGATCCCGCCGCAGCCCCCCCAGGAGTTCGAGTACCTCGGGGAGCCGGACATGCCCGACGAGATAGAGGATGCAGCCGAGCACCGGGAAAACAGTGATGAGCACAGCGGGCCCGGTGGCCAGTCGGACGGGTCCGGTCGCAGAGGCGTTACGGCCCGGCTCCTTCTGCTCCTGGACAGCCTCGAGCCTTTCCTCGGATACGCGGGTGCCGTTGATGTTCGACAGTGGAATATCTGACATGTTGAGCGTTATTTGTTCAGTGCCGCTTCAGATGGGCGTGGGACCGTATCTCGGCGGCATGAAAAAGCGCAAGCGGGGCCTGAGGATTTTTCGAAAAGGGCGTGACAGGGACATGTGGCGAGGCTTTCGGCCTTCAAGGCGCCCCCCTGCCTCCGTGGACTATCTCCCTTGCTGTCACCGGAGAATGGCAACAAATTTGTTCATAGGGTTCCACGTCGTCGTTGCGATGGGCGGAGGTACCGATGCACTGTAGTCACGCGGCCGAGCCCGTGAGGGCTTGGAGTCCTGCCACTGGGTGCAACCAAAACCAGGACTGTAGGCGGTATCCCGTGTTGGCGCACGGTTTCCGCCACGTGGGGGCCGGCGCCTGTCAGGCACCGGCCCCCACGCATGTGCACTGACCGGCGGCCACTCCAAGCGCCCGGGCAGGATGCCGTTTGCGGCTGGTGTTGGCGCGGACGTACGACAACACTCCCGACCCCGGCTTCGGGACGGCTGGTCGCCCCCCGACCCCTGGATGCAGCTGCGAGGGAATCGACAGCGGGGCCGGACAGGATCACCCTGCCGGCCCCGCACCGCGCGGGCTCCACTTCCGGCCCACCCCACCCGATGTGCATACGGAACGTGACGAACATCGGATGTAGTGCACTCGGTGCGAACCCCTTGTCCAGGTGCGCCGGTCGGCACACGGGCTGCCGCCCCCCCGGAAGAGCAGCCCTTGTCCAGCCACGTGTTTTCGGTGTTCTCGCTTGACCCACGCTCGCCACCGTCCCGGCGATGCCGTGCACCGGCCCGCGAGGCGCTTCAGTGGAGGGGAGATCTCTCCCTTCCGCACTGCCACTGTGCGTAGATCCGGTGCGCGGTGCGCAGAGTGGCGTGGACTCCCGCACCCGGTGCGCACCGGATGGGAGCGGACGCTATCGGGTGTGCAGCGGAGCCGAATCGGTTCGCACCGTCGGGTGGGGCTGTGCGGTGCAGTGTGCGCAGCTCATCGTGCCGCGCGCTGGTGCGCGTTTGTGCGCCGCCGTCCCCGGTGGCCGGTGCGCGGGGGTCGTGGTGGTCTGTTGGCGAAGTGTTTGGTGGGTGGGGTGGGAGCGGCTGGTGGCTTTGCCTGTGTTGCGGGGGTTGGTGGTGGTGTATGGCTGGCGGGTGGGGCGTCAACGCCGGTGTGTCTGTGTCGGGTCGTCTTGTTACCGGATACGGACATATCTGGGGGAACAGGTCTCGTCCTGGCGTCATCTGATGGGGTGCAGTGAAACAGTCGATACGGTCTGTCACCCTGCGGGTGCAGGGGGTGCCGTGTCCTGACCGATCATGGGGGAGTTTTGATGATGACCACGTACCGTGCCCGTCGTTCTGCCCGTTTAGCCGCCCTGGCGGCCGTCACCGCCGCGCTGGCGCTGGGCCTGACCGCCTGCGGTGGCGCCGGCGACGCCTCGAAGGCGGCGGGCGGCGACCACGCCGCCGGTAGCGCGCAGGGCCGGTCGGCGTCCAGCGGAGCTGGCAAGGGCAGCGCGGAGCAGGCAGGCAGTGGTGGCGGCACCAAGGCGGGGGTGCGCTCGGCGTCCGCTCGGGGCGGGACGGACAAGGGTGCGAGCGGGGGCGCAACGGCCGGCGTCCAGCAGTGTCGCGGAGACGAGATGCTGGTGACTGCGGTGCACCGGTTCGCCGGTCAGCAGGGCGACCACCTGCTGGTCACCGCGTCGAACGAGGGCACCACGCCGTGCTGGGTCACCTCGTACCCGGCCGTGAAGCTCGGCGAGGACGTCGATGGCCCCGTACTGCCGCACTCCAAGAAGGACGAACCGGGTGGCGGCCAGCGCATCACGCTTGGGCCCGGAGACAAGGCATACAGCGCGGTGGACCTCTTCGACTACGGCTCGAAGAACCACACGGCGCACTCGTTCGCCATCGCACTGCGCGGCGCGGACGGTCACGACGGCCCCTTCTACTCCGTCGACGTCAAGGGGCAGAAGCCGCAGTTCAACTGGAACGAGGCCGACGTGCTGAACTGGAGCACGCACAAGCCGTACGACTTCTGACGGCCTGTCGGCCCCTGTGTGCGTCACCGCCTCCGCGACGCCTGCTGATGGCGGCTGTTGAACGGGTGCCGCCCGCTCGGGTTTGTGATCACGCCCGGCCGGTGGGGGGAGGCACCGCAGAGGGTCCCCGGGTGGGGGGAGGAGGTCCGGGTGCCGCGGCAGGCTGGTGGGTGACCGCGCCCCCGGCCCGACCATGTCGGGGTGACAAGGCGTACTGGTCACGCCGTGACCAGCGTCATCTGCGAGGCGCCGGATCAAGCACACGATCCCTGAGCCGGGAGGCCGGCGGGCCAACCGCCGGCGCCGCGGCAGCCGAGGTGGCCGCCCCACAGGGTTCGACACGACGGTCCACCGACGCCGCAACGAAGTCGAGCAGACCGTCAACCGGCTCAAGAACTTCCGAGCCACCGGAACGCGCCGGGGGAGAGTCCGGCCGGCCAGGGTTTTCGGGGTGCGTGGCGGGCGGGGGTCAGCAGCACGGTCCGGCATGTCGGTTCTCCCCGGCGAGGTCGGTGAACGGGATGGGGCAGCAGGGGCTGTCCGCGGACGCGGACAGGGCGTTGCAGCCGGCCTCAGCCGCCGCTGCCAGGGCGGTGCGGATGGTGGTGAGGGCAGCGATCTTCGCGTCGACCTCGGCGAGCTTGGCGGCTGTACGCTGCTGCAGCCCAGCGGCCGGGTTTCACCCTGGACGAGGTAGCCGAGCTGCTCGAGGCCGGTCGCCACCGCCACGACCACCCGTTCTCCAGCTCCTCCGCAGCGGTTCGGGCGTCCAGTTGCTGTCGGCGGGCGACGCGGCAGCGACGTGGACGAGTGGGGCTTGGGCGGGCGGTTTCGGGGAGCGGTGCAGGAACGCCTGCCCGAGCAGCCGACCTGCCGCACGCAGGCACTTCCCGGTGCGTAATACTCTCCCGATGAGTTCACGTACGTCTCCGATCAGTCAGCCGATCACGATACGGAGGGCCGTGGCGCGGGATGCCAAACGGCTCACGCGGCTCGTGCGTGGCTCACGCGCCTACGAGGGCAAGTACGCATCCGCAGTCGCGGGCTACCGAGTCGGTCCCGATTACATCGAGGCCCACCGCGCCTTCGTAGCCGTCGACGCCGACGAGCCTGGAGGCCGGGTCCTCGGGTTCTACTCGCTCGTCCTCGCTCCACCGGAGCTCGACCTGCTGTTCGTCGCCGACGAAGCGCAAGGACGGGGTATTGGACGGCGGCTCGTCGCGCACATGCAGTCCGAAGCCCGTGCCGCCGGGCTCGACCGTCTCAAGGTCGTGTCGCATCGTCCCGCCGAGGACTTTTACCACCGCGTCGGCGCCGTGCGGACCGGGACCGCGCTCGCGAATCCGCCCGCCGTACCGTGGGATCGTCCCGAATTCGAGTTTCGCATTCCTTCGGAATGACGCGGTGTGCCGGTCCGCAGAGCACCGGCTTCGCCGGCATGGCGCGCTCCGTGTGTGCCGTCGTCTCTGCCCTGGCCGGGGGATCGCCTGCGCCGGCGGCCTCTCCCGGCGACTCCCTGACCTCCGGCACTCCCAGAGCCGGGCGGCCTTGTAGTTCGTGGCCCATTTGTCGGCTTGGCTGCGGCGCGGGGGCGGCTCCTCGTCCTCGCTGGCGGGCTGGATGCCGAGGACGTGTTCGCATATCCACCGCTGGACGGTGGTGAGCCCAGCCCAGCCCAGCCCAGCCGAGCCGAGCCGAGCCGTACTGACCGCACCCAGCGTCCCAGGTCTTCGCCCCGGTGCACGGCGTTGCCCGGAGGAGAGATCTCCGGAGGGGGGCTGGCGGGAACACATTGGCCATCCATACCGGCGCGATGTCGACTCCCTTGCTGCGCGCGGCCACTTCGGCTGATGTGCCGGATGTGCTCAGGCTCCTCGTCCAGGTCCCGACGTGGAAGGAGACGAACGAGGACTTGGTGGGCTTCCGCGATTCCGCGTGGGCAGAGCGGGGCGGTCTGGGCCGATGGCAGCTGGGCGTCGTGTACGGGCAGGGGGCTTTCACGATGAGAGGTCTGCGGGTGTGTCGTGATCGCAGCCGACGTGAAGTCGGTGAGGGTAGGTGGTGGCCCAGTTCCCCAGCGGGCCCACACGGGGCCCGCTGGCAGAGGGGAGGGTGCTGCGGCAACAGACAGCCTCCGGAACTGTGCGCGGTGGACCGTCCGGACCAGGGACACGTCTTCCGCTGTCGGGTTGACCGACACGTCCACTATCGGCACGCGGAATTACTTGCACCACCCGCAACAACTATCGGGACGGAGCTGGAACAATTCGCTTCCGAGGTGACGTGGTCAAACGCCATCTTCTAGACGAAGTGTTCCGTTGTTGCCTCATCTGCAACATTAATGGGGACGTGCTGCGAACAACTCTCTTCGCCCCCCGTGGTGGACGATTGCGAACAACGAGCGAGCGGTAACCGTGGCTCACCCACGATCCGACGTGCCATCGTGAAAAGCGCCGGGGGCGGCAACCTCCGGTGTCACTGACCGTCCGGACCAAGGAAGTTGCTATGACCGCTGTGTTCTCCGCCGTGCAGGGCCGGCTCCCTGCCGGAGCGCTGTGTGTGCCGCTCCCGCATGATCGAGCTCTGGTAGTGCCCGCCCACGTGCCGGTATCTGTTGTTGTGATCGTGTTGCTCGTTGTCGGCCACGACCTGTCAGCTGCTGTCACCGCTGTCACTGCCATCGCAGCCACCAGCCGCAGCATGTCGACGGCCTGCTGAATCCCGGAGGAACCACGGACCTGTGCCGTGCCGTTGGCACGGCACAGGCGTACCCGAGGGAGGGCGGACCCGATGGCACGACCAGCACGAGACATTGATCCTGAGGCCCGCTTCGCGGTGTTCGCACAAGCCCTGCGAGGTCTGCGCACGCAGGCAGGATCCCCCACCTATCAAGTCATAGCAGCCAGAGCAGGCTACTCTAAGGGCACGGTGTCCGAGATCTTCGGCGGCCAAAGGCTCCCCACCTGGGACGTACTTTGCGATGTCATCCAGGTCTGTGGCGGAGATCCCGTGTACTGGCGCGAGCAGTGGATGCTGGCACGGCTCGGCGTCACGGCCAGGGCCGCCAATACGCCTGTTCTGTCCATGGACCCGCCTGACCCCGGCACCGCAAAGGACGTGCAGGATTTCCTCCTCCACCTGCGTACGCTCAGGACATGGGCCGGCGATCCATCGCTCAGCCGCATCGCGCGGCGAACCGAGCTCGGCAAGAGCACTGTTGGAGCCGCTCTGGCAAGCAGCAGAAAGACATTGCCGACCCTATGGGTGGCCCAGCAGATTGTGCACTGCCTGTTGGCTGAAGGTCCCGAGATCACGGAACCTGCAGAGGACTACTTTGCTCGATGGAGCAAGACCTGGCGTCGACTGCGCACCGACAGGGCCCGCTCAGAGCCATCCGAGCCGGTTGCAGCAACCACGAGCACGGATACTCCTGCGCAGCGGATCACCGCACGGCCGGGACGCCCGTACGCTCCGGTATCTCCATACGTACCTCAAGCTCGGCAGGAACTGGCGGAAGCGGCGCGGAAGTTGCTGGAGCTGTCCGGACACTCTCTGCGGGACTTCAGCCGCGCAGTGCATCGTGATGCCAGCACCGTCTCGCGATACCTGTCCGGACAGCGATTGCCGGACGAAAGGTTCTTGCGTGAGCTGCATGCCTTCGCCGAGCACGCCACAGGAGGGAAGCTCACCGTTCCCCCCGCAGAGCTGATGGACCTGTATAGGCGGGCGCTCCAAGCAGACGGGGCCTCCAGCTCCATGTGGCGCAGGCTCGAGTACAGGGTGACAGCGCTGAGTGAGCTATTGGCCAGCGCACAGGAAGAGCTGCAACGTCTGACAGAAGAACGAAACGAACAACGGGCATCACGGCCCGCTGCCTATCACGAGGAGGCTACTACCGCTGGGGCAGAGGATGGATTCGCCCGCCAGTTCCCCTCCTGGCACAGCGCACCAGCGCAGCCGACTGCCGGGTAGGGTGGCGATCCAGGTCACCAGGGTGAGGGGTGAGCGGTCGGCCTAGTGGGCCTCCGGGGATCAGCGCCCGGGTTTGGGGGGGCCGCTGCATCAGCGCCCCCGCAGCCTCGACCAGGCTGACCTTCTCGTGGAGCACGGCGGAGACCACGGATGTGATCGGCATCTCGACATCGTGAGCGTGGGCCAGGGCGAGAACAGCTTCCGCGCTTTTGACGCCCTCGGTGGTCTGCCGGGTGGCGGCTGCTGCTTTCTCGATGTTCAAGCCGCGGCCGAGGTGGGTGCCGAAAGTGCGATTGCGGGACAGGGGCGAGGAGCAGGTGGCCACGAGGTCTCCCAGGCCGGCCAGCCCGGCGAGGGTGGCGGGGTGGGCTCCCATGGCGGCCGCCAGCCGCATGGGCGTTGTCGTCGCCTGCCGTCCGGTTGGCATGGAGCACTCCGCAGCCCGTGCAGCGGTGGACGAGCCGTTGATGGTCTGCGGGGGAGTGCCAGTTGACCGTCGTTGTCTGAGCGTCAGTGGTGCAGGCGCGGTGACCTAGTCGTTGACGCTGACGGGTGGTGCTCGCTCGTTGCTGGCCCGCAGCTCCCCTCCGGCCCAGCCGCCGGCTCGTCACCACCGTGGCCGTCGTGGTCCTGCTCATCGCTGGGATAGCCCTGGCCATCCGGGGCGGCGCCAGCGGCGGGAGGCTCGAGGCCGCTGTCGACCCGCTGGTGGTGGAGATCCGGCACAGTAGTGAGGGCAGCATCGCCTTCCGCATCCGGGCGGCGGGCAAGGCCGAGCTGGAGCGTGCCCGGCAGGAGGCGGACGGGCGCCGCGCGACGAGGCGGGGGCGGCGTGGATGAACAGCAAAGGGCCCAGCCTGCCCAGGCGCTCGCGGCCCTGGTCGCCGAGCGGCGCGGGCAGAGCGCGTCGACGAGGGTGGCGCGCAGACGTCGGATGGAAGCCGTACGGGCGGGGCGCGGCGGCCACATGTGGCGCAGCAGGTACTCTCCGCCGATGCAGCGGTGCGGACGGTCGACGGTGCCGGGGTCCACGCCCGGGCCGGTCGGTCGTACGACCCATTCGGTGACGAGGGAGCCCCAGACGAGCAGGTCGAGGGCGATGCCGCCCCTCCACTCCTCCGTCCCGCTGCCGCTAATCGACCCATTCGCAGTGCTGACGATGGCTCCAGCCACCGGCGGCCTCGGTGTCGCCGCACAGCATCCGGCCCCCACGTTCCAGGTGGAACCGGCCGTCGTCGCCGGGCAGCGCGAGGGTCCTGTCCGGTGGCCCGGGTGGAGCAGACGGGAGGCTGCAGGGCCGGTTCTCGGCGTCGCGGACCAGGTCCTTGACGCCCGCGAGACCCTGCTCCGCCCAGAGCCACAGCAGTTGAGCCCGTCGGTACGGGGGCAGTTCGTCCAGGCCGGCCATGGGGGGATCCTGGCGTACGGGACTGTGAGTCGTCGTTCAGCACCGTGTGCGTATCAGGTGACGGATGCTCAGCGATGGCTGGGCCCGCAGGTCAGTCGATGCCTTCGATGATGCGGAAGTCGCGCTCGACGCCGTCGGGGAGGGCCACCAGCGCCTTCTGGTATGCCTCGCTCTCGTATGCCGCGACGGCCTGTTCAAAGCTGTCGAACTCGATCAGAACGACGCGTTGCGTGATTCCTGCCTCGTGGGCGACGACTCGACCGCCACGGGACAGGAGGCGCCCGCCCCCAGCCCGGACAGCCGGACGGGCCAGCTTGTTGTAGGCAGTCAGCCCCTCAGGGTCGGAAATGGCGGGGTAGACACTGACCCAGTAGCCCTTAGCCATGGAAACCTCCTGTGTTCGGCCGGACACGTCCGACTTCGAATTGACACTCAGATCGATCGATCCCGGCGACGGGTACTGCGGTCAGTTGAATCGCCATATGCGCAGGTTAGGGCTTGATGTGCGGTCGAGGGAAAGACCGGTACGGGATAGACTCAGAACGGATCGTTATCAATCGGCAGGGAGGGCACGTGGCGCCGGATACGGTGAGCCTGCGGTACTTCCTGGTGCTGGCACAGGAGTTGAACTTCACCCGCGCGGCCGCACGGATCGGTATCGCACAGCCCGCACTCAGCGCCCGGATGCGCCGATTGGAGGCGGAACTCGGTACGGCCCTGCTGGTCCGCAACACGCGTAGCGTCGTATTGACCACGGCCGGTGCGGCCTTGGCGGAGTCCGCGCCGCCCGCGCTGGCGGCGCTGGACCGGGCATGGGACACCGCCCGGAGCGCGGCGGCCGGTGAACTGGGCACGCTGCGCATCGGATACAGCCTCAGCGCCGGGGCCGAGACGGCACCGGCCCTGGTGGACAGGCTGATTCGCGGCAACAGCGGACTCGAGGTCGGCGCGGTCCCGATGGCGACACCGGAGATCTCCCCCGCGGTCGCCGACGGCCGCATCGATGCCGGGATCACCCGCGGTGAACAGCCGGGCCGTGGCGTGCGCCGGTTCCTGCTGCGGCGTTTGCGCGTCGGGGTCCAGCTGGCGCAGCACCATCCGCTGGCCGAACACCCGGAGATCGAGATCGCCGACGCGGCCGCGTATCCGCTGCGACTCCCGGACCGTGCGGCCAACCCCGTGATCCACGATCAGCTGTCCGCACTGTTCCGAGACACCCGACCACACCCCCGACTCCACACGCCCGCAGTCTCCTTCGACATGTCTCAGCGCGACCTGCGCGACGGGGTCACCCTCGCCCCGGCCGGAGAAGCCGCGGTCACGGCACAACCGGCCGGTCTCACCTGGCGACCGCTGCGGGGCGCGCCCAGCCTGACGATCCACCTGGTCCTCCCACGCGAGCAGTCGCCGCTACACCGCCGCATCCGTGCCGTCGCCAAAACCCTGGCGCACGAGCTGCACTGGCTGCCGGACTGACGCGCAAGAGGTCAAGCGAGACGGACGCCTGCGGTGGCGAGGCCGAAGACCTTGCGCCCGGCGGACTTCGCGGTGATGACGACGGCGGTCTTGCTGAATGTCCGACACGACCTCGCTACGCCGGCGGATCAGCATCCGATGATGGCCCCGGGTCCGGTCCGAGTCGTACACCGCGGCGACGTCCTCGCCCAGCCCGAGATCTCGGCGGATACCGCGCCTTCGCCGACGCCGAACCGGACAAGCACGGGTAACCGGCGGGACGCCCGCCGTCAACGGCATCCATGACGTCGGTCAATGCTTAACGCCAACCACTGTTCCATTGCTCCCCGAGGCCGCGCTACGCCCGTCGTCACGTGCTGGGGCCTCGTTCGCGACCGCGGTCGGGACCCGCCGATGCCGCAGGTGCGGGGGTTGTGACAGGCGAACCGGCGGTTGGTAACAGGAGTGGGCAGCTGATGTCGGGGACGCCCCGGCAGCGGATGAACGTCAGCTGCGGCCGGACTGCTCTGCGGCCCAGGGCACCCCAAGGGCGGCGAGTGCGGCCAGTTGCTCCTGGGTGAGTTTGTCGCGCCTTGACTTGGTGTTGGAGATCCATACGCCCAGCCGTACCTGTACCGGCTCTGCCTTGCCTTCGACTGCGATCTCCACGACGGCGCCGCGGGGTACGGGCCGCGAGCCTTCCCGTTCGACCCATTGCGCGAGGGCCGCAAGTCCCCGCTGGAATGCCTGCTGCGTCTTACTCGGCCCCTTCGCCGCACCCGCGGCGGTCGGCGCCGGAGACGGCGCCTCAAGCGGAGCGACGCCCAGCTGCGAGAGCCGTTCCTGCTGTTCGGGTGACAGTTGCGCCCAGGTGCTCGGCTGTTTCTGCCGCTGGAGCCACTTGCCCAGATCATCGCCGTCCATGAGGACGCCGGGTTGGATGTCGGGGAGCCGGCCGCCCGGCTCGTCGGCGGCGAGGTCGGCGAGGACGCGGTGGTGGCGTTGCCAGTCCAGTGGCCAGGGGCACTTCCAGTCGGGGTCGATCGCGGCGAGCTGCTCGGCCCGGGCCTCAGCAATCTTCGCGTTCTTGCCGAGGCCGTGGGGGCGGCGGAGGTTGGCCATCAGCTGCCCGATCGCGACCGGCCGGCCGTCAGGGTCGTCCCACACGGCGTCCTGCCGCGGGGCGAGGTGCCCCATGGCGCGCCGGTACGACCGCAGGACGGCGAGCTTGGTTTCCCAGGCTTCTTCGCCGGGCTCCCACACCATCCCGGCGTCGGGGGCATCCAACAGCTCCTTGCGATGGGTGTCGAGTTCCCCGGCCCGCCGCGCCTTGCGCTGCTGATGCACCCACCTGCCCAGCGGGAACGCCTTCGTCACCCCCACCTCGACCTCGACGTCATACGGCACGGCATACAGCCCACTGATCTTGTTCTGGGCCCGCCACCGCAGGAGGGCCTGGTACCCCTCGAGCCACACCAGCGACTGCGGCCGGTAGACGCGGGTGCGCAGGAACGCGGCGATGGTGGCCGGGTCGCGGGGACTAGAGAACTGCAGCAGCTCCGACTCCGCCACGCCGCTCCCCGAGTCCCGCTCGTCATGACCGGCGCCGCCGCCGGCCGCGATGATGCGTCCCTCCTCGTCCCGCTGGACATGTACCTTCCGCATCCCTCTGGTCAGGGCTCGGCTGGCGAGCTGTTCGGTGAGGTGTTCGGAGTGGGAGCGCAGCCCTTGGAGCACGGCGACGAGGGGGGCGTAAGAGGCGCTGGCGATCATGTTGGTGGGGTCTTCACCGGGCTGGAGGAAGACGGGCACGACGATCCGGGCGATCTTGACGGTGCCGTCGAGGTTTGGGCGCAGCGCCCGACCGATGTTCTGCACGATCTCGACCTGGGAGCCGCGGGTGTCGGCGAAGCAGACGGCCTCCACACCCCGCTCGCCGCGCACGTCGACCCCTTCGCCGAGGACGCGGCAGCTGGCGAGGAACGCCCGGTGCACCCGCCGGCCGACGGCGTCGATGCCATTGGCGAACTGGCGCAGGACCTTGCGGCGTTCGGTGACGAGGTGGTCCCCGCACAGCCATGCCGACCACACCCGGTCCGCGGGAACGTGCCGGCCGGCAGCCTCGACGTCCCCGGGCTCGGCACCGAGGGGAGACCGCGGCCGCGCGGCGGCCTCGTCGAGAACGTGGGCGCTGACCTCGTCCGCATACAGGTCCGCAGCCGTCTGAGGCAGATGGACCGCGAAAGCCTCGGCCTCCTCGACCCGGCTGTGGAAGGTCATCATCGTCTTGATGTTGCGGGCACAGGCGTGCTCCAACAGCGCAGCCTGCAGCAGCGCGAGGCGCCGGCCACGCCGCGCCTCGTCGGACAGCCCGACGCAGTAGTCAGGGTCTTCGATCTCCAGAACGTCGATCTCGAACCCGGCGAGGACGCCCCGCTCCACCGCCTCCGAGAGCCCGAACTCGGCCAGCCACGGACCGAAGGTGGCTGAGTCCCGGCTCATCGAACAGAGTTCCAGTTCGCGCCCGTCCTTCCCGCGCTGCGGTCGGGGCGAGGCCAGGATCCGCGGAGTGGCGGTCAAATAGAGCCGGAAGTCCGCGGGGATACGGGTGTTGTCGTGGATCGCCGCCCACGACCGGCCAAGATCACCAGTAGTGCCATGGGCCTCATCGATGACCGCGAGGTCGAACGGAGCCATCTGCTGCCCGTACAGCCGCTCCCCGCCCGCCTATGTCGTCTCAACCAGATCGCAGGCTGAAGGTTTTCTGATAGCTCTCTGAACTGCGGTGCTGCAGAAAGTGAGAATGTGATCAAGTGGAGTCTAATCCGCAAGTCAGTGCTGTGACCTGCGAAGCTTCAGGGACTGAGACGGGACTGCATTTCCAGTGAGACGATCTTAAGTGAGGCAGAGGATCGGCTGCGCTGTGACCATATCCGGCGGTCACTCAGGGCGAGCCGCCAGCCTCCTCGTCGTTTGGGTGCGGGCTCGCAGTTGACCGGGCCGGGTCCGGCTGACGTAAGAGGTTCAGACCCTGCTGTTGCCGAGAGCTGACGTGGGGTCAAGGGGAGGAAGAGCATTGGGAGTTGCGGAAAGGACGTGTGAGGGATGCGGCGCCCCGATGCTCCCGGGGAAGCGGGCCGATGCGCGGTTCCGCGGCGTGTTCCAGCGCCGGAAATCCGGATCCGTGAGCCCGCGCAGCCAGGCCGCGAGGTCGATGTCGGAATCCGCGTCCAGGTAGCGCAGATGGTCGCCGGCGCCGAACAGGTTGGGGAAGGGGGGATGTCGGACTGCTTGCCGGCTGGGGCCATCGGGTCATCGAATACCGCGAGCCGGGCATGTCACGAAACTGGTAACCGGGGGCCCCTTCTTGTTCGGCATTTGACGCCCCTCGCACGACCTGCGGAAACGTCGCGGTCACCCCTTCCTCGGTCTTCCAACTCTCGCCTGACAAAGTGAAGTTGATCAGCTAGAGTGGGGTGTGGCGAGGGGATTAGTGTGCCCTCGTGACGACATAGCTCCTGTCCTGCCGGATGGGAGCTTTTTTCATGCCCATGAAGGCCCTGCGCTCCTCCGCGCGGGGCCTTTTGTGTTTTCCGCGCCGAGGAGTCCCGTGTCCGTCCTGCTGTCATCGCTCGATCCGCACGTGCTGCTGCTGGTCATGAGCGGCCTGTTGGGTGTCACCCTGATCAAGGCCTGCCTGAAGTACGCCATCACCCGGATGGTGCTCAAGAAATTCACCGACGGTCAGGACCTGGCGCGCGTTCTCATCGCACTCGCCCTGCTCTTCGGCGTTCCCGCCCAGCCGGATCCCCAGCCACCGACGCCGTCGGCGGAGCAGAGTGAGAACCAGGACGGGACTTCTGGAGGTGCGGCATGACCCGGCGCAAGGCAGTGCCCGACACGTTCGCGGAGGACCGGGCCGTACGAATCCTGTTGGCCGAGCAACTCGACTCGGTGCTCGACACTCTCAGCGAGCGCGAGGCGCACGTGGTCACCGCCCATGTCGCGTTGTGCGTCCCGGCCCATGTGATCGCCCAGGAACTGGGCCTCACCATCCACCGCGTCCTGCAGATCAGCTCAAAGACGATGTCGAAACTGCGGCATAGGTCCCGCAGCCAGGTGCTCGTGGATTATGACCTTGGAGGCGGGGGCAACGGCCCCCTCTCCGCACCCTCCAGAAAGGTGAAGGAGATCGCCGGTACATACGGCGAGAACGCCCTCATCCCCTGTGCGTATGCACCCTGCAGGATGCGGTTTCTCGGACGGCCGCCGGGACAGGTCGGCCGCCCCAGAAAGTACTGCTCGGACGCCTGCCGCCAGAACGCATGCCGAGCTAGGAGGCGGGCCGGAAGACAGGAACCGTGACGCCGTGGGCCCCGTCACCCAGACCACGGCGCCACCTCATGCCCCCTCCGACGTCGCAATCCCGCACGGTCAGAACGCCTTCAAGACAGTCATCGGAGGCTAAGAGCGCAGAGCAAAGCCTCCGGATACCAGCCGCCGGTGCGCTGGTGCAGATATCGATGTTTACTACGGCAGCCCGCAGGAAGCGGACCCGGTCACGAGGTTTCCAACCCCCGGCGCGCCAGCTGTTCGGCAGCTCGCTGTACCCGATGGTGATCGGTGCGGCTTGTCTCGGAGGCGAACGCAGCACCGCTCCGGTCCATCGATTCCTCGAAGGCTTTGAGGAAGCGCTGTTCCACCGCCGTCGCGCGAGCGTACGCAGCGGAGAGGATGTACTCCTGCATGCTCACTCCCTCGCGCCTGGCGGCAGCTGCGATCGCAGCAAGCTGCTCCGGGTCTCGGAAACGCAGATTCATGGCACGCGGCGACTCGGACACGATCCTCACAGTTCCGTTGGAGAGCCGGGCCGGCGAGGTGGCTGCCCGTCCGGCGTTGCTTTGCCCCGATGGGCGCTTTCCTACTCCCTGAGGTACTGTCCCGGGCTGGCGTACGGCGGCGGCCCGTGGCTCGGCACTTGCGGACGAGTCTGCGGGGGATACCCCCGTCCTCCTGGCCTGGGACGTGCTCGCACTCGCCGTGGCGCCGGGCAGGGAAAAACAGGACACCCTCTCCAAGGGCATGAGCCGGTCCGCGCTTTCGTGAGGTTCCCGCAGCCGCAACCGGCGATGACGGTGAAGCTGTGTCCAGCGATGAGGATGACTGAAGGAGAACTTATACAGTTTGCGCAGTGGCCTTCCAGAAGGATTGTGATGGGCGATCCAGGCGTCGATGGGTTCCCTCGCCTCATCTGTATCTGTACCTGTCCTCACAGGCCATCCTGAGGGCGCGTCCCATTGGACCACTGTGCGCGCGAGCTGCCACCACCACTCGTGCTCCTTGAGCGTGCCTGTGATCCGCTGACGTTCGTACTGGCCGAACAACTGCGCCAGCTCGACCGCTTCGGGGTACATCACCACTGACGGCAGCATGGCGCTGATGCTGTCGCCGCCGCCCTGAAGGGACTGCAGCCGTTCGAGCCATCTAGGCAGCATCCAGCCCTGCTGCTTCCAGGTCATCAGGGTCATGTAGGCGTCGGCGAAGAGGGGCCGACCCATCTGTCCCAGACGCTGCTCGAAGACGAGACGACGCCGATGCGCCGGGAGGATCCACGCCATGGCCTCCGCCGACTGCGCCCAGGAGTCCCGGCCGTGCTGGGCGTCCTGCCAGGTTTTGTGACGGAGACACACCTGCCACGGCATGTCGGACCAGACGTGCACCGTCTGCAGAACTCCTCGGGCTGCGGCACACAGTCTGCAAGCCCTCACCAGGTACTGCCGTCCACTCTCCTGAGGGAGCCAGCGCCAGGCGGGATAGGTACGCACGCTTGGCAGCAGGTGCTCCGAGCGCGCAGCCGGCAGTGCCCACTGGAGCAGCTCCCGATCGCGGCCGCTCAGTACGGACAACCGCGAGAGCGCCGTCGTGTTCAGGTACAACTCAGCGGAACCCAGGGCTGGCAGCGCCTTGCGGCCTCGGCCGATCCGGTCCAGGAGCTCGGCGAACTCTAGCCCGTTGGCGGACGCCAAGCGGTACACATAGGAGCCGGCCGATTCCGCGTGGATGAAACGGACTTGCTGGGGCAGAGCACGGTGGAGAGGCACACTGCACGGCCTCGGCCCTCTTGGTGGTGCCATGCGTCGGTCAGCCTTTCAACTCTCCTGGCGAGAGACGGCCTGACCGTGGTGCCGTCGGGCTCTCCACCGCGACTGCTGGCTGGTCATCGGCTGTCGCCGCGGCCGATGCGGATGTCGTCCAGGAGCTGCTTGGTGATGGCTTCCGGTGCACTTGCGGTGGCGGTTTCGATGGCCTCTTGTGCGGCCTGGCAGATCAGGTCGTTGAGGGAGGCGATGTAACCGCCGGTGCGCTGGTGCAGGTAGCGGGAGAGCTTCACCAGTGTGCCGGGCTTGTGGTCGTACAGGCGCAGATCTTCTTCGAATGCCTGGACGACACTGTGCCAGTCGTCGCCGTAGGGGATGACGCCTGCCCACAGGACGGGCAGGTCGCTGAAGTAGGTCTTGCCTTTGACCACGTCGGGGAGGTTCTTGCGGCGTTTGTCGTAGCGGGCTTCGTGGACGATTTCGCGAGCGCCGGTGCCGCAGTAGATGAAGGTGACGTTGGTGCGGTCCTGCAGGGCTTCGAAGTAGTCGAAGGCGGCCCTGATCTCGTTGTCCTGGACGCGGTTGATGCCGTCGACGAGGACCAGCCGGGTGCCCGCCTGCTTCATGACATGGGCGACGGGCTCGGTCATGTCGACGGTACGGCGTGTGCGGTCCTGGGGGTTCAGGGTGTGGTTCAGGGCGAGAAACTCCGCAAAGGGCAGTGACCAGTGCAGGTTGCTCTCCCTTTCCGGTGGAACGGTGATGAAGACGACCGGGATCCGGTTGGGGTCGGGGCCGAAGTATTGCTCGATCAGCGCCTGGAAGCCGCGGCCGATCTGGATCAGCATCGTGCTCTTGCCTGTGCCACGGTCTCCGTCAAGGACCAGGTCCGTGCTGCGGCCGAGCGTGCTGAACAGGCTCTTGCGCAGCAGACGCCTGGCATCGAGCAGCCCCCGCCGCAGCGCCGGCGTGATCACAGGAAGCATGTCGCCGTGGTACATCAGGCGGGGATCGAGCAGGCCGACCTGTGTGCCCTTGGGGGCGCAGTCGGCCAGATCAGGCGCGGCCAGCCGGCGCGAGGCCTCACGATTCCAACCCTCAAGCGTGGTCAGCAACGACACGTCGATGGGCGCGGTCACCGCACCGGCCACGTTCGGGCCGAAGGAACGGATCAGCTCTTCCCGGCTCACGTCTCTTCTCCGTCTTCCTCGTCGTGTGCGTCGTCCAACGATGGATGGCTGTCGGCGGACCAGCGCTCGATGGGGGTACGGGGATGGAGGCGGTCGAAGACATCGGCAGCGCTGCCGTGCAGGCTGAGGGAACCGTACCGCTCGACCGGCCCCGCCGGTGCAGGATCCCCCTCACAGGTGTCCTCGACGGCAACCTCCCCATCCGGCCGCGATGCCGCGGCCATGAGGCCGGGGCCGGGCCAGCCTGCAGAGAGTATGCGTGCGGCATCCCCGGGCAGAGACGGCGCACGCACGACGACGGCCGGGTCAGGATCGGGCACCCCCTCATACGGGTCTGCCTGGGGGACGTCCAGGTCCAGCACAGGCCCGGTGAACAGGCTCGGAACGCGAGGGCGTTGTACGTCGGGGCCCTTCCGGGCCCGCTCGCGCAGCGCCGACACCTCGCGGGCGATGCGCCGCTGGTCTTCCTTGTGGCCGCCGTCCTCGAGCACGGTGAGCGTGGCCTGCTCCCAGGTCCACTGGGTCCATTCGTCGCTGATGAGGCGCTGGTGGATGAATTCCGCCTCCACCCAGTCATCCTTCGTGTGGTCCCACAGCCACACGAACCGCGGCGCATAGGGGCTGTAGCGGATCTGCCAGCGCTTTCCCTTCCCGGGGATCCCGGAGTGCCGGTTCTTGTACTCCTGCAGGGCCTCGCTGTTGTAGGTGCGGTTGCCGATCCTGACGCCCTTGTCCGTCACCCTCAGATAGTTGAACGGCAGCAGCTTGCGGTTCTCGTGCGGCGTCAGCGCCAGCGGCACATGACCCTCGGCGGCCACCAGCGTGGCGTACATGCGGTTCGGGCTGATCGTCAGGCCGGGCAGGAACGGGCTGCGCAGCCCGTCATGCGGTTTTTGCTGCCAGTCCAGGGCGATCCACTCATCGAGCAGGTCCTGCAACTCGTTCAGGCTCCACAGCGGCCCCTCGGCGACGTGTTTGCCGCGCCGCTTCAGATCGGAGCCGGTGTAGCCGGCGACGTACTGCGAGAACCGGCGCTTGATCGCGTTGAAGGTGCTCTCGATGATGGCCTTGTCGGTGGCGGTACGTTCCCGGGCCAGGCGGACCTTGATGCGCAGCATCCGGCACACATCGTCAAAGTGCTCGCTGTTGAAGATCTTGCCGTGGTCGACAACGACCATCCGCGGGCGGATCACCGGCCGGGCGGCCGCACCGGCCATCCTCGGATCGCACGCCACCAGATCCGCGTACGGCATCTCGGAGTTCTCCGCCAAAGCCTGCGGCGACCAGCCGGGCCGGGCGGGCATCGGGGCCAGGGCCTGGGCCAGCATGAGTACCGCGTCGAAGGAACGGGTGGCGCGGCCGCCCAGCCGCCGCCCCCGGGGGCCCCGGCCCGGCACCTTCGGCACGATCATCGCCCCGATGATGGTCCGGGACGCCACATCGATCGCTGCGGTCAACTCCACCTGCACCGGCCGCCCGTCGTCGCCGATCGCGATGATGTCCAGGCCGGTGGAGTCGATCTGTACCTGCTCGCCCAGCCGCCGCGCGAAGGTCGGCGTGTACGGAGGCACGGCGCCGTTGGCCTCGTCCAAGCGCCGGTCGGTGGGCCAGTGCAAGGAGGCGGCCTTGATGCCCAGCCGTCCCAGCAGCCGGTAGAAGGTGGCCCGCGAAATCATCAAGTCGTCGTACTCGGCCTTGTGCTCGCGCCGGACAGCTGCCTGCAGCCGCTCATACAACCGGCTGCCGTCCCCGTCGGATTCTCCGAGCCCCGCCTTGACCTCCGCCAGCAGCAGCCGTACCACCCGTTCGTCGGTGCGTCCCCAGGGCGAGCCGGGCACGATTTCACGGATCAGCCCGAACACGCCACGCGCCTGATACGCGCGCCTGCGCCGTTCGATCGTGCCGGCCGAGGCATGTCTGAAGCCCAGCGCCTTCATCTCGGCGGCCTTGGCGGCAAGTCGCTGGCGCACGGTGAACTGGTCGGGGTCGTAGCCGGGGCGCGGCATCGCGCCCTCCTCGGCGTCCGGCGGCACCCCGTCGTCGATCTCCCGCAGATGCCGCTCCCAGTCCCGCACCAGCTTCAACTCGGCCTCCGACAGGACGGATAGACGGCTGGTGTCCGCCACCTGCTCCTGCTCGAGTTCCTGGAGATCCTCGTCGAGGAGAGCGAAGTCGTCGGCGCCGACCACGGCCGAGACCAGGGCACGGGCGTCTCGCCCCTCCTCGTCCAGACAGCCCAGCTGCACTTCCGCGCCCTGCAGCACCAGCACCCGGTAGGTACCGCCCTCCCAGCGCAGCCTCGCCCCCAGCCGCAGCCCGGCCTGCTCTCCCGTATCCGCCTGCATCACGGCCGTCGCCATTCCTTACGCCTCCCCGGCAGGAGCCGCCTGGCTGGCCCACACCGGCGAGGTCGGCAGCAGCGGCTTGGTCCAGTCCCACGTCAGTTCACCCGTCCACACCAGATGCCAGGCATAGCCGGACGCCTTCAGCCCAAGGCCCGAAGCCGCCGCGCCCGCCTGCAGCGGCCGCGGCGTGGCGAACACATCCAGCAGCGCCCGACGGGCACGGTCGTCGGCAGCGAACTCGGCGCCGCGAAAGTGCGCGGCGATCTCCAGCGAGCACCGCAGCAGCCCCTGCGGTGCCTGAAGCGGGCGTATCTCCCAGCCCGCCCCATCGGCCGACTGCCGCAGCACCCGCTCCTCCACGCCCGCCCCGTCGCGCGGCGGATGCGCAAAGACCAGCCTGCGTTCGTCGCGGGTGCGGGCGACGAACGCAGGCTCCACGGTGCCGCGTCGGCCGTCCAACTCCCAGTGCACCTGCACCACCCGGGACTGGAAGCACGCGATGTCCGGGTCGAAGTCGAGGAGCATCGCCGCGTCCAACTGCACCGTACTCGTGCACCACACCACCTGCCCGGTGGCAGAGACCCACTTGGTCAGGATGGAGCGGCGACCCTTGTACGCGCGCGGCTCGGACAGAGGCTCACGCTCCTCGACCGGCACCCCCCGCAGCCCAGCCGGCTCGTCGCGGCAGGTGCGGCCTGCCGCGCTGCGATACTGCACCTGTATGTCCATCGGCCAGGGCATTCCCTTCCGCGCCTGACATCCCCCAGGCCCCAGTCGGCCCGGCAGTGCTGACCCCGATGCTAGGCGACACTCTGCGGCGCCGGGGCGACAGCTCCAGCCGCCCCGGCGCCGGACCAGCAGGTCAGCCATAGGGCCGCGGGCCGCGGGCCAGCACCTCCCAGGGGACGCAGGTCAGCTTGTCGACGGAAGCCATTTCCGGCACGTCCTTGTGCGGGGCGGCCGACAACAGCTGCCAGCGCTGCTGCAGGCGTTCGGCCCCCTCACGCCTGAGCGGCGGATGCTGCCGGCTCCACGCGTCCAGGGCCGTCCCCAGCCGCCATCCCAGATCCTTGCTGGCCTGGTCGCGCCAGCGCTGGTGCTCGTCCGGCCCGAGCCGGCACTCCAAGCGGCGCCGTTCCAGGGAGGCCATCCGGGAGGCGACACGGACCACAATGGGCAGCAGACGCAATGGCGTGGTCCGCCCGCCGCCCAGACGCAGCAGTGACACGGCCTCGTGCGCCAGGACACCGAAGGCATCAGCGACCAGCAGCCGGCCTACCGGGCCCGAGCCCACCAGCCGGAGCCGACACCGCTCGGCCTGGAGGACATGCGGGCCCGGCGAAAGGTCGATGAAGGGAACCCGGTCGTCGCGGGAGTCGTCATAAAAGCGGCCGTGGCGCACGCAGATGTGCCACGGATCCGGTCTGATCAGCCACACCGGATCCAGCACACCGCGACGGGCCGCGCACAGCGCGCACCCGCGCACCAAGGACCCAGCGTGCGGCCGCCACGGCCACTTCCATGCCGGCACGCCGGGGGAGTCGGGCAGCAGGTGCTCATCGCGCAGGCTCACCAGCGCCCGTGTCAGCTGGACCAGCGGCCGTCCCGTCATCGCCGCCAGCCGCTGGCGTGCGGCCCGGTTGAAATACAGTTCGCTCTCCCGCGCAGCGACGTCGGCGGCGGACAGCCCCTCGCCCACCGTGGCCAGAAATTGGCTGACGGACTGTCCGTGACGGGCGGCCAGCCGCGTCACATAGGAACCGGTCGACTCGCTGTCGAGCAGAGGCGTCCGGTAAGGCAGCGGCCGCACACGCTCCACCACTCACCTCCACCGCGCACCAGCACGTCCACGCCCGTTCGGTGCCCCGGCTCGTACCGTGCGCTGTGATCTCGGTAACGACTTTTCGTATCAGCTTTGAACGGCTGACGCGGCTGACGCAAGGTCGACTCAGCGTCCGCCGCACCGTCAGTGGGATGCGGCCGGACAGCTGCTGCCTGCATCGTCCCGCGAAGGGAGCCCCGGCTGTGGCGGAGAGCGGTGTCAAACAACTGCGGGTTCACCAGCGTGAAGCGTACGACGCCGCGGTGCGGGCCCTGTCCCGCATGCCCCGGGCCACGATCATCTCCGCGACCGGCACCGGAAAGACGATCACCGCCATCCGGATCGCCGAGCACTTCGCCGGCCCGGGACACATCCTTGTCGTCGTCCCTTCCCTGAACCTGATCAGCCAGACCGCCTGGCACTGGCACGCTGACAGCCACATCACCCGCATGCTCGCCGTCTGCACACTCAAGCCGACCACGGTGAGCTTTTCCGGGGACCGCCTCGCCGCCACTACCGACCCGGCCCGCATCGCCCGCACCCTGGCCGCCTTCCCCGGCCCGGGCGTCGTGTTCACCACCTACCAGTCTCTCCCCGCGATCACCCGCGCCCACCGGCACTACCGGCTCCCTCCCTGGGCCATCGTGATCATCGACGAGGCACACCGCAGCAGCGGCAGCAGCAACAAGCAGTGGGCCACCATCCACCACGACCGCGAGATCCCCGCCGAACGCCGCCTCTACATGACCGCCACCCCCCGCATCTGGAAACCCGAGGACCCCACCGCACCACGCCGCCGCCGTCGTTCACCGGAGCCCGACGAAAAATCCGAACCCCTGGCCTCCATGGACGACGCCTCCATCTACGGGCCCGTCGTCTACAACCTCGGCCTCGCCGACGCCATCGACCGCGGCATCCTCGCCGACTACCGCATCGTCGCCCCAGTCATCACCGACGACGACCTGCGCGACATCCTCACCATCGACGGCATATCCCGTCACCCCAACGGACTGCGGCTGGCCGCCCTGCAGGTCTGCCTGCTACACGCGATGAGAACCCACCGGATCCGCCGGGTCATCAGCTTCCACAGCCGCATCGCCTACGCCCGCCAGTTCAGCGACACCCTGCCCCACACCGTCCAGGCCGCCGCTGCCAACACCCGCATCCGCCGCCTGTGGGCCCACGCCCTGCACAGCGGGCAGCCATCCCGCCTGCGCGCCCAGTTCCTGGCCGAATTCGAAAGCATCCCCTTGCTGCGCCGCCGTACCGGCCCCGCCGACTCCGTCGACGGGGCCGTGCTGTCCAACGTCCGAGTCCTGGGCGAAGGAGTCGACGTGCCCGACGCGGACGCCGTCCTGTTCGCCGACCCCAAACGCAGCGCCTCCGACATCATCCAGGCACTGGGCCGTGCCCTGCGCCAACCCCCGGGCGCCGGCAAGATCGCCGTCCTGATCGTCCCCGTCTACATCGGCCCCCACCAAAGCACCGAACAGGCCATGCACTCCTCGGACTTCGCCATCCTCTGGGAAGTCCTCAACGGACTGCGCACCCACGACTCACGCTACTGGCGGCGCCTGGGCGGCGACCACACCGACTTCCGGCGCACCATTCCCCGCCCCCCGGCGCCCGAGCGAGCCGGGGAAGTCGCCACCGTCACCGAGCTGCGCACCCACCAGGTCGACACCGGACTGTGGCAGGTCGGCTGGGAGGCCGCCATCCGCTACTTCGAACGCCGCGGACACCTCGACGTGCCCAGCGAGCACACCGACCGCACCGGATACCCCCTGGGGCTCTGGCTCGGCCAGCAACGCTCGCTGTACGCCCACGGCAGCCTCATCCCGGAGCGCGCCCTCGCCCTGACCAGCCTCAACATCTCCTGGCCCCACCCCGAAGGCAGCTTCGAAGCCCGCCTGGAACAGGCCATCGCCTTCGCCGCCCACCACGGCACCCTGGCCGTCACCCGAGCCCCCTCACCCAACGACGGGCCACTGGTGCGCTGGCTGGCCCGGCAGCGCCGACTGGCTGTAGACGAAAGGCTGCACGACGACCGCGTCGATGCCCTCAACGCCGTCGACCCCTGGTGGAACCCGCCTTGGGGCGTGCCCTGGCAACACGACTACACCCACCTCGCCCTCACCTCCCGCGTCTCCGCTACTACTCCCACGCCCGCCTCCGGCGAGGAGGCTGCGACCTGGCTGAACCACCAGCTGACCAACCTGCACACCCTGCATCCCCAGCAGGTGCGGCTGCTGGCCCAACTCGCCGCCCAGCATCCCCACCTGCACCCCCACACCATGCTGCTGCTGGCCGATCCCGCACCCCGCGCCCGCGCCTTCAGCCGCGGTCTGACGGCGGCCCGCCAGTTCCAGCAGCGCGAAGGCCACCTTGATGTTCCGCTGGCCCACCGCGAAGACGTCCACGGTGACGAGGTCCTCCTCGGCCAGTGGCTGCGCAGATGCCGCAGCGACACCGCGCAGATGACCACACCCCAAGTCACGGCCCTCACCGCGCTCGGGATCGACCTGGACCCCGTCTTCAGGCCAGCCCCCACCCACATGGGCCCCACGGAGGATGTCCTCGGCGGCGACGCCTGGTGGCCCGAACCAGATCTGTCGTGGACCCGGCCAGCTCACCTCCCCCTCCGATGAGAGACCGGACCCGATGCACCAGCGTCCATGGGGCCGACCGGATCCTGCGCTGGCTCTGGCCCTGCTAACAGCTGGAATCAGGGGATTGATCGTGTGGAAGAAGAGCACAGCGGCTCCCACGCCTCGTGCGCGGCAGCCCCAGCAGGTCCGCCGCGAAATCCGCAGCAGTGACCTTCCCGTTCCTGCCGGTGCCGACCGGCAGACGCTGCGGGGCAGCCGAAGGATCACTCAGGTTACAGAAGACCACGCCCCCGGCGGCCCGTTCCCGGGTTGCGGACCAGCGTGCGCCGGCCGCACGGAAGACCAGTCGCAGTGCGTCGCAAGCCTTGACCGGCGGCATCACCGTCACCTGCCTGGCCCTGCCCCAAGCCAAGCACATGGAACGCGTCTCCAGGGCTGTGGAGGTCCCCGAGCCCTCCGGCCCTGTGAGCGCGGTCATTTGTGCCGTGAACCTACGCTCCCGCCACTGACCGTCCCGCAGGAACTGAAGCCTCTACGAGGATTATCGGCCCCATTGGCCACCTTCCGGCCGGTCCGGTCATGCCGCATCCCCAACGACTCGTACTGCACGGGGTGATGCCTGCGTCAGCGTTCCGCCGATCGAGGCACGATGCGGCCGATGTCTTCTCACCACCTCCGGAACACAGCCCTCCCATGGATGTTGGGGCGGTCTCTCGGCCAGAGTCGGGGGTGATCACGCCACTTCCTGGACCCCATCCGATGGTTGGAGCGTTTGTTCGATAAGGGTGGTGGTGAACAGGCGGCGGGGCAGCCCGTTGCCGTGTATGACCGGGGGTTTCGTTGAGCCACAGACCATGGCTTCGTCGTGTCCGCGTCCGAGCGGCTGTCTTGCTGACGATGGGGGTGCTGACGGGGGCGGCTGCTCCGGGAGCTGCTGCCATTCCGGGGGAGGGCCTGCATGCCCAGACTCTCATGCTGCCCATGAGCACTCCGGTGCCGACTCTGAAGCAGCTGAGCGATCCTGCCACGCGCACCCAGCTGGGGGAGCAGAGCCGTCGGCTGGCGGCCGGGCAGACGGCGCTGGAGACGGTCGGACCTGCGGCTAAGTTCGGCACGCGGATGTCGGTGCCTGCATCGGTTCCGAAGCCTTTGCCGCCGCGGCGGGTCAAAGCGACGGGCCCGGCGGCGGTGTCGTATCCGACGCCGGCGCACACCATGTCGCTGGCCGACTGCGAGAAACACATGCGTGGGGATGCCGCGATCTACATCAAGTCGCGGTTCGCGGTGTGCACCGGCATCCACGTCATCACGATCTGGATGCGCACCCACGACAAGCCCATCGGCACCAGCTCCTTCGACCTCTACGTCCGCGGGACGGTCAAGGAGAACGACCGCACCATCCACTTCGACTACGACGCGGTGAACTTCAAGAAGCAGAACACGACCGCGACCAGTGGCCTGAAGATCAAGCTCGAGGGGACCATTCCGAAAGACTGGCCCTCGCGCGCCAACCCCAAGATCGCTGGCGACCTGCCCGTCACCAGGACGTTCGACCAGTTGCAGCGGATGCCCGCCGCCCATTTCACGCACACCGTGCGCTATAAGCCCGGTCAGGGCACCGGCTCGGGCAAAGCGGACGTGGTCTTCGCCGTGTACCAGCCGCTCGTGACCCTGACCCTGCCGCCCGGCTGGGTCGGTGACAGCCCCGCTGTCGGCAAGCCCGCGATGTTCGCACCCCGCTGGGACGCCGGGAAGTACCTGAGCAACCCGACCGGCGGCGCCAACCCCGACAACCGGGGCGCCGCCTCCTTCAGCTACCTGGCAACCCTCGTCTACAGCACCAACGCCTCCGCGCCCGAGCGTGGAGTGGCCGCGCACATCAAAAAGGCCTACACGAACCCCGGCGCGACGAAGCCGACGAACCACAACAAGAAGATCGCCGGACAGACCCCCGCCGACCCGCTGTTCCGCCTGTTCCTGGACGACCGGCGCCGCAAGGCCAACCATTCAACCGCGGTGAGCAACTGCCGCCGCTACTTCGGCGCCGGATACGCCGATCACGGCACCAAGGACTGCGACGAGTTCCCCTTCCAGAGCACCTACCAAGGGTGCGCGCAGCCCCGGTTCGATCCGCATGCGGAGAAGAACAACTTCTCCGTCCTGCCCGTCAAGGCTCGGCAGAACCAGGACGCCGGGATCCTGCTGGGCCAGTTCTACAAAAAGAACCGCATCATCGACGGCATGGACGACGGCTTCCTCATCAAGATCACCTCATAGCCGGTCTTAGTTGGGCCAGGACCTCCGGGAAGGGGACCTGGCCCAGCGTCATTTGCCGGTCGGCCAGAACTGCACCAGGTAGTGCTCGATGCCCTCAGGAACGCCCTCTTGTGCCAGGCGCCGCACTTCCTGGCGGCCCTCGCAGTACACCCGCACCCGCCACGTGACGTCCTTCTCCGGCAGCTGCAGGTAGGTCTCACGGGGCCCGCTTGTGACACCCCACAGGGCCAGTTCCCCCGACGGGCAGTGCAGAACGGCTTCTCCCCGCTCCTCCCAGTCCCCGCGATCGTCAGCGGCCGGTGGCTCCGTGTCCCACACCTCAGCGGCCAAAGTGGCGGTGTGGGTGTGTCCGGCGCTCTCGATGTCCAGACGCGCTTCGTGGGCGGTCAGGAACGTGCCCCCGGATTCACGCCCCTCCGGGTACTCGAGGGGCACCAGCGTGTCATCGACGTCTTGCAGAGCGAAACCGTAGAAGTCCACTTCCACGTCCGCATCCTGCTGGCGGATCAACTCGGCCACGCTGGCTCCCCATACCGATCAACGCGTTGAGATCCCTACGGTGATCGTACGCCGCCGTCCGTGCGCTTGGGTTTCAACTTCCGGAAGGCACACGGGAAGCTTCCCTAACGCCGTGGGACCTGGCCTGGCACTCGCGCGGCCTTCGCCCACTCTGCGACAGGGACGCCATCGACGACGAGTGATCAGGTACGTCATCTATGGCCGCGACCAACTCCGGCACAGGTGTGCGGAGACCTGCCGCGACCGCGTGGGGAAGGAGCCGTACGGGTCGCCGGTCGCGCGTCCTGCAGTTCCCGGCGGCCCTGACGTGTCCATCGGGCACAACAGTCTCGTCCAGGTCCAAGACGGCATTGCGGCGGACCTCACCAGCATCCACGCCGGCGATGTCGACGTCACCGTCACCTTCCACACAGACGTACCGCAGCCCTAGGCTGCTGAGTGGGACGAGATCGCCGAAGTCTCACTACGCTCGGTGACGGGAGAACTCGTGATGCGAGGTCTGATGGCAGACCTCGACAAAGAGTTGCCTGTGCTGTCCTTCAACGGCCTGGTGACTATCGGCTGCCCATCGACGCCCGCGGCCGGGACTCCGCAATCGACCTCGCCCCGGACGAGATCACCGAGTGGTACCTCATCCAAGTATGGCCCGCACCAAGTCAGACCGTGGCAGTGCTCCGCCAGACCGACAACTACAGAGCTTCCGTCCGGGAGCGCTGACCAACGCCGAACGACAGGCGAGCACGAGCCCGCGGACAGCCGTGTAGGTCCGCGGGTTATCCGGCAGTTTCGGGCTGAACCCCGTCTGCGGGTGCGGCCGTCGGCTCCGACGCGTTGACGGCCGTGTAGAAGACAGAGCTGCCCTGCTTGGTGCGCTGGGCCTGGCTTTTGGCCACGAGGTTTTCGAGGGTGGTGCGTACGACCGTGGTTGCGATGTTGCGGTCTGGGTGCGCGTGGCCGAGTGCCTCGGCGACCTCTGCCGCGGAGCGGGGTTCGCTCTGCTCGGTGAGGTGGCCGTGGATGAGAGTGACCAGGGTAGGCCGCGCACTCTTCGCTGCCGTCTTCTTGGGAGCGGGCTTCGTGCCGGGCTGCTTCTTGGTCCTGGGCTGTTGCCCCGTGCCCGTCTTCGCCGTCCGACGAGTGGCAGGCGCTTTCGTTGTCTTCTTCCTGGGGGAGGGCACAGAGGCGATGTCGGCGTCGGCAGGCTCAGGGGTTGTTGTCGGGATGCCGAGGGCCTGTTGGATGCTGACCAGCACGGTGTGGTCATGCTGCAGTGTGGCCAACTGTTGTTGGAGTGCGGTGAGTTCTGCCGTGATCCGTTCCCGCTCCTTGATGTTGCGTTCTAGGTCGCTGGTCACTTGACTGGTGTACTGCGAAGTCAACTCGGTGTTGATGGCTGTGTCTTCGGACATCTGTCTCTCCTGGGTTGATGGCCGGGCCGAAGCCCTGGAGGGCGGTTGCAGCCGGTGAGGGGAGATGTTCCGGCCGCAGCGTGCCCTGGTGCGGCGATGATACGGGTGGGAAGCCCTGTTTCCGCTGTGCATGCAACGCCTTCCGGTGTCAGGGCTTTGGCGTGGGATCTCCGGCGAGAAGTGCGCTACCGGATGATGGGCCGCGGACGCCGTGCTGCAGGCCCCACCCTTGAGTGCTGCACGAACGGTTGCCACAACACCTCGTCGGTGTACCGATTGTGGTGCCAGGCTGCGAGTGCGTGCACGGCGACCAGCCGGTCGAGTAGTTCTTCGAGTTGATGAGTTGAGTGCCCGCTCAGGCGGGTGAGCACGTCCATGTCGACGCTGTGCACAGTGCGGTCGCCTGTGTGTGCGGCCAGGACGAGTGTGATCAACCGCAGTGCGGGCGGCGAGGCCGCGGACAGGTGCAAGGGTGTGGGGCGCAGCGCCCAGTGGGCGGCTCGGCAGCGCGCCCTTCGACCCGGGACCTGCTCCAGGATCGCGGCGTCGAGCAGCTGCACCTCCACCGGCGTTGACCTGAGGTCGGGGGAGTGCAGCCAGGCTGCGTGGGCGAGTTCCTCCCAGATTTCCGTGCGTCCGTGCAGGCGCATGCTGCGTAGCAGTCCTGCGGGCAGGCGGGCGTGGCCATGGGTGTCGGCGCGCAGGGCGCACTGCAGGGCGAGCATGCGGGCGGCGGGGGAGGTGAACCGGGGCAGGGCGGTGGCGAGGTAGGTGAGCGCCTCCTGTACCCGCATGCGTTCTTCCGCACCAAGCCGGTGAGTGCCACGTGGAGGCGCCGGCAGGGTGGGGGAGTGCGGCCTGCCAAGCTGTGTGTCGGGGACGACGGCTGTGTGGCTGGTGGCGGCCGCGCAGGCTGCGCAGGTGTCTGCCAGCCGCCAGGTGCGGCCGCTGCGGTCTCGGGTGAGGGCGAGCAGTACCGGGCCGGCGCAGCCGCGGTGGCGCGGATGCCAGCGGCAGCCCTGAGCCCGGCACTGACATGTGCGCAGATGCCCGGGCAAGGAGTCAGCACGCGCGTGACAGGCCAGATGGGCCAGGGCGGCGGACCGAGCGGATGCGGCCTCACACGCAGATGTGCGGGCGGTGCAATGGGCGCAGACGAGGTTCGGCCCACCTGCCCGTGGACGCAGTTCCACCGTCCAGATCCGCCGCACCGCGGCACCGCCGAACCTCATCGGCCGACCGTCCTCCTGTCTGTCCACGCCGAAGAACCGCAGATGCCTGCAGTCGGGCGTCCTGGGACGGACGCACGGTAGTGCAGATCTCTGCACCGTGACCGTGGCACTCCTCCGGACAAATAGTGCAGAGGTCTGCACTGACAGGGCAGATGTCTGCACCGTCGGATGGTGGGGTGACGATCTTCCCGCCCGACCCCAACCTCATCGCGCTGCGCGTCGAACTCGCGCGGCTCAGGGGCGAGCGCGGATGGACCTTCGACGAACTCGCCGAACGCAGCGGCCTGGCCAGGCGCACCCTCATCGACCTCGAACACGGCCGGACCACCGGCAGCCTCACCACCTGGCATGCCCTGGCTCATGCGTTCGGCGTCCCCATCGAACGCTTCCTCACCTCCCTGTGCGAGGGGCATCCCGCCCCCGACGCGCCACAGCCTTGACCCGGCAATGCCGCTGGCCACTCGCGGCATAGGAGAGATCACCCGCACAGGCGAGACGGCATCGAACGACAGATCCACGTTTCGGGCGCGTGTTCCCGCCGGTTGGGCCGATCGCGTGACATCCCCGAAAGCCGCCACCAGCCATCGGCGCGGCACCTGGCACGGTCGCCGCCATGCGCTCCCACCCCGCACACGCTGACCACCATTGGGACGGCAGCCCCCGTCACATCCCTCCCCGCCGCTCCCTGCACATCGCCCCAAACAGTCCCAGCCGCCTGCTGCGCGCCGGGCAGAATGGCCGCTGCCGCTACTGCGGCAACCGCGTCGACTGGTACCCGCGCCCCGACGACCGGCCCATCGCCCTGCACCCCACGGAAGTAGCCACCGCCGACGTCTCCCAAGCCTGCCGCTGGCACCTCAGCGGCGGCATCGCCCACCCCCACGACGACGGCAGCGGATGGTGCCGCATCCCGCACGCCGCCCTCTGCCCGCAGCAGAGCCCCCACACGCGAGTCAGCAGCCCCCGCCTGACACCACTGCGCCGCCAACTGGCCCTTCGCTCCCGGCGCCTGGTCGACACCGGTGCCTTCACCCCGGCATCCCACACGCCCGCCACTACCGTCCCGGAAAGCGGTGACAAGCAACCCGCCCGGCCCGTCGTCCGCATCCTTCTCGTCGCCTACCTCGGCGAAGATCCCATCGAAGACATCCGCTGCGTCGCCCAGACCCGCCAAAGACGCCGCTGCACACACCCCGTCCTCAACCAGACCAGCCCCGCAGGACGCTGGATGCTGCTGCCCACCCAGCCCCGACGCGGACAACTCACTCTGCCCGACACACACATCGCCCTCTACGACCTCGGCCACCTGCCCTACGCCGAGCAACTGCGCTGGCGGGCCCAACGCTGCACCATCCACGCAGCCACCCCCACCGCAGCCGAACTGGCCCTGGCCGGCTGGCAACCCTTCGACCCGCTCCTCCACACCGCCCACATCCACACCCAACTGCCAGCCCCTGCGCCGCACCACCACCACCGCCGGTGACAGATGCCGCACCATGCCCTGGAGATCACCCTCACCCGCCCCCTCAACCAGGCCGAACTCGACACCGCCTGCCGCAGCATGCCGCTCGCCGCCAACCACGACACCACCCGCCTGATGGCCCTCGTCAAAGCCGAGACACCCGACCAGGCCGCACGCCGACTGAGGCGACGACTCAACGACCGGCTGCCCATCGACGTGATCACCACGCACTACCCCGACGCAGAGCACAAGGTTCTGCTCAACGTGGCTCTCCCGCCCGCCACACACGCCGTCCTCACCGCCGAAGCCGGCCGAGACGGCCTGACCCCGGAACGCTTCCTGGAACTGGCCGTGCACCGGGCCCTGGCCGACCACGCCATGCAGGAGATCGACCGCCTCCACCAGGAGGTACTCCAACTGCTGGCCCACTCCGCCCCCGCACGCCTGCTCGCTGTCGTCGGGCATGCACTTACCCGACTCCCCAAGGACCCCACCCCGTGAAGCCCACCGACGAACAGACCGCCGCGGCCGACGCCTTCCACGCCGGAGAACACCTGGCTCTGCAAGCCGGAGCCGGCACCGGCAAAACCACCACCCTGGCCCTGCTCGCCCGCACCACCCCACGCCGCGGCCGCTACCTCGCCTACAACCGGGCCATCGCCCACGACGCCACCGCCCGCTTCCCGCGCACCGTCCAGTGCAAGACCACCCATGCCCTGGCCTACGCCGCCGTCGGCCACCGCTACACCCGCCGCCTGAACGCACCCCGCCGCCCCGCCTGGCAGACCGGACAGGCCCTCGGCCTCACCAAAGCCATCCGCATCGACGAACGCGAAATCTCCCAACGGGCCCTGTCCAACGCCCTCCTGCGCACCGTGACCCGCTTCTGCCACACCGCCGACAACCAGATCACCCGCCATCACGTACCGAAACTGCGCGGCCTGGAAGACAAAGACCTCCACCGCGAACTCGCCGCCCACATCGTCCCCATCGCCCGCAAAGCCTGGGCGGACCTGCAGAACCCCGACGACGGCTGCGTCCGCTTCGAACACGACCACTACCTGAAGATCTGGGCGCTCACCCAGCCCAAACTGGACGCCGACTACCTGCTCCTGGACGAAGCCCAGGACACCGACCCCGTCGTCGAACAGATCTTCCTTAACCAGCGTGACCATGCCCAGCTCGTCATGGTCGGCGACTCCGCCCAGGCCATCTACCACTGGCGCGGGGCCAAAGACGTCATGACCGGCTTCAACGGCACCCACCTGACCCTGTCGCAGTCCTTCCGCTTCGGACCCGACCTCGCCGAGGAAGCCAACCGCTGGCTGCACCTGGCCGACGCCCCCATCCGCCTCACCGGCACCCCCGCCGTACCGACCGAAATCGGCCCCGTCACCAGCCCCGACGCCGTCCTGTGCCGCACCAACGTCGGCGCCATGGCCCACGTCATGACCCTCATGGCCGCTGGACAGCGGGTCGCCCTGACCGGGGGAGGAAACAGCCTGCGCGCCCTCGCCCAGGCGGCACACGACCTGAAAGAAGGCCACCGCACCCACCACCCCGAACTGATCCTCTTCCCCTCCTGGGGTGACCTGCAGGACTACGCCGCCCACGACCCCGCCGGACGCGACCTGCAGCCGCTGGTCAACCTCGTCGACACCCACGGCACCGACGCCATCCTCGCGGCCGTCGGCCAACTCGTCCCCGAACCACACGCCCTGGTCACTATCTCCACCGCCCACAAGGCCAAAGGACGTGAATGGCCTCGCGTGCTGATCGCCGACGACTTCGCCCGGCCCAAAGATCAGCAACCGGGCGGGCAGAGCGGTTCCGCAACGCTTCCCGATCCGATCGACGATGCCGAAGCCCGCCTGGCCTACGTAGCCGTCACCCGCACCCGCCAGCGCCTGGACCTCGGAGGGCTGTCCTGGATCCACGACACCCCCGAAACATCTGACTAGTAGGACTCCGTTAGGTCTGTCTCGCTGTCGTGTTTGGGGGCATGTTGGTGGTGTGGACGCACATGAAGTGAACCGTGCTCGGGCGAAGTTGGCGTTATTCGTGGCTGACGTCTTCGCGTCGGTGCCGCGCAAGGATCAGCGGGCGAAGGGTGACTGCTATCTGCGGGGGCTGATGCTGGACGGGCGGCGCAAATCGATCCAGCCGATGGCGGAGCGGCTGCCGGACGGCAACGAGCAGAACCTGCAGCAGTTCGTGAACCAGTCGACCTGGGACCCGCTGCCGGTGCGGCGGCGGATCGCGGAGCGGATGGTGCCGCAGATCGGCCCGGATGCGTGGGCGGTCGATGACGTCTCGTTCCCCAAGGACGGGAAGATGTCGGTGGCGGTCGCTCCCCAGTACTGCGGAGCGCTGGGCAAGCAGGCCAACTGTCAGGTCGCGGTGAGCGTGCACGCGGTCTCCGACACCGCCTCCTGTCCACTGCAGTGGCGGTTGTTCGTGCCCGAGGAGTGGGCGCACGATGCGCCACGGCGGCAGAAGACCGGGATACCGCCAGAGGTGGGGCACCGGGAGAAGTGGCGCCTGGCCCTGGACACTCTCGACGAGCTGGCCGGGTGGGGTCTGGTGCCGCCGGTGGTGGTGGCCGACGCCGGCTACGGGCAGAACGCCGACTTCCGCGACGGCCTGAGCGCGCGGGGCATCGGATATGTCGTGGCGGTCCGTGCGGACGTAACCGTCCACCCGCACGACGCGCGGCCTACCAGCCCGGCCTGGTCCGGGAACGGTCGCAGGCCGCAGCCCCGCTACCGGGACAAGCCGTCCTCTGTGTCCGTTTTAGCCGTTGGTCACGGACGGCAGGCGTTCACCGAGGCAACCTGGCGGGAAGGCTCCCGCGGACCGATGCGCTCACGCTTTCTGGCACTGCGGGCGCGGCCGGCCGGGGTCCGGGCCCGCCGCCTGGCCCAGGCCGCCGCCACCGCCGAAGACGGCCACTGGGACGGTGTCCTGCCCGAGGTCACGCTGCTGGCCGAATGGCCCGAAGGCGCCGAAGCACCCATCGACTACTGGCTGTCCAACCTGCCCGCCGACACCCCGCTGGCTGAACTGGTCCGACTCGCCAAGATCCGCTGGCGCATCGAGCACGACTACCGGGAACTCAAGCACGGCCTGGGCCTGGACCACTTCGAGGGACGATCCTGGAACGGCTGGCATCACCACGTCACCCTGGTCACCGCAGCCCACGCGTTCCTCACCGAGCAGCGGCTGGCCCCAAAAGCCGATACGGCGGGCTCACCCTCTACCAGATCCTCGACGCCGTCCAGGACCTGCTGAACTGCTGGACCGGCACCTGCACCACCTGCCACCGCCCCCTGCCCAAAACATCCGCCACCAGCCCAAACTCAAGAGCCAGAGCAACCTAACGGAGTCCTACTAGGGCTCTGACCGGGAAGGTTCGCCGGGATGGCGATTCCGGCGCAAACGCGAGGTTAGTCCCCGCGATGACCTGGCCTTCGACGTTGGCGCCTGCGTTGGGAGCTGTCCGGTCTCTTGATACGGTCGGCGGTCAGATGGTCACCGACGGTCCGACGGATCCGTCACGGGGGCAAAGGGGACGTACACGGCATGCGCGTTCGGGCAGTGACGGGAGCGTTAGTACTGGTGGCGGTATCGCTGGCGGGCTGCAGCGACCCGGCAGGCGGCGGCCACAAGGACAGCAACGGCAGCCCTCTGAATCCCTTTCACCAGGCGAAGTCACTCGCCAAACTGAGACTGCCTGCGGCCTATGATCCGGGCGAGGGATGGGACACGGCACTCGGCGGGGTTCCGAAGCGGGCGGCCAACGTACCCGTGGTGGCAGTGCCGGGCGCCGGTGAGGTGGCCAGCATTCAGGGGGCTGCAAACGGCTACACCACCATCGTGCGGGCCGCTGACACGGGGCGGATCAAGTGGTCTTCAGCGCCATGGGACATACCCACGCCCAGCGATGCCGAGTCGTCGCAGACGCCAGGTGTGACCGTTGTTGATCAAGAGGGCCGCGAGTACATCGTCACCTACGCCCAAGGCGTGCAGGGGAAGGACGCACTGCACGACGGCTCCGCGGTGGTCAGACTGGCGGTGTACGCCGCTGACGGGCAGGGCACGTCGGTGAAGCCGCTACGGCAGATCGATCTGCCGGTACAGGGAGAGCCCGCGGTGCGGGTCTCTGCGTACGGTGGCCGGGTGCTGGTCGGCCTGGGCAATATGGTCGACTCGGGCCTGTACCCGGAACGTTCGTTTGCGGTGAATGTGGTGACGGGTCAGAGCACCGCCTACGACCATCCCGATGACCTGCTGTCCCCGTGCGGCCAGGCCGACTGCGCGGGAGGCCGTGTCATCGCGGCCACCCCGGAAGGCCCGTTGGTTAGTGTGGACAACGGAGGGTTTGGCCTGGCGGGCCACTGGTTCAGCGACTCCGTACGCCCGAGCGGTACCGAGCGGACCGGCGACCTCGCTCCTTTCAACGGACTGGCCTATGGCGTCATCGACGGCCACGTGCTCGCCGGCTGGCAGACCCCGGACAAGGAGGACGGCACTGCCGCCAATCCGGTGTGGTCCGTGCACGATCTGGGGACAGGACGCCTTCTGGCATCCATGACCTGCGGCTACGACCTGAACGACGACATTAACGCGGGCAACTACGGATCGAACCGTGAGTACGGCGCGGTCGCATCACCCCACGGCCGCTATCTCGCCGCCGGGCCCATCGTCTTCGACCTGCAGCGCAAGAAGGGCATCTGTCTGGCCAAGAGCGGCGACCGGAAAGACATCATGCTCGTCTCAATCCGCGACGACGGAACCGCCTACGGAGCGGTCCAACAGGACTCGACTGCCGAAGGCACTGAACCTGCCGCCGTGCAGGTAGATCTCAACGAGGGCCCGGATACTGCGAAGGTCCTCGACCGCGGCACCATCGTGCCACTCGTGACCAACGTAAAGGGCACGGGACTCTTCCTGAGCCGGGACGACAATGGGGCCCTGCGCGTCTCCCTGCGTCGCGAGCGCTGACGTTCACCGACCCACCCCCACTCCTCACAAACCGCCGAGCGCCCGCCGACGCGAGGGCCGGCCGCCCGTCGGCAGCGTGACCGGACGGAGCCGCTGATCACCTTGGGTGAAGAGTTGTCCGAGCTTGACGGTGCGGGTGGTGGCGTCTGGACGACGAAGTCCACGTCGTCAGTGCTGAGCAGGCGGGGGCGGCCTCCCGCCCACTGAGGGGCCAGGCAGGCCAGGCCGCTTTCGTTGAAGCGGTGGATCACGTCCCGGACGGTGTCCTCGTCTGCCTGGACCAGCTTGGCGATCACCGTCACCCGGTTTCCGCCGGCCGAGGCCAACAGCACCATCGCGCGCCGGTAGCACACCGAACTCGTGCTGCCCCGGCGAACGATCTGCTGCAGCCGCTGTCCATCCTGGTCGGTGAGTCTGCGCACACGGACAGGCTCAGCTACCGCGCCTCCAGCGGTCAGATCGGACGCCACCGCACATCCAACCGCCACGACCACCAGCCCGGCGAACCTATGCGGTCACGGCACTAGCTGCGCCAGATCTCCGTCCGCCGCCTACATTCGGGGCTGACACGAAAGCGACGACTCCTCCTCCGGATGTTTGCGGCATGCCGTGTGCAGTTGTGATGATGTGTTTCATGTCTGAGCACGGGGGTGCGGCCGACAAGCCGCAGCGGATTCCACGGTCGCGACTTGCGGACTACATCGAGATGGGGGAGGCGTCGGAATCCCGGGAGCCGATGACGCCTTCGCGTGAGCGCCAGGAGCGGGACACGCAACAGACTGACCAGCCGCCCACTTCCGAGCCTGTCCACAAGCCCAGACTCGATGATCCCGAAGTAGCCGCTCGCAGACGCGAGTTCGCGAGCCTCCTCGGCGAGTTCCGCCGCACTCCCGTGCTCGTCCCGCTGGGCGACGGCTCCGGCCCAGACGAGGAACGCGGTTTGCTGACCGCGGACTTGGACGGCATCCGCTTCATCCTGGCCTTCTCTGACGAGCAGGCCCTGGCCCGCTACGCCGTGGCACGCGGCGAGGCAGCGCGCGAGTGGAGGTACCAGACCGTCCTCGGCGCACGCCTGTTGGATGTGGCCGTCCCCGCGGCCGGGGTGCCCTGCGGGGTGGCGCTGGACTGCGCGGACGGCGAGGAAGGCATGGTCTTCCCGCCGGTGCGCGGGATAGTGCCGGACGAGGCGGCATTGGACTTCGACATCGACGCCGACAGGGACGCGGGGGACAGGCCATGAGCGGTGACGGCAAGGACCTGAGGACCGATGGGCTCGCTCTGATCGCCAAGGGGCTGACCGAGGCGTTGGGCGAGCTGAAGGAGCTGGGCATGGTGGGCGAGGCCGGGGCCGGGCGCGGCTTCGGCGACATCGCCCTGTCCGGGCTGGAACTCGGCCACGAAGGGCTGATGGGGGAGTTCAAGTCGTTCTGCGAGCGCTGGGAGTGGGGCGTGCGCTCGCTGATCAACGAGGGCAACGGATTCGCCGTGAAGACGGGTCTGTCCGCGGGCACGTACTACGAGAGCGACAAGTACGTCGAGGGCACCTTCAAGGTCGTCACCAACGCGGCCATCGGCAATCCGTACGCCTCCGAGGAGGACGTCGAGAAGATGGGCTGGGGCGACATCGCCAAGTCCGGTGTCTACGGCGGCAATGTGGACTACAGCAAGGAGTCCTTCGACCAGGCCATGGACAAGAGTGGGCAGGCTTGGAAGGACGCGGGCCGGGACGTCATGACCTCGCACACCATCGGGGCGGTGCCGGGCCTGAACCCGGAGGACCTCCATGGTGCGTTCGGGGTGTCGGACGATGAGTACAACCAGTACCTGGACGGCACTTTCGGACCCTCTCCCGAGGCCCGCGCCAAGGCGGCCGAGCAGCAGGGCGGTGAGGGCTGATGGGGCTCGGCGACGTCACCAACTCGCTCCTCGGCGGCGCGGAGAACCTCTACGACAAAGGCAAGAAGAAGCTCGGCGAGGCTGTCGACTACGGCACCGACAAGCTGGGCGGGGTCCTGGACCACGCCGGTCTGCACGACTGGGCCGACAGTGTGGAGGACTGGGGCGACGAGGTCGCCTCCGACCTGGGCGCCACCCCTGGTGAGCAGCAGCTCGGACAGACCGAGGAGGCCAACGAGCTCGTCCACGGGAATCCGGACAAGATCCGCGAGAGCGCCAAGCACCTGAAGGACTTCCACGGCGCCTTCGACAAGGTCAGCTCGGGCCTGAAGAAGGTTGACTCCTCAGGCTGGCAGGGCGAGGGCGGCGATGCCTTCCGGGAGAAGTTCGGCGTCCATCCCACCAAGTGGGCCCGGGCAGCCGAAGCCTGCGCATCGGCGGCGGGGGCACTGGAGTCCTACGCGGACACCGTCAAGTGGGCACAGGGGCAGGCCAAGGAGGCCGTCGAGCTCTACAAGAAGGGCGTGAAGGCGTCCAAGGACGCGACCGACGCGTACAACAAGAAGGTCGACGCCTACAACGCCAAGATCAAGGCGAACGAGGACCCGGGCCCCAGGCCTGAGCCGTTCCAGGACCCCGGCAAGGCCGACGTCAAGGCGGCCGCCGAGAAACTCGCCGAGGCCCGCAAGCAGCGCAACACGGCCGCCTCCGAGGCGCAGGGCAAGGTGAAGGCGGCCCTCGCGCACGCACCCGCCGAACCGGCACCGCTGGAGCGCCTCGGCAACGACTTCAAGGACGGCTACCAGGCCGTCAACACCGAACTCACGCACGTCGTGGGCGGCGCCCTCAAGGGCACTGCGGGCCTGCTCAACTTCGCCCGCGGCCTCAACCCCATGGACCCCTACAGCCTGACCCACCCGGCCGCCTACGCGCAGAACCTCAACATGACGCTGGCCGGCCTGGTCTCCACCGCCTCCCATCCCGAACGGGTCGTGCAGGCCGCCGTGGACGGTTTCAAGAAGGACCCCTCCGAGTTCATCGGCCGCCTCATCCCAGAACTCATCGGCACCAAGGGCGCGGGGCTCGCGCGGGGCGGGCTGCGGCTCGCACTGAAGGAAGGAGTCGAAACAGGCGCCGAGAACGCCCTGCGCCGTGAAGCCCGCCAAGCAGCCGAACAGCGTCCCAACGCCACATCCCGACAGCCCCCCGAGATCACCTGCGAAGAGGACCCGGTCGATGTCGCCACCGGCAGCGTGCTGCTCTCCCAAACGGACGTCAGCCTGCCAGCCGGGCTACCACTCGTCTTCAAGCGCGAGTTCTCCTCCACCTACCGCTCGGGACGGTGGTTCGGCCCCACCTGGTCCTCGACCATCGACCAACGCCTGGAGATCGACACCGAAGGCGTCATCTTCGTCGGCGAAGACGGGCTGCTGCTGACCTACCCCCACCCCGCCCCGGGCGTGCCGACCCTGCCACGGCACGGCAGCACACGCTGGTCACTGGATCGCACCGACGACGGCTACCTGATCACCGAGCCCGACAGCGGCCGCCGACTGCACTTCGCCGACGCCGGCAATGACATCGCCCTGCTGGAACTGATCGACGACCGCAACGGCAACTGGATCCAATTCGAATACGACGAGCAGGGAGCCCCGTGCGCCCTCACACACAGCAGCGGCTACCGCCTCCAGCTCACCTGCTCATCCGGACGCATCCGCACGCTTGCCCTGGCCGGCGCCGCAGCGGACGGCAGCGACCAGGAACTAGTCAACTACGGCTACTCCACCGACGGGCATCTCACCGACGTCATCAACTCCAGCCGCCGGCCGACCCAGTTCGGCTACGACGAGCGCGGACGGATCGTGTCCTGGACGGACACCAACCAACGCACCTTCGCCTACACCTACGACGAGCACAACCGCTGCACTTACCAGGCCGGAGAAGCCGGACACCAGCGTTCGGTCTTCACCTACAGTTCCCCAGACGACCCATCCGGGCAGCACACGACAACGATCACCGACTCGTTCGGCCACGACACACGCTTCGTCATGAACGAACGCGACCAGGTGATCGCCCGCATCGATCCCCTGGGCAACGTCACCCGCTTCGTACGCGACCGCCACAACCGCCTGCGGCAGCACACGGACCCGCTCGGCCACACGATGACCCTCGACTACGACGCGGCCGGCCAGCTCACCACCGTGACCCGCCCCGACGGGCACACGGCACGCGCCGAATACAACCACCTCGGACTCCCCACGAAGGTGGTCAACCCGGACGGCACCGTCATCCGACGAACCTACGACGAACGCGGCAACTGCACGTCGGACACCAACCCGTCAGGACAGACCACCCACTACCTCTACGACGAGGCGGGCCGCCTCACCTCCGTCACCGACCCGATGGGCAACACCACCACCATCGACCCCGACCCAGCAGGCCTGCCCCTCGCCGTGACCGACCCGCTCGGCGCAGTAACCCGCTACGAGCGCGACGCATTCGGACGCATCACCACAGTCACCGACCCGGTCGGGGCCGTGGCCCAGATGGACTGGACACTCGAAGGCCATCTCACCCGCTACACCGCCCCCGACGGCACCGTCGAATCGTGGACATACGACGGCGAGGGCAACTGCACCAGCCACACCGACCCGCTCGGCGGCAAATCACGCTACGAGTACACCCACTTCGACCTGCTCACCTCCCGCACCGGGCCAGACGGCGTACGCCACGAGTTCATCCACGACACCGAGCTGCGCCTGACAGGGGTCGTCAACCCACTCGGCCTGACATGGAGTTACGAATACGACGCCGCTGGCAACCTGGCAGCCGAAACCGACTTCGACGGCCGCCGCCTCACCTACACCCACGATGCGGCGGGCCACCTCGTCTCGCGCACCGACCAGACCGGCCAGGTGATCCGTTACGAACGGAACTTCCTAGGCCAGGTGACCCGCAAACAAGCCCAAGGCCACACCACCGAGTACGCCTACGACCTCACTGACCAGCTGACCCAGGCAACCAGCCCCGACTGCACCCTGACCCTGCTGCGCGACCAGTTCGGCCGCCTCCGGTCCGAAACCGTCAACGGCCGCACCCTCTCCTACACCTATGACCAGTGGGGACGCCTGAGCAGCCGGACCACACCGACCGGTGCCCTCACCACCTGGCGCTACGATGCAGCCGGACGCCCAGCGCAGGTCGTCGCCGCAGGCCGCACCATCGACTTCGCCTACGACGCGGCGGGCCGCGAAGTCTCCCGCCGTATCGACAACAGCCTTACCTGGGCTAACCAGTTCGACATAGCCGGCCGGCTCACCGCCCAGACCATCACGGCAAACACCCGACACCAGCCCATCCGCCAACGCGGCTACTCCTACCGAGCCGACGGCAACCTCGTCCAGATCGACGACCCCGCTGCCGGACCACGCTGTATCACCCTGGACCCTGTCGGCCGCGTCACGGCCGTACAAGCCGCCAACTGGAACGAAACCTACGCCTACGACGAGGCAGGCAACCAGGTCTTCGCCTCCTGGCCCTCAAACCACCCCGGACACGAAGCAACCGGCCCCCGCACCTACACCGGCACCCGCCTCACGGGCGCTGGCACGGTCCGCTACGAGTACGACGCCCTGGGCCGCGTCACCCTGCGGCAAAAGACTCGGCTATCCCGCAAGCCCGACACCTGGCGCTACGAATGGGACACCGAAGACCGCCTTACCTCAGTGATCACCCCGGACGGCACCCGCTGGCGCTACACCTACGATCCGCTCGGCCGCCGCACCAGCAAGTCCCGTTTGGCCGCCGACGGCGAAATCGTCCTCGAGCGCACCGAATTCACTTGGGACGGCACCACCCTGTGCGAACAGACCACCGTCTCAGCACATGCCCCGCATCCCGTCACGCTCACTTGGGACCACCACGGGCTGCACCCGATCACTCAGACCGAAAGAATCACCAGCGGGGACGCTCCCCAGAGCGAGATCGACGCCCGCTTCTTCGCCATCATCACCGATCTCGTCGGCACGCCGAGTGCCCTCGTCGACGAACACGGTGACATCGCCTGGCAGACGCGGCGCACGCTGTGGGGAACCACCGCATGGGCCGTCGACAGCTCCGCTTACACCCCTCTGCGGTTCCCCGGTCAGTACTTCGACCCGGAAACCGGCCTCCACTACAACCACTTCCGGCACTACGACCCGGAAACAGCCCGCTACCTCACCCTCGACCCTCTAGGCCTGGCACCCGCCCCCAACCCATCCTCCTATGTCCATAACCCGCACCTGTGGGCCGACCCGCTGGGCCTCACCCCCTGCCAGACTGCGGCGCAAAACGCCAAGGACAACAAGACGACACCACTCGGTGAGGAGATCCCGACCCGAGAAAAAGCCTCCGTCGGCAGCACCAAAAATCACAACTACAAACAGACATTCTTCAACGAACACCCAGAACTCAAAGGCAAGGTGGTCGTCCACCATGCCATCGAACAACAAGTTCTCAAAAAGTATCCCAACCTATTCAAGGCGGACGAAATCCACTCCCTTGAAAACCTGCGCGGAATCCCCAAGGGGGACATTAATAGCAGAATCCATCTCAGTGAAATACGTGTCTCCTGGAACGAGTTCTACCGAACTCACCCCACTGCAACACGACAGCAGGTCCTCGATCACGTCACCAAAGTGGATGATATGCTGGGGCACTGGTTCAGTCCCCGCATCAGGTAATTCGCACGAAATGGAGAAAGTGCCTCATGTGGCGAGAGCTCGCCTCAGAATTCCCCGACGTGGAGTTGCAGGACCCGGCGGCTCCCGACGCCCTGAACGCACTCGAGGAGCAGCTCGGCCAGTCGCTTCCCGTGTCCTTGCGTGAGCTCCTGACCGAGACAGACGGGATCGAAGCCAACTACGGGACCGAGGTGGTCTGGACGGCCGAGAAGATCCTGGAGGAGAACCAGTCCTTCCGCACCAACGAGCAGTTCCGCAACCTGTACATGCCGTTCGGCGCCCTCATGTTCTTCGGTGACAACGGTGGCGGCGACCAATTCGCCTTTGTTCGCACTCCGGCTCGCGATGAGATCTTCGTATGGGATCACGAAACGGACAGCCGCACCTGGATCGCCTCGTCCCTGGAGAGCTACCTACGCAGCACGCTCGGCAGCAACGGCGAAGACTGGTACCGCTCGCTGTGATTGGTGTCTGCGGCTCGGCCGCCAGGCACGGGTGATGGCTGCGGGCGGGCAGGACCTTCGCGGTGTGGCACACCCCGGCGGCGGCACGATGCGGCTGCGTTTGAAACCGCGCTGTGGGAGCGTGGTGCCTGGCCGGGTCCTTCGCTTTCCCCCGTGGTGAAGGGCCCGGCCGCTCCTTCAGTGGGAGAGGGCGACGGTGATGGGCTGGTCGGGGCAGCGGGCGAGACCTTCGGCGACGGCGGTCTGCTCGCCTGAGTCGATGGTGAGCTGGTAACACATTTTGTCGGCGGCCCAGTTGGTGAGTTAGGTGCACCAGTAGCCGGCGTACGGGGGCAGCCAGGTGGACGGGTCATGGTCGGCCTTGGAGCGTTGGAGGCGGCGGAGACTGCGGTCAGGGCGCGCTCGTCGTTGAGGTCGGACGGCTTCGTGGCCCGGCTTGCCTATCAGCAGACGAAGATCACGGGCAGGGATCCGCCGACGATCCCGGTCGACCAGGAGATCGTCGACATCATCCGCCTCCAGCAGGAATGGGCCAGAGAGTTCGACGCAGCTTGGGCGCCTCGGCGGGAGCGGACCCCCGCTACCTCTTCTTGCAAAATTGCCGAGGAGCTGAAGCAGCACATTCAGGTAGTCGAGCGCTGACCGCCACCGTGATCGCTTGTTGGCCGCCTTGGTTGATGCCAAACGCCACGACTTTCCAGGCCGCCCACCTGCCCCAGCCTTCAGTGCGCGCGGGCTGCTGGGCTGCCGCTGACCGGCGGGCACACACCAGCCTGGCATCGGCGCAGGTTGCCAGCCGCAGCCCTGACTTTGACGTCGTTCAGACGTCGCGTGAAGGGACGCGGGCTGCGAGTTCGGCCGCGAAGTGCTGTGCTTGTGCTCCCCAGTCGTGGTCGGTCGTACCGAAGTGGTGGAGGACGTCCAGCAACTCGTGTGCTTCCGAGAGAGTGAGCAGAGGCAGACGTGGTTCGTGCAGTTCAGGCATGCCGGCTACGGGGTCGACGAGTTCGTCCATGCCGGGCGTAACGGGCACCGGCCGTGCTGGTTACGGGGCGCCCGGCCAGCCTGGGCAGGGTCTTTGCCGACCTCGTGCCCTGGTGGAAGCCAAGGGACGGTCTGCAGGCTGGCGCACCGGGCCGCTCCGAGCTGGGGCGGGTGACCGTGGGGTGAGGGCTGCGTGGGGGAGTTGTCGCATCTGGTCAACGCGCGTAGCGAACCGTGCCAGGACTGCGGTTTTCTCGTGTGTGCATCTCCAACCCCCCACCATCATTGGAGACTTCATGCGCCGCGCCTTCTACGGCCTGCCCGCAACCAGCCTGCTCCTGATCGGCATCTGTGCCGCCCCGGCCCTCGCGGAGCCGCCCGCGCCACCCTCGACGGCAACCGCACGCGCAGAGCTGGCCGCGCTCACCGTGGCCGCCCCGCATTCGATGGACGGCTACGCCCGGGACAAGTTCGACATCTGGGCCACCCAGCCGGACGGCTGCACCACCCGCCAGGCCGTCCTGGCCCGGGACGGCAAAGACGTGCAGGACAAGCCGGGCAGCTGCCAGCCCTCGAACGGTTCCTGGTACTCCGTCTACGACGACACCACCGTCACCGACGTCGCCCAGGCCACGATCGACCACATGGTCCCCCTGGCCGAAGCCTGGCGCTCCGGCGCCGATACCTGGACCGCGGACCAGCGCAAGGACTTCGGCAACGACCTCAAGGACCCCCAGCTGCTGATCGCCTCGGAGTCCGCCAACTCCTCCAAGTCCGACAGCGGGCCGGCCGACTGGAAGCCCACCAACCACGCCTTCTGGTGCACCTACGCCAAGGACTACACCCACATCAAGTCCGTCTGGAAGCTGACCACCACGGACGCGGAGAAGTCGGCCCTGGCGACCATGCTCGACACCTGCACCAACTGACCGCGCCCGGGCCCCGCCGGGTGCTAGTGCCGCATCGGACGACGTTCGCCTCGTCGTGACGTGCCGTCCGGTCACAGGCCGGATGGCGCCGGACGGAATGATCACGTGGCTGGACATGTGCGGCTCCCTGGACAACGACGGGGGTATCAAAATGGAGTCGCTGCGAGCGCCGCTTCGCTGAAATGATGCGCGGGTCTGGTCCTCGCCATCGTGGCCTCCTGTGCCTGGGCGGAGATTCGTGCATCTACCACGAGGAAATATTGAACAGTGAACAATGGGCCGCGATGGCGGCCGAACTCCGTGCCCAGCGGGAAGCGGCACGGGAAGCGGCACGCAGCCAGGGTCTGCCGTATGCGAGCGTGCTGGACCTCGGGATCCGCTGGAGCGCAGGCGCTCCGATGCCGCACCTCTTCAACTCCAGTAACCGAACCATGGTGTTGTTCTATCGCCATGTGCCCAGACCCGACTGGGACGGATCCTGGGCCACGATGGTCGACCCTCGTCATCAGGCGCCGGCAGCCTTGGGCTTGATCGAGTTCATCCGCCCTCACTCGGTCAGGTTCGGGGGGCCCAATGACGAAGCCCTCCACGGTCACCCGTTGTCCGACCACGGTCTGGAAGCCTACGAGGCCCACGAGGTCCACAACTCCCCATGGATCGCCGAGGCGGAGCGAATTAACTCGGTGCACCCCGCGCACCGGGGCGGCTGGCACGACAGGATGCGTCACTACATCCTGAGCTTCCATGACGACACACTCGAATGCCTCGCCCATGATGTGCGCGTCGAGCAGTTCGAGTGCCCGTTCCCCGAGGCGGTCGCGCGGGTGGCCCGGCTGCTGCTGGCGTAACTGGCCCCGCTTCAGGCAAGGTTCGCCTTTGTCCGTCACGTTGCGCAGGCATTCGTCGGCGGTGTGCTTGTTCCGTCAGCTGATGTAGCAGCGGATCATGCTGCTCTGGGGCCTTGTGGCTGGGATGGTTGGTGCCGTCGAGGGCGAAGTAGCGACGCCGACCCGGTCCATCTCGTCCGGCTCTTCGGCAGCCACCCCCGACTGCCGGCGCCTACATCGTCGCTACGGGCAAGGCCGAGCACTTCCTCGCGTTTGTATCGGCATCGCTGCAGCGCTCATGGGCTAGCGAAGACACATGAATTGAAGCGCCATCAAGTGCCACCTCCCACGGCGATATACCGTGTGGCCATGTCGGTGTTCATACAACAGCTACCCACACTGATCGGCGTGGTGATCGGTGCCCTTGGATCGTACTTGGCGAGCACCCGAGGCGATCAAGCCCGCTTCCGTCGCGAGCAGGCGGTCCGTTGGGACGAGCGGCGGCTGACGGCCTACGCCGACTACGCCAGGTCGCTGAAGAAGAGTGTCACCCTGGCATACCGGATCGCGGCACACCTCGGCAACGACCCTCACCCGCACCCCTTGTCACCCGAGGAAGCGGCGCCTCACCTGGCCGATGCCAGTGATGCTCGGGACCCAGCCGGGGAGGCACTGTTGATGCTTGGCACCCCGGACGTGGTAGAGAAAGCTCGCGAATGGGTCGTCGTGGTGATGGAGATGGAAGGATTCCTGCGAGACCAGACCCATAGCCCGGAAACCTGGTCAACCATGCTCAAGCGCCAACGCGCCGCGCGTGAGAGGTACTACGCGGCCGTCCGCCGTGACCTGGCGCTCCCACCTGGCCATTCCGGGGAATGGCGACTTGTCGCACCCCAGACGCCCTGAGTACTCACTGCCACGGCGGCCTGGGCTGTCGAGCTCGGGGGCCGTCAAGCCTGAGTATTTTCGGCCTTCGTCGCTGAATGGGGCGCAGTGCTCAGCAGCACCTCTACCTCACCAAGTAAAACGACATCGTCGTGATCGGCTACATCCATGGGAGGACGCATGCTGGAGCGAGCGCAGGCCTTGCAGATCGCGGCTGCGTTCCTGGCGCGCAGCCAGCGCGACTCCGAACCACCGCTGGCCGTAGATGCAGGACGAGTTCGCGAGAACAACGGCCTCCTGATCGCCCCCTGCAACTCCGTGCAGTACCTCGCCTCGCGCGATGTAAGGCATCAGTTGCTGGACTGCTGGCCCATTCTCGTCGACCTCACCAGTGGAGACGTACGGTTCGGCACCCTGGACGGGCGGCATCTCTGGAAGAACCGATGCACCGGTACTTGACGCGCCCGGCCATTCGGAGGTCAGGAGGGCGGATCGTCTTCGTAGGCCCACGAGCGGATAGACCAGGGCTCGTCCTGATCGCCCCGCTCAGCAACGTGACCAGGCGGAAGGCTGGCCAACGTCGCGATGGAGGGGTCGAGCCCGAGTACATGGTCCAGGTGGCAGACGATCGACGCTCCGTCGGCGTTCGGATCGTGTAGCCCATCCGCGAGAAGCCAGTCCTCGTCATCATCGTGGGTCACCATCAGTGCCGGATGACTGCCGTCGGCTACTGTCCGCTGCACGATGGCTAGTAGTCCCTGAGGAAAGATGCCGTCGGGATACGGCCACGTCACATCCGGTTGCATCGAGCCCATGTGTGGATCATGCATGTCGACGCCGGCGCCGCAGGAGGCGGGGCGGCGAACGGCTACCGGGCTGCACGGAAGTGCGGACAGAGTTGGAATCGGGCGATGCTGCTGTCTGGTGTTGCGGCATCCTGCCTGGCGGAGAGGGCAGGATTCGAACCTGCGTGGGCCTTGTGGGGCCCGACCTTGAGGCGTGCTCGCTGGTCCCCGATCAACCACTCCGGGCACCTCTCCCTGCTCCCGGCTTCGGGGTGGCCCGTGCCGTTCACAGGAACAACACTGCCAGGGCTCTCTGACGGCGGCCTGATGTGCCTCTGATGCGGCCTGTTCGGGACGGAGCCGAGCCGCCCGGCGGCGGCGGGTCTGTTTCTCGGAGGTCCGGGATGCCCTGGGTGTCGATCCAGCAGTGCGCGCGGGCGGGTTGCCTCATCCGGGTGAGGAGGCAACCCGTGGTCAGACGATCTACTTGAACCAGTACCTCACGCCGTGGTGGTGCGAGCAGGTGCCCTGCGAGTGCCGCGAGTACGACAGGGAGGCGTCCTTGCACTTCGCCGTTTCGTACTTGTCCTTCGGCCTTTGATGGTGCGTCCAGCCACACACCCCGGTGGTGTGAGAGATGCAGTGGCGGGCCGTGTTGGTGGACGGCAGTGTCGCCGCCGCAGCGGTCGGTGCGCTGAAGAAGATGCCGGCCAGGGCGACAGCGACGGCCGGGACAGCAAGACGTGCGCGCAAAGGAACCCCCCTTTGAAGTGGAGCAAGTGCAACGGGAGTTTATAGCCTTTTGACCCAACAACGATGCCAAATCGACTGATGCCTGGCGGAGGCCGCTGTGTGAGACCAGGTGCACACCGTGATGGTCAAGCGACCGTGGATTTGTCGGCCAGGGCCCGGAGTCTGGGTGTGAGGTCGGGGTGGTCGCCGCGGGATGCGGATTGGAGGAGTTCGACGCAGACCACCAGGAGGGCCGCGCGGCCGGAGGCGCTGTCCAGGAGCGGGGCGAACTGATGATGGATGTGTGCGGCGGTGTTCGGGGCGAGTTGGGCGTAGGCGTACAGGAGCGCGATGCAGCCGGGGGGGCGAGGCTCCAGCCTTCCCAGTCGAGCACGGTGGCCCCTGTCGTGAGGTTGGCAGTGCGGACGTCGCCGTGTGCGCAGTCCCAGTGCTCGATGCGGGGTGCTGGGTGGCCGGTGTACTGAGGGACGGCGCGGGTGATCCATTCTTGGCGTACGGCCGTGCGGTCCGTGGAAGTGCCGGCGATGGCCGACAGCGTCATGCGGATCGTGGCGAACCAGCTGTCGCGCACGCTTAGGTGGGAGTCCCCTCATGACGTCATGCGCGCGCTGTTGATTCAGGCCTTGTCTGCGTTGTGCGGGTGTATCCGTCCTGCTGAGGCCGGGCTGCGCGAAGGATTCCCTGGCCCACGGCAGCCAAAGTCGCGCCGCCATCGGCGAGATCACGGACGGTCTGGAAGTGGGCACCTGCGTCTTGGTCAGCTCGTAGCCCTTGCCGATCTCGTCCTGCCGGACCTCACGGTCCTGGATGTTGGATGCCTGGCACGCTGACACCGAGGCGTGACCTGGAGCGGACGGCTGAGGCGGTGCGCCGGTCAGTGCACCTCGGGTGCGACTCCGCGTCTGTTATGACGATTCGTCAAAAATGCTTCTGCGTAGGGCTGGACGCCTTGCGGCAACCTGTGCGTGAGCTGTGACACATGTGGTTGACCGTGACTGTTTGGTGAACATTTACTGGCCATGACCATTTACAAATTCCATATATGGGGGAGACTCCGTGAAATCGGAGTGGGGTTCCGTGGCGCCCGTGGGCAAGCCGCGAAGCACCAGACGCGGCCTCGTCGGAGGCGTAGCCGTTGCACTGGTGCTCTCCGTGCTGCCGGTGTTGCCCGCAGTGGCACTCAACTCGGCGTCCGCAACCGAGGTCTCGACCGGACCGGTGGACGCATCGACTGCTTCGGTTCGGGCCAAGGCGTCCGGCGCCCCAGTGGAGGTGACGGCAGACCGCACGGAGTACTCCACGACCCAGGCGAACCCGGACGGCTCGTTCACGCTGACGCAGTCCACGACGCCCCAGCGTGTGAAGGAAGAGGACGGCCGGTGGGGTGCCGTTGACCCGGTCCTGGAGCACCGGGCTGATGGCCGGGTTGCGCCGAGGGGCGCGGTGGTGGATCTCTCGTTCTCCGGCGGTGGTGCGGGATCGGACATGATCCATCTGGGACGTGATGGACGATCCGTCACTCTCGGCTGGGCAGGGGCCCTTCCCAAGCCGACGCTGGACGGGGCGACGGCGACCTACGCGAACGTGTTCGACGGTGTGGACCTGCAGCTGACGGCGACAGCCGAGGGCTACCGCGAGGTGTTGGTCGTCAAGACGGCTCAGGCGGCCGCAAACCCTGCTCTGGATCAGGTGAAGCTCACGGCGTCGGGCGATGGGCTGACGGTGGTGCCGGGCGCGGGCGGAGGCCTGCGCGCTCTCGACGAGGACGGCAACGCCGTCTTCAGAGGCCCGGCCGGGCAGATGTGGGACTCCGCTGGTGACGCCGGCTCGGGTCCTCAGACGCAGCTGTTGCGTACCAGTCCCACCGCACCGAGTGCCGGGCAGGCCTCCGCCGGTCCGTCGCAGCCGGATGAGGGGTCGGCCACCGCAGCGCTTCCGGTCAAGGTCGACGACGACGCAATTGCCGTGCACCCTGATCTGGATCTGCTGCGCGGCAAAGACACCGTCTATCCCGTCTACATCGACCCGTCGGTGGGCCTGGGCGTCTCGGAGCGTACGAAGATCTCCTCCGACGGCGACAAGTTCTGGATGTTCGACGGGGACAAGGGCGTCGGCAAGTGCGGCAATGCTGACGGCTATTACTGCGGTGGTGGCTATGTGGACCGCATGTACTTCGAGTTCGCGCCGACGAAGCTGGCCGGCAAGCAGGTCCTGGACGCCACGTTCCGGGCGAAGGAGACCTGGTCGTTCAACTGCGACGCGCACATGCTCGACCTGGTGCGCACCGACAACATCTCCGAGGGCACCCACTGGCCCGGACCGAAGCAGCTGGATCTGATGGGGGACCAGAACGTGGCGGCGGGCCGCGGCGATCTGTGTCATCCGGATCAGCCGGACAAGTGGATCGAGTTCAACGACAGCGCCAAAGAGAAGGACGAGAACCTCACCAGGACCGTCCGCTCCTTCGCCGACGGCAAGTTCAGCCGGCTCACCTTGATGCTGCGCGCCCACGACGAGGGCGACCCGCGGGCCTGGAAGCGGTTCGACGACAGCGCCGAGCTGCAGGTGGTCTACGGCTACAAGCCGGGCATGCCCAAGGATGTCGGTGTCATCCAGGGAGAGGGCCAGACGGCGCACTGTCACAAGACTTCGTCGGACCCGCAGATCGCCACGGTCGACGAGCCGATGGTGCAGGCCAGTGTCCAGACGCTGGTGGCCCCGAAGAAGGGCGAACCGGCGGCGAGTCTTCAGGCGGAGTTCGTGGTCGAGCGAGGGGATGACGCGGACTGGCACCAGGTGTGGAGCGGTCACTCTCCCGATACAGGCTGGCATCCGGACAACAAGCTGGAGAAGCAGCAGCTGACCCAGCGTGCAGAGGGAGGCCTGTACCGGTACCGGGCCCGGACACAGTCGCACTGGTCCCATGACGGCAAGCCCGGAGATCTGTGGTCGTCCTACAGCCCATGGTGCTACTTCAAGATCGACGCGAAGGCTCCGAAGGCGCCTCGTATCACTGCGGTCTCCCCGTACACCGAGTGCGCACAGGAGTGTGAAGGAAAGGGCGGGCCCGGCATCGCGGGAACGTTCACCTTCCAGCCGAACACGGCCGACATCGACTCCAAGGGCCACACGGACGTCACTGCCTACGAGTACAAGCTGCTGACGACGCCAGCGAAGCAGGTTCCCGGTGGTTCACGGGTTCAGGTGAAGGACGTGCGGCCGCCACTTTCCGGATTGCAGGTGCTGTCGGTCCGCGCCAAGGATGTCCGGTGGGGTGCGTGGCAGGACTTCGCCTTCAAAGTGACGCCCGCTCAGGGTGCGGTAGGCCGCTGGCATCTCGACAGCCCACCCAACTCCGGCAGCATCACGGCCAAGGACACGGCCACCGACGGCACCCGCCACGACGCCACCCTGGTGGGCGCGGACGGGACCGGCTGGTCCACCCGGGCGCGCCGTGGAGATGCCGACAACTCGCTGCGCCTGAACGATGACACCACTGACCCGGCGAAGCAGAACGGGTACGCGGCCACGGACACGCCGGTGCTCGACACCCGGGACTCTTTCACCGTGTCTGCGTGGGCGCAGCTGACCAACGCGTCCGCCAACCGGGTCGTGCTGTCCGAGCCCGGCACCAACGGCAGCGCGTTCGCTCTGTACTACGCCGCCTCCTTGAAGAAGTGGGTGTTCAATCGTGCGGACACCGACGCGGACAAGCCCGTCTACATCCGTTCGGTCGCCGATCAGGACAACCCGCCGCTGAACGTGTGGACACACCTGACAGGAGTGTTCAAGACCGAAGGTGACGACGGGATCGCGGACAACGACCCCTCCAACGACACCGTCCAGTTGTTCATCAACGGCCGGCCGCAGGGAGCGCCGGTCCAGCTTTCCAAGACCGCGCCGTCCTATACACCCTGGATGGCAACGGGGGGCCTGCAGCTGGGCCGTTCCAAGGCCGGGGGCACCTATGGCGACTACTACTTCGGTCTGATCGACGAGGTCGCGGTATGGCAGCGTGCCCTCGGTCCTGATGAGGTCATCGAGGAGGCTCGCGCGAACGACAACGGCGCTCCCGCCAACGAACTCGTCGCGCAGTGGGACGCCACGTCCGCCAAGGGAAGCGAGATCGCCGAGAGCACGGCCTATCCGCCGGGTGCAATGAAATTGTCGCCCAGCGGGAGCACTGTCAGCGAGGACGACAACGCTCTCGTGCTGAACGGCACTTCCCAGTACGCCGCCGCGACCGGCCCGGTCGTCGACGAGACCGGCTCGTTCACGGTCTCCGCGCGTGTCAGCCTGAACGCCGAGGCGCTCGCGGCGAAACCGGTCGGCTATCAGGCGCAGGTGGCAGCGCAGAAGATGGGCGGAGAGTCCTCCTGGGCGCTGTGGGTGGTCAAGAGCGACGCCGACAAGTACCTGTGGAAGTTCACCCGTACAGCAGTGGACTCCGCTGGGAAAGTCACGCAGAGCGCTCAGGTCCCGGCCACCGACTGGGCCCAGACCGGCACATGGGTGCAGCTCACCGGAGTGTTCGACGCCCAGGAGCCATGGGAGTGGACGGACCCGTCCAACGACTCGACCGAGACCCGCTACGGCAAACTCCACCTGTACGTGGGCGATGACGAGCAGTCCCCCGAGAACACCACCGCCACCTTCACCACACCCCAGCAGGGCAGCGGTGAGCTGAGCGCGGGCCGGGGCACCTCAGCGGGAAGCACGGGCAACTACCTGCCCGGCAGTCTGCAGGACCTGCGGATCTGGACCGGAGCGATGACGTACGACCAGATCCAGACCCAAGTGACGCGCACTGCCGACGGCGAGTGAGTCCAGGCGCGTCATCTCCCGAGCGGTCCGCGTTCTGAAGCGGGCCGCTCGGGCCCAGGCACTCATGGGTGCCGCCTTCCTTCCGTTCCTCGTTCTCCTCGACAGCGTGGCGTCCGGCGTGACACAGCCGGGCGCTACGCAGGAAGCACCTTTCCCAATGAATTCCTTTGGCATACCCAGACCCTCGCCGGGCCAAGAAGGCAGGGGGAGACGGTGGTCCCGCCGTATCGCGGTCATCACCGGCCTGGCACTACTGCCCGGTCTGCTCACCCCCGTCGTCTTCGCGGACGGCACAGCGCCCCTGGGGCGCCCCGATGTGAAGCCTGCACAGGCCACGAAGGTCCGCCCGTTCATGGCACGGGTGAACAAGAAGGCGGCGGCCGAGGTGAGGAAGGCAGCCGCAGCTGACCGGGCCGCGGCCGCCCGAGCACGTCACGATCAACAGCGCCACGTCACCTGGCCGAAGGCCGGCAAGGCAGCGCTGACGGTCCCGGACAAGGGCATGGCCACGGCCGCCCCCGGTTCACTGCCTGTCACCGCGGCCGCCACCGGCAGCGGCAAGCAGGCCGACACGGTCAACGTCGAGGTCCTCGACCAGCGCACGGCCACGAAGCTCGACGTCAAGGGCGTGGTCCTCAAGGTCACCGGCCCCACGGCCGGCGGTAAGGCCCGCCTCGGCGTCGACTATTCGGCGTTCGCCTCCGCCTACGGGGGCGACTGGGCCGGACGCCTTCAGCTGCAGCGCCTGGACGACTGCGCCCTGAACGACGCCGACGCCGCGAAGTGTGGCCAGCGCACCCCGCTGGATGCGGTGAACAACCGGGAACAGGACACCATCTCCGCCCCGGTGGCCTTCGGCGCACACAGCCGCCCGATGCTGCTCGCTGTCGCGGCAGGTTCGAAGTCGGGCGCCGGTGACTACAAGGCGACACCGCTTTCCGCATCGTCGACCTGGGAGGCGGGCGGTTCCTCCGGTTCGTTCACCTGGTCCTACCCGCTGCGCGTGCCGCCAGCCGCTGCCGGACCGAAACCGGATCTGTCGATTTCGTACGATTCCGGTGCGGTAGACGGGCAGACGGCGAACTCCAACAACCAGGGCAGTCAGATCGGCACGGGCTTCGACCTGACCTCCTCGTTCATCGAGCGCAAGTACGGCTCCTGCGACGACGACGGCCAGGACAAGAAGTACGACCTGTGCTGGAAGTACGACAACGCCTCCCTCGTCCTCAACGGCAAGGCCACCGAGCTGGTCAAGGACGACGAGACGGGCAAGTGGCGGCTGAAGGACGACGACGCCTCCACCGTCACCCACTCCACCGGCGCGGACAACGGTGACGACGACGGCGAGTACTGGACCGTCGTCACCGGCGACGGCACGAAGTTCGTGTTCGGCCTGAACAAGCTCGACGGCGCTGGCAAGGACGACCGCACCGACTCCGTATGGACGGTGCCCGTCTTCGGCGACGACAAGGACGAGCCCGGCTACAGCAGCGGTGACACGTTCGCCGAGCGCGCCAAGACGCAGGCCTGGCGCTGGAACCTCGACTACGTCGAGGACACCCACGGCAACGCCTCCACCTACTGGTACGCGGCCGAGCACAACAACTACGACAAGCTCGGCGACGACAACACCGGCACCGACTACGTCCGCGGCGGGTACCTGAAGGAGATCCGCTACGGCCAGCGCGCCGACAAGCTGTTCTCCGCCTCCCCGGCCGCCTCGGACAAGGTCGTCTTCAGCTATGACGAGCGGTGCCTGGCCTCCGGCGACGGCTGCGACAAGCTGACGAAGGACACCCGGGACAACTGGCCGGACGTGCCGTTCGACGCGATCTGCAAGGACGGCGACAAGTGCGACGGCAACGTCGGACCGAGCTTCTTCACCCGCAAGCGGCTCACCACCATCACCACCTACGCGTGGAACGCGGCAGCCTCCACCCCCGCCTTCGAGCCGGTGGACGCCTGGGCGCTCAAGCAGCTCTACCTCGACCCCGGCGACACGGGTGACTCGACCGACCAGTCGCTGTGGCTCGATGAGATCAGACACACCGGCAAGCGCGGCACCGACCTCTCCCTGGACCCGGTCAAGTTCAGCCACGTCATGATGCCCAACCGGGTCGACGGCAAGAGCGATGACATCCTGCCGCTGAACAAGCCCAGGCTGAAGACGGTCACCTCCGAGACCGGCGCGCAGACCATCGTCTCCTACCTGGACGCCGACTGCACCGCCAGCGGCACCAAGCCCAGGGTGGACGAGAACACCAAGCGCTGCTACCCCGTCTACTGGTCGCCCAACGGCGAGAAGGACCCGCGGCTCGACTGGTTCCAGAAGTACCCCGTCAGCTCCGTCTCCACCAGCGACCCCCAAGGCGGCTCGGAAGACGTCCAGCACTCCTACCTGTACACCGGTGGTGGTGCCTGGCACTACGACGAGGACCCGATGACTCCCGCCAAGGAGCGCACCTGGTCCGTCTGGCGCGGCTACCAGCAGGTCACCCACCTCACCGGAGTCTCCACGGGCACGCAGAGCAAGGAGACCACGGTCTACCTGCGCGGCATGAACGGCGACCGCGTTCTCGGCCCGGACGGCAAGACCCCCGACCCCGACAAGCGCAAGACGGTCAGGGTCTCCGGGATCAAGGCCGACGAGATCACCGACTCCGAGCCCTACGCCGGCTTCACCCGCGAAACGGTCACCTACAACGGCGCGACCGAGGTCGGCGGCAGCATCAGCGACCCGTGGTCGAAGCGGACCGCGACGCAGCACAAGTCCTACGCGGACACCGAGGCGTATTACGTCCGCACCGCCGCCACCCACACGCGCACCAGCATCACCAGTAGGCTCACCTCCACCGACCGCATCCGTACGGTCAAGACCACCTACGACGACTTCGGCATGGCCGAGACGGTCGAGGACGAGGGCGACGACGCGGTCAAGGGCGACGAGAAGTGCACCCGCACCTGGTACGCCCGCAACGACGACAAGGGCATCAACTCCCTCACTTCCCGGACCCGCACCGTCGCCGAACCGTGCGCGACCGCGGACTCGGCGCTCGATCTGCCCGCGGACGTGAAAACGCCGGGCGATGTCATCTCCGACACCGCGGTGGTTTACGACGACACGACGGACCCGGCCTGGTCGGCGACGCAGAAGCCCACCAAGGGCGACGCCACCTGGACGGGCCGCGCCAAGGGCTACGGCAGCGCCGACGCCCCGCTCTGGCAGAAGGTGTCCACGACGTCGTACGACACCCTCGGGCGTCCGACGACCGTCAAGGACACGCACGACCTCGCGGTGTCCTCGACCTCCTACGTGCCCGAGGACACAGGGCCGCTGACCGCGACGTCGGTTGAGAACGCCAAGAAGTTCAAGACGACCTCGACCCTGGACTTTGCCACCGGCGCGGCGCTGAAGGTCACCGACCCCAACGGCAAGGTCACCGAAAGCGAGTACGACAGCCTGGGCCGTGTCACCAAGGTCTGGCTGCCCAACCGCATCCGGCTGATGGACAAGAGCCCGAACTACGTCTACGACTACCACCTCACCAGCAGTGGCAAGGAAATGTCGTGGGTGTCCACCGGGGTTCTCAGTAACAACGGCTCCGGTTACAACACCTCCTACGAGTTCTACGACTCCCTGCTGCGTTCACGCCAGACCCAGACCCCGACCCCGCAAAAGGGCCGACTGCTCTCCCTGACGCGCTACGACACGCGCGGTCTGGCGGTCAGCCAGCAGGCCGACATCTGGGACAGCACCTCGCTGCCCAGCTCCACACCCCAGGAGATCGACGGCGGCGCCGCCCCGATCCAGACGGACACCACCTACGACGGCGCCAGCCGGCCCAGCAAGGCGGTGACGAAGGTCCACGGCGTCACCCGCTGGAGCACCGACACCACCTACACCGGCGACACCGTCGCGACCACTGCTCCCGCCGGCGGCCAGGCCGTCGCACAGGTCACCGATGCGCTCGGCCGACTCACCCAGCGCCGCGAATACGCAGGCCCGCAGCCGACCGGCACCGACTACACGACGACCGACTACACCTACACCCCCGCCGGCCAGCAGAAGACCGTCACCGGCCCCGACAAGACCAAGTGGTCGTACACCTACGACCTGTTCGGCCGACAGGTCAGCTCGACCGACCCGGACAAGGGCAAGGCCGCAACCGAGTACAACGACCTCGACCAGGTCGTCAGCACCACGCCGAACGACGACGCGACCAAGAAGCTGCTGTTCGGCTACGACCAGCTGGGCCGCAAGACGGGTCTGTGGCAGAAGGAGGAGACCGACGCCAACAAGCTCGCAGCCTGGAGCTTCGACGAGCTCGCCAAGGGGCAGCAGGACACCGCCACCCGCTACGTCGGCGGTGTGAAGGGCAAGGCCTACACCCAGAAGGTCACCGCCTACGACGCCATGTACCACGTGACAGGCAGCGATCTGCTCCTGCCCGACACCGAGCCCCTGGTCTCCGACGGTTACGTGAAGAACAAGCTGTCGTTCAGCACGGGCTACAACCTCGACGGTTCGATCAGTCAGTACTCCGCCCCGGCCGTGGGGGGCCTACCGTTCGAAGGCATCTCCTACACCTTCAACGCCCTCGGGGGGCAGCTCACCGCCAAGGGAACCACCGGCTACCTGCAGGGCGCCGCGTTCTCCCCCGAAGGGGACCTGCGCCAGCTCACCCTGGGCATGGACGGCGCCTCCTCGGCGAAGAAGGCGTACCTCAACTGGGACTACGAAGAGGGCACTCGTCGCCTGACCCGCTCCTACGTCACCGATGACGTGCACGGCTACATGCCGCAGGAGCTGAAGTTCACCCAGGACGACGCGGGCAACGTCACCTCGATCTTCGACGCGACCACCCAGGGCGGCACGGCCAAGGCCGACTACCAGTGCTTCGCCTACGACGGCAACCGCCGCATGACCGAAGCCTGGACCCCGAAGACCGCGGACTGCTCGGCCTCCGGCCGCACCGTGTCCAACCTCGACGGAGCCGCCCCCTACTGGACGTCGTACAACTACACCGGCACCGGCCAGCGCAAGACGGAGACGCAGCACACCACCTCGGGAGACAAGGCCACGTCGTACACCTACGACGATCCCGCCGACACCAAGCCGCACACGCTCGACAAGACCACCGGCGCCCGTGCGGCCACCTACTCCTACGACAGCACCGGCAACACCACCTCACGCCCCGGACCGACCGCCCAGCAGACCCTGGCCTGGAACACCGAAGGTGACCTGGCCAAGCTCACCGAGGGCACCAAGGGGACGAGCTACCTCTACGACGCGGGCGGCGACCTGCTGATCCGCCGAGCTAAGGGAGACGGCGAAACCGTCCTCTACCTCGGCGCTGACACAGAGCTCCACCTGACGACCAAGGGCACCACGAAGACGGTGTCCGGCACGCGTTCCTACACGGCCAACGGCCAGACCATCGCAGTCCGCACGGCGACGTCCGGAGTGTCGGGCTCGAAGCTCAGCTTCCTCGCAGCTGACCACCACGGCACCTCCAGCATTGCCCTGGACGCCACCACGTACGCGATCACCAAGCGCTACAGCACCCCGTTCGGCGCCCCGCGCGGCACCAAGACGACGTCCTGGCCCGATGACAAGGCCTTCCTCGGCAAGCCGGCCGACGACACGACCGGCCTCACACATGTGGGTGCCCGCGAATACGACCCGGTCATCGGCCAGTTCATCAGCGTCGACCCCGTCCTGTCGGTCGACCAGCACCAGTCCCTCAACGGCTACAGCTACGCCAGCAACACCCCCGTCACCGCATCCGACCCGACCGGCCTGTGCCGGGCAGACCAGTGCGGCGTCGGCACCCCCAAGGGCGACGGCTCGGGCGACATCATCACGGACGGCCCGATCGACCCGGGCAACCCCAGCGCCGGCAGCTGCCACCACGGCCACTGCGGCAAGACCCACTACAACAACACGGGCACGTCCCACACCAGCAGCTCCGGCCACACGTCGGACGGCGTTGGTGGTGGCGTTGGTGGTGGCGGCGGCTGGAGCAAAGGTCCGGGCGACTCGAAGATAATCAAGACGGACGGCGATTGGCTGTATGGTCCACAGCCGGAAATGGGCTTCAAGGAATTTTTCAGGAAGCTAGTCGAAGGTCCGGTATGTAATCCTGGTTACCCCTGCGAGGATATGAAGATCGCAGTGGTGCCGGTAGGTGAAGGGCCACTTGGCGGCCGTCCCCCCATGCCCGGCCCCAGAAGAATTCCCATGGGATTTCCGAATGGTGTAGAATTCACAGCTTTCAAGTCCGAGCTGGCCGCAGGTTTGAAGCAAGCGGGATACGAAGACGTTACGCCCATTATGCAGGGAAGCTCTGTAACCGGTAAGAGCTTTAGAACCGGGCGGCCGTTTGGCTCGCATAGTGACTTCGACGTGGCTTTGGCGAGTTCAGATTTGCTGAGGCGCGCCAAGCAGGCGGGGGTTGAACTACGTTCGCAGGGAACCCGAACTGGGCCCCTCGAACCCGCCGATATTGCGGCTCTGGGGCTTCGTGACTTGAGTAAATCTCTCAGTAAGCGAGCAGGGGGCCGTGATGTTCACTTCATGGTGTACGGAACGGTAGAAGGTGCGACGAGTCGTGCGCCGAGTATCATCATGGAGCCATAGCGGTATTTCAGGGAGTAGGGCAAGTGAAGTATCTGGTGTATGGAATGCGATCTGTGGCGATATCGGATGTGGTGTCTGTCATCGGTCGAGTGTTGCACGCTTCTTTTGAGGAGCGGGACAGCTCCTATAAGGGAGGGGTTTACTATCGATATAGCGACAAAGATGGCTGGAGTGTTTCCGTCGAGTCTCACTGGCGAGATGAGGATGGAATTCTGGCCAAGCCGGAATTTTCCGAATACTCTGTACTCGTTTATCTGAATGAGGCTCCTTCGGTGGTGGAGGAAAAGATGGACGCCATCCCTTCTCTGTCACTGCTGCAATCCCGAGAGTTCTAGGTCCGTAAGGTACGCACAAGGCGGGGCATGGCTGGCTATGTGCCCCGCCTGGCGCAGCGGGTCGTGAGGTATCGCATGTCGCGGCACCCTCATTCGCTATTGGCGGCTCGCCCGCTGATGTGAGCGTCCAGCAGCTTCGCCGCGAGGTCGTGGCCGTAGTGATTGGCCGTCTCCATCGGGGTGTGACCGTCGGGATCTGCGAGCTCAGGATCAGCCCCGAAAGCCTGCCGCACGATTTCGCACCGTGGGAGACGGTCTACGGCTACTTCGCCGCCTGGCAGAAGGAAGGCGTCTGGAAGCCGCCGCCGGCGGCCAGGTCGACTTCGTTGAACAGTTTCAGGGCGAGCAGACGCTGACCGACCTGTCCTGGCACATCTCCGACCACTATCCCCTGTGGGTCGAGTTCGCCGTGCCCGCCCAGTGACAGGCCGAGACCGCTCGCGGCGTTGGCGGCAGCATGGGTGTACGGATATCCGGCTTCAGAGCCGGGGTGGGGGAGCCGCTCCTACGGCGCCTGCAGGACGCTAGCCGGGGGTACCCGTAGCGGAGGGCTCTGCCTTCCCCTGGTGCCCTTGGAACGCCCATTCCTCGTTTGACAGTTGCACGCGTGTCATGAGCAACGATCTACCTGAACGTCCCGCATGACATGGACAAGTCCCGCAGATTGATCACGACTCGATACGCGCCCTAACACCGGGAATCACGACCTGGTCGGCTTCCTGCGGTTCCTGAAGCAAGTTGGTCGATCGCCCCGGACTCACGAGCCCGGGGCATCTTCACGTCCAGGCCGCCGTGGGCGCGGGCCGGGCTGGTGGGCGTGGCCGTCCCGGCCTACGCGTGCACTTGACGCACCCGGTCAACGAGCAGCTGTCTGACGGGTCACTCCGACCCAGGACGTGGCGCCGTCCGCATCACGTCACCCGCCTGCCTCACGAACACACGGCGCTGCTCATCAGCGCGCTCCAGAAGCCCCCGATAGGCCACCCAGTCCGGCTCGGCCCGGTCAAAGCTCCTCCACAGAACATCCTTGAGCATGATGAGGGCGTGGTTCATGGCTACGGCACCCAACTGAAGATCGGTGGGACCGAGGATGAAAACCCGCTCCTGGAAAGGCCTGAGTTTGTTGATCGGCCGGGACACCGCTTCGTCGAACTCCTTGTAGTACGGCTCCGGATCCGCGTCCGGCGGCACCTGGAACCAGGTGTCGGACTGTTCCTGGAACTGCGCGTAGTGGGCCAGTGCTTTCTCCCACGCTTCCAGGAACTTGATGTACGCCTCCTGGCGCTGGCCGCGGAGCCACTGGGCATGCTCCACGCTGGCCTGGTCGGTGGTCTGGCGGCGCCCCACCAGGATGCCGGCAAGGATGCCGATGATGCCGAACACGCCTGCGGCGACCGCGGCGACGACTGCCCCCCATGCTTCGTTCATGCCGAGCATCCTGCCGCGACCGGGCCGGTGTTGGGGATCCCGGAATCCACCGGCACGAACCGGACCGCAGCCAGCACCGATGGCCGTCCGGCGATCTTTCCGCGAACCTCAGCGGACCCTCCGGCCGGCGTGCTAGCCGACCATGATCGTTCTTACCGGGATTTCCTGTACCTCAACTACTCACACCCGGATACGGACCGGAGCGCGGCCCGCAGCTCCCCTCCGGCCCAGCCGCCGGCTCATCACCACCGTGGCCGTCGTGGTCCTGCTCATCGCTGGGATAGCCCTGGCCAACCGGGGCGGCGCCAGCGGCGGGAAGCCCGAGGCCGCCGTCGACCCGATGTCGGTGGAGATCCCGCACAGCAGCGAGGGCGCCCAGTGCGCGGCCGCGAAGATGGCTGCCGTCCTCGGCAGCGAGCGAATGTTCGACCCCATCCGGCGGGGCGACATCGTCCAGCGGATCGTGGTACCGGAGCGGCGCTTGGCCGTGCAGAAGGCCGTCGACGCCGACTACACCACCGCCTTCAACGAAAAGCTCGGGCTGGACGAGAACGGGAAGCCGCCGGCCGGGGCCACGTTCGTCTCCCGGGCCATGCCCGCCGGCGTGACCGTGCGCCACTACGACTCCCGCGAGGCCACCATCGACGTGTGGTGCGCTGGCCTGCTCGGGCTGACCGGCAAGGGCGCCCCCAAGCAGCTCCCGGTCACGACCAGCTGGTTCACCCAGACCCTGACCGTGCGCTGGACCGACGAGGGATGGCGGCTGGCCGAGTTCACCCAGCAGGACGGCCCCGAGCCGACCGCAGGCGAGTACGGGCAGACCCCGCAGCTGTAGGCGTCTCGCGCCATGGCCGGGCTCGCATGCCGGTAACAGTTGGAGACGCCGCCATGCCGGTTGACACCGCCCGTGCCGAGGTGTCGTACGATGCAGGGGACTCACCGCAACCTGAATGTGGCAGGCCCGGACGCCCGTCCTGGGAACCACGAGGGGGCCCGAAGTCGGCGGCAACCGGCAACAGACCCCCTGCGGCGAGTACTGCAGTCACCGGGCCCGGCCGTCTAAGCATCGGCCGGGCTCACTGCTGAGCACAGGCCTTGCGGCGGGGCTTTCCGGCTTTCTGGTCACGACCAGAAAGACCGCAGTACTTCGATGGCCGGGCCGATCACGGGCGCTAATACGATGAACGCCTGACGTAAGGTCAGTATGCGCTCATAGCAGGCGCAGTGCTCGTGCTGGTCCATCGGTGCGTCACCTCACTCAGCCCCAAATAGCCCTTGGGGAAGGGCCCTTGCCTCCGACAGGCAAGGCGCTTAGGGGGCCCGTGTGGTGAAGCAAGCCCAAGCATAGGTCCTGTCGGAGGCCTCTCAGACCCGGGGGACCACAACTTGTGGGCTGCTGCAGCAATCCAACCACTAGATGTGGGGATTGGCTGATAGAACTACAGCTCGCGCGTGTCACAGACGTACACCGTCGTACGGCCCAGTCGGCCCGCCACCTGTGAAAACAGGCGCGCGCGGACGTCCGCCAGAACACTTGCGGAGATAATGCGGGCGCCGCACGGAGGACGCGTAGCAGCAGGGAGACATCGAGAGGGGCCGACGAGGCCACCATCGAAGGCAGTGCCACCATCACTGCCCAGGACCGCTCCCAGGGCCGAGTCGAGTCGGTACATGCGATGAACGAAGCCACGAATCCTGAGGGGCACAAGCGCTCCCTGCCGGGCCGACCTCCAGGCATCAGGGCGGACAGCTCCGGACTCACCGACCGGCAGCGCCGGGTGATCGAGGTCATCAGGGACTCCGTGCAGCGGCGCGGTTACCCGCCGTCGATGCGTGAGATCGGCCAGGCCGTCGGCCTCTCCAGCACGTCCTCGGTCGCGCACCAGCTGATGGCACTGGAGCGCAAGGGCTTCCTGCGCCGCGACCCGCACCGCCCGCGCGCCTACGGGGTGAAGCGCCGCCTACGATGCCCGCGTGACAGCCCGCCGCATCCTTGGCGCCGGCCCGCAGACCTCGCACAGCATCCGCGCCGCCCAGGCCGACCTTCTCGACGCACTTCCCGAAGTCCGTCTCTCCGACCTGGACGAGCTGCGGGTTCGTGGAGTGCTCGGCGCCCACCCGGCGACGGCGACAACCCCGCGGCGGACCCTCGGAGCCGGCGGCCGCGCCGACGAGGAACTGCCTCACCGCACCGCTTGACGCGCGCTCAGCATCAGCTGCTGAGGGCCCAGTAGGGTCTCTCCGGTGTCACACCGATAACCGTGACGCGGGACGTCCGAGATACGAGGACTTCCGCAGGTCAAGCAGCGGGTAACAGTCCGCCCCGTTCGTCATCCTTATCGGTGTCGACGGCAGCCGGGGCGTGCAGCGGGCGCAGGTCCCTACTGGCCGTCGCGGTGATGCGTAGCCGCGCCATGCGCTCCCGGTGGTGGAGCCAGTCTCGCCACACATCACGTCGGTGTTCCGACTTCTGCGGCAGAAGCGCCGGCAGGACACGCGCCACGGTGCTCACACCACCGCCGAGTGCGGCGCCGAGCAAGACGACCCACATGGGAAGGCCACCGGAGGACTTGATGACCAGTGCCAGGGCGCCGAAGCCGAGTGGCGGAACGGTCCAAGCGCAGAGGCGGCGGGTGGCCGGGCGGATGGTCATGACGGCGATCCTTCGGGCTCGGAGTGGACGCGCGGTAGTGCGCGTGCGGGGCGGAGAGTGCAGCAGTCCCCAGCCCTTAGGTCGCGGGCAGCGGATCTGACAGTGCCGAAGAGTGGGCGAGCAGGTAGTTAGCGGCGCAAGTTCCGGACGGCAGCCTCGACACTGCCCATGGAGAGATCCGTATTCAAGCGCCTTGACCTGCGCATTTCTTCGCTCTCGGGGCTTGAATGGCGGCCCCTACACCGCTACAGGGCTAGCGGTGCAACCCCCGGGTGTCTCACCTAATCCGGGCCGACGAACCCGACTTGACGGAGCACTGCGCGAGGCGGCGGCGCTGCTCGGCGGCCAGCCGCTTCGTCTTGCGGCGGACTCGTTCGCCGAAGGCTTCCGGCTCTGAGAAGCCGACGACGGCCGCAGCCTCCGTCCACGTGGGTGCCCCGTCATACGCGCGGGCGAGGACGACCCGCCGCTCCTCTGGAGTCAGGCCGCGCAGCACAGCGTTGAGCCGCTCGTCCTCGAAGACGCCCTCCGTTACCCGCGCGAGCAGGTCGACGTCGGCGGCGACCAGGTCGTACAGCGACAACCCATCACCGAGTTCTGCGTCGAGAGACAGCACTCGTCCGTGCCGGGTCCGCCGTCGCCAGACTGGAACCAGCTGCCGGTGCAGCATTCGTGCCTCCGCCTTCAGGGAGCCGATGGCGGTGTGGGTTAGGTGGCCAGTGCTGAACAATGGTTCGCACCAGTCGCCAAGGAGCGCTGTGGATAGTGCCTGCCTCCATCGCTCGCTGCGCGGCATCGTCAGCGCGTGGGCGGCGAAGCGGTCCACCGACTCAGGGTTGAAGTCGGCGGCAATCATTGTTGTGTTCGCGAAGAATGGTGCGGTTTCTGCCATAGCGCCGCGGCGGAGTTGCAGCGCCCATAGCAAGTCCCATGAGTGGAAGACGCCCGCCTGGTGAACGTCCGTCTCCGACCCGGCCAGATGGACGCCGCCGTCCGAGGCCGTAGCCACCATGAGCAGACCGCGGTGGACAGTGTTTGCGCAGGACTGACCATGACTGGACTGGGGTTCCACGGTGGGCTTCTCCTTCAGTAAGTGGGGGTGCTCACCTCTCGGTCCTGGGGGGCAGGTCTACCGGCAAAGAACTTGCCGACGCTGTTGCGTGACGTCAACCACGATTCGCTCGGGCTTTCCCCCCAAGGAGTGCGCTCTCCCGCCGGGTGGCGCCTCACACTCTGGCCCGCACTTTCGGAGCAGGGCGGAGCGGACCATTCGCGTGATCCGGTCCGGCGCCGGCGGCTCGATGAACTCCTCCCGGCACCGCTTCAACAGCTCCTCGCGCAGCCGGTCCGCGTTCCGCTCGGCGTGCGCGACGTTGCCGGCCAGCCAGGCCGTCAGCTTCTCCGCGTCCTGCACCGAGCACACCCGAAAGCCCAGGTGCTCGCGGATCTGGGCACGGTGGTACTCGATCGTGCTACCGGTCCACTGGTAGGACTCGAAGTCGGCGGCAGGCACGTTCATCTGCCGGGCGACGAACTCCACCACCTCGTCCGGTGAGGCCGCAGCCGCAGCCCAGCGCGCCGTGGCCTGGCGGCCGCGGTGCGGACGGCGGTCAGCGCGGTGTTCGGATCGTCCGGGTTGGCCACTGTTACCTGGTGCTCCGCCATGAAAGCTGCCTCACCGGCCGGGGACGCGGTGAAGCACCGGATCCCGCCAGCCTCATGAGCCCCGGACAAGCCTTCTCAGACTGAGGCGGGGTACCACGCACGAGGCAGGGTGAGCCCGGTCGGCAAGGGTGACCCGTTCGGCGGGACCAGGCCAGTGGGCGCCCCACCGTCCGCATCGCTGAAGGCGACCGTGCTGCCGGAGAACCGCGCGTCGTCGAAGTGGACCGTGTCGCCAAAGAACTGCGCACGGTCGAAGTGGACCGTGCCGCCGGAGAACTGCGCACGGTCGAAGTGGACCGTGCCGCCGAAGAACACCGCACGGTCGAAGCGGACCATGCTGCCGGAGAACACCGCGGCGACCCAGTCGACCGTGCCGCCGGAGAACCTCGCGTCACACCACACGACCGTGCCGCCGGAGAACTCCGCGAAACCCCCGACCGTGCCGCCGGAGAACTCTGCAAGGTTGAAGTTGACCGTGCCGCCGGAGAAGTCTGCAAGGTGGAAGTTGACCGTGCTGCCGGAGAACTTCGCGCCCACCCAGCCGACCGTGCCGCCGCAGAACTTCGCGCCCACCCAGCCGACCGTGCCGCCGGAGAACACTGCACGTTCGAAGTTGACCGTGCCGCCGGAGAACTCCGCATGGCCGAAGTTGACCGTGCCGCCGGAGAACACCGCACGGTCGAAGTTGACCGTGCCGCCGGAGAACACCGCCTCGCTGAAGGCGACCGTGCCGCCGGAGAACTCCGCAAGGTTGAAGTTGACCGTGCCGCCGGAGAACCGCGCGCCGTCGAAGTGGACCGTGCCGCCGGAGAACACTGCGCCGGTGAAGTCGACGGTGCCGCCGGAGAACTGCGCGCCGGTGAGGTCTCCGCCGTCGAACGTGACCTCTGTGAGGTCGAAGTCGTGGCCCTGCCAGGAGTGCGGGTCGTCGGGGGCAAGGCGGAGGTGGTCGCGGATGAGGCGGATGACGGTGTGCCGGACTTCCCGCAGGGACAGGTAGGCGTGCCGGGCTTCCGCGTCGTCCGCCGGCAGGTCGGGTTCGGCGGTGTAGGGCAGGCGGAGGTAGGCGCACAGGACGTCGATGCAGGTCTGGCGCAGGGGGCGGGTGGGGGCGTCGTCGGCGAGGCCGGCCAGGGCGTGCACCCCGCCCAGGCGCACGGCGGGGGAGCCGTCGCCGAGTTGGCCGACGGCGGTGGTGGAGCGTTCGGTGTGCAGGCGGGTGGCTTCGCGCAGGGCGCCGTCCTCGTCGACGCGCTGGCGCCGGTAGGCGACCACCAGGGCGACCAAGGCGCCGGCTCCGGCGACCACGCCGAAGGACAGCTTGACCAGGTCGAACAGGGTCTTGGAGTCGATGCGGTGCTCGGGCTTGAGTCCCCGGGCGCTGAGCAGGTCCCATCCGGTGTAGAACACGGCGGCGGCCACCAGGATGGCCGCGGTGAAGGTGAGGGCGAGGACGGGGCCGACCGGCCACAGGCGCAGGCCGCGCCGCTCCGTTTGGCGCCGGGGCAGATGTGCGGTCACATCCTCTTGAGACACTCCCCCGCCCGCCGCCGGTTGCGGTGCCCGTCCTCCCGGGGCGACCGCCGCGGCCCGCCTGTCATGGTTCCCGGATAACCTCCCCATATCTGGGCTACATGCTGAAGCAGTTGAAGCGCCGCCTACGATGACCGCGTGACAGCCCGCCGCATCCTTGGCGCCGGCCCCCAGGCCTCGCACAGCATCCGTGCCGCCCAGGCCGACCTGCTCGACTCCCTCCTCGGAGTCCGTCTCCCCGACCTGGACGAGCTGCGGGCCCGCGGCGTACTCGGCACCCACACGGCCGCGGTCCCGGCCCCGCGGCGAACCCTCGGAGCTGGCGGCCGCGCCGACGAGGCGCCTCACTCGATCGCCTGACGCCGGAGTCGACCAGGGCGACCGCTCACAGTGCTATCGCCGGGCCAAGGCGATGGCGAGCGTAACGAGCAGGGACACGCCCATGAACGCCGTTCCCAGAGGCGTGCCCAGGGACGGATGGCTCCACGTCAGGTAGGCGAGCCCGACGAAGACGATCAGGAACACGAGCGCCAAGACCAGGATCAGCAGCGGCCAGACCGCGGGGCCCTGAGGCTGCGGCTCCCCAGGGGGAGGCGTGGGTGCAGACATTTCACTTCCTTGTCTGAGCGTGACGGAGCCACGCGTGAACTGGGCAGTGGAACCGTGGGCCACCGAGGTGTTGGCCCCGCAAGCCCCGGCTCGGGGGCAGTCTCGAAGTCCTCAAGCGAGTCGAACGCCCGGTACACGGAGGCGAACCGCAGATAGGAGAAGTGGCCGAGTTCCTGCAATGGGTCGAGCATGTCCAACGGCACCTCTGCAGGGGATGCCGAGGACGTGACACGACCTCAGAGACTCGGGCCCCGGTAGGCTCCTACGGCGTCACAGTTATCGCTGAGGCGCACTGCCACGGTCGCCGAAGTTTCACGCCGCGGTATGGCACCCTTGAAGCAGCTCTCGACCGGGACCGCCCGGCTGGCGGCTCATGACCGCCGGAGAGTACGCAGCGACGGACCCCTCCGCCCAAGACTGCTCCGCCGGAGGGTGAACCGGCCGACGATCCAAGATCGCCGGATCGGGCGCTGTCTGCTGCGGTAAGCCGCCCCGTCAGTGCGGAGATTGCTCTGGCACTTGATGGGGGTCGCCGTGACGGCGTTTCTGCCGTTCCTCGCCCGGGTTCCGTTGCTCGTATGGGCCCTGCTCGCGGTCGCGTTGCTCTACCTGCTGCTGATCGTCCTGCTGTCGCTCACTGCGGTGTACGCGAAGAAGCCGGCACGGCGCCGAGCGGCGACGGAGATGGTTCGGATTCTGTGGTTCACCCAGGGGCGGAAGGACGACCAGACGCCCGACCCCGACCCGCGGGCGTGACGTACCCGGGCCTGTCGGATGCGGTGAGGGGCGCCAGCTCGGCTGGCGCCCCTCACGGACTCTGCCCCGTCGGCGACCCGTGACGGAGGGATCCGGCCTACATGCCGCGCCACCAGCACCTATGCGCGCGGTAGGCGAAATGCTTTGCGTAGCCGAGTCATCAGCCCTGTGGTGGGCTCTTCAGCGAGCGCAGAGACGCGTACTAGTTCGCGGTTGTCTGTGCGCACCCACCGGAGCCCTGATACATCCGTGATCACGAAGGTAGCTACTGGTAGCTCACCCTGCTGAAGCGACTCACGCATGAGATCACGCAGATCCTTGGGAACCTTCCATGACCAGGTATCGCCAGGCTGGACGGTGTCGCTGGTCGGATAGTCGCGGGGTACGGGGGTGATGCTTCCTGAGCCCCCTTGCTTCCTGTACTGCAACGCCGCGACTTTGACCTGCAGCACCGGCATGCCGCTTCCATTGAAGACCCGAAATTCGAGTCGTTCGGGCTGACTCTTGGCAGGTACTGCGGGGGCGTAGACCCATTGAGAGGTGACCAGCCGGGCCTGCGCTGCCTCGCGCTCCTGCCGTTCGACATCCCGTTGCCGACTGTCGCGAATGGCGACCCATCCGGCAGTGGCCGCGACTCCGATCGTGCCTACCGCCACTGCGATGTTCGTGCCAACCAGCGCCCACTCTGTGCTGCTTGCCAAGCGCTCCATAAAGCGATCTTTACACGGTCTGCATATGTAGATGATGATTTGTCGGACTTGCCCATTTCGAAGGCACGTCTTGGATGAGGCGGCAACCCTCACATGTAGACATCAATCACCGTTAGCGTGGCGCCGGCAATCCCGGGTGAGGCTCGTTCCCTACTAGGGAGTCGCGCCCCGTCGCCAGTTCGGGCACGTACTTGTACAGGGTTGTGCGGGAGACCCCGAGGAGCTTCGCGATCGAGGTCACCGTGTTATCCGGCTGTGCGAGGAGGGCCCGGGCGTGGCGGATCTGCTCGGCGGTCATCGCCGGCGGCCGCCCGATGCGCTCCCCACGGGCGCGGGCCGCCTCTAGGCCCTCGTGTGTGCCCTGCACGATGAGCTCGCGGATGAACTCCGCCAGCGCCGCGAACACGTGGAACACCAACCTCCCGCCTGGGGTGGTGGTGTCGAGCGCTTCGTGGAGCGACTGGAAGCCGATGTCCCGCTTGCGCAGGCCGGACACGATGGCGATCAGGTCTTGGATCGAGCGGCCGAGACGATCAAGGGAAGGCACCACGAGGGTGTCGCCGGGTCGCAGGTAGTCGAGGCACTTCCACAGTTCCTCGCGTTCCGCGTTCTTGCCCGACTTCTTGTCGGCGAAGACCCGCGCGCAGCCGGCCGCGGTCAGTGCCGCGATCTGTCGATCAAGCAGCTGCCCCTTCGTGGACACGCGTGCGTATCCGACCCGGGCACCGGATGGGTTGGCGGGGAGGGCATCCAGAGCGCTGTCGGCGTCCGCCCACTCTGCAGGAGTCGTCGTCATGCTCTGCACCGTACAGAAAAGGGCCCTGACACGTTGTTGGACGCTCCGAATTATTGAACACCCTTTTTGGACAATGAAAGCCGCTCCCAGGCGTGCATGTCGACGTTCACGTCCCGCTGTTCAAGAACCGATCGGTTCATGAACAGGGGTTGAGGAACATCGGCGTCAGCCCTCCAGAGGGGCGTCGGGCTACGGGGTGGCGGTCGTCGGCAGCACGCGTTCCTGGTCCATCTCGCCAGTGTCCGGGTTGAGGACGTAGACCTGGAACGGCGCCCACGCCCGGCCGGCGAGGGTGTCGAGTTCGCTGTGGGAGGGGACCAGCAGGGCCAGTTCTTCCGCCCAGGCCCTCAGCCGGCTCGGGTCCGGACAGGCGACTCCGACCAGCGTCCACTGCTTGCCATCGGGACCGCCGCGTTCATAGACCGGCCTGCCGTCGCCGTACCGGGAATCCGGCGCGCCGAAGATCAGGTTCCGGTCGAAGAACAGCTCGGCAATGGCCCGGAAGTACCTCCACTGCTGCTGGTTCAGGCCCGTGCGACCCCAGAACGCGGCATACGCGTGGTCCTTGGCCGCCTTCTTCCTGGCCTTCTCCTTCTCCTCGGTCGCCTGCCGCCGCGCCGCGTCCTTCTCCTCCGCCTGCCGCCGGCGCCTGGCCTCCGCCTCTTCCCGGGCGCACTCGGCTTCCAAGGCCGCGTAGGCGGGGGCCGTCCACCACAGACGCCACACGTCGTTCCAGGACCTGGTCCAGCCCTCTGCCCACTCGTACCAGTTGCCTTCGTCGGTGACCCGTCGGGCGCTGGACAGGGGCTCGTGCGGCACGATCCGGCCTGTCAGCATCCACGACACCGCGTCGCTCAGCGATGTACCGACCGGCGACCAGCGCATTGGCCGCGTGGATAAGCGAGCCAGGCCGGCGGTCACCATCCACTCCTGCCCGCGTTCCTCGGGAGCCTGAACCAGGAGCGTGGGCACGGCACCCACCCAGGGGCGCGGCCGGAAGCCGAACCAGCACACCCGCACCCCGTCCCGCTCGTACAGACCGGTGCGTGCCGCGATGTCCTCCACGGTGATGGGCGACAGCTGCGCCTCCAGCGCCATCAACCGGGCACCGTCCGGGCTGAAGACCATCACATCCGCCCGCCATTCTCCAGTGGGTGCGGCGACCTCCAGTTCGGCCCGGAAGCCCGCGGCACGCGCACAGGTCACCAGCTCCAACTTGAGCAGGTGATGCTCCAGCGACTCGTTCGCCAGCGAGCACGACGCCGGCTTGGTGCGGTGGTAGAAGTGCCGGGTGTCCAGCTTGGAGAGACGGGCGTGGACCTGGCTGCCGCACTCCGGGCACGTCAGCTCCACACCACGCACCCGGTGGATCTCCTCCCACGATCTGCCACAGCCCAGGTCGTCCAAGGTGACGTCCAGCCGCCCCCACTCGGCGTGATCGGCAGTCAACTGCACTGGGCCCCTCCCCAATGGTCCCCGGCCTCACGACCATGATGCGGCCGGGCACTGACACGGCACACTGCGGAACTCGGACGCGTGAACACTTGCCGCACAAACGCATGGGCACCAGGTCCTGGCCGCCATCCAGCACCTGACCTCACACGACGCCGGCCCCGCCGAACGGGCCGCGGTCTACGACCGCAAGGCCGCACTGTTGGAGCGCATCGCCGCCGAAGATGGTCGGCCCGACGCCGCCGAACAGGCCGCAGACGTCCGCGCCCGCGCTGCCCGGCTCTGTTCTCAGGCCGACGCCAGCTGAGCACCCTTCCCCTTCATGAACACGACCGACAGGGATGCCAGACAACGCGGCGTCCCTGGCTTGTTCAGCCGATCGGTTCTTGGACAGGGCGTTCTGCAGCCCGCAGGGTCGATACGCGACAGGGCCCCGGACGGTGTGTCGTCCGGGGCCCTGAGGTCTGGCTACCGGGGTAAGTGGTGGGCGGTGTGCGAGCTGGCCGGAGGCGTCTTGCCGGGGGTTCCCTTGGAGTGGGTGCCCCCGCCGCCCAGGAGGGCCAGCACCAGGAGTATCAGCAGGATGACGCCAGCGCCTCCCCCTGCCGCCGCTGCGCGCTGGCCGTGCGGGTCTCGGCCGCGGCGGCCAGCAAGAAACTGCCCTCCACCACAGCATGATCCGCCAACCCTGTCCCCCGCTCATCCGGCCGAGCGCCCGACCGCTGTAACAGCAATCCAGGATCACCACATGCCGCTCCGCATGCGGCAGATCATCGCCGACGGGTTCAAGGAGATCTACTTTCAAGACGGCGGAGGCCGTGTCCTGGAACTCTCGGACGTTGAGATCCAGGACATCGACTGCCTGGACTTGAGCTACTGAATCGAGAGCCGCTCGTACCCGGCCGCTCACGCCGACGGGCTGCGCCGGTGTCGGCGCCATCCGGGATCGAACCGTGGAGCCGGCTGGGCAGGGGGCTCGCTCTGGTCGCGGTCGTTGACCGTCATCATGTTGTCGAGGAGCCAGAGCATGCGCAGGAACCTCACCACGGCCAGCGCCATGACCGCCTCGAAGAGATAGCGCGCCGAATGCGTATCGGCCTTGTTGTCCAGGCCCTGGGCGGCGAGGCACCCCATGCAGATGAGTGCGGTGGCGGTCAGCAGGGCCTTCCAGTTGCGACGCAACTCCTGCTGATAGTGCCGGCGCACCGCACGGATGCGTTCGCCGTTGCTGGACAGGTAGATGGAGATCGCAATCGAGCTCAACCCGCCGATGGCGGAGACGACCCCGGCAGCGGTCCCGTACAGGGAGACACGCGGTTCGGAATCGATCCAGGCCAGCCAGTCGCCTCGTCCTGTGGCCCGCACTGCGGCCACATGCCCCGACAGCAGCACAAGGGTGATCACGTAGTCCCACCACACGGCTTCCGACCACCGGTCGACGAGAGACTCCCGTACGCTCACGCATCCCCCTATCGCATGTCAGCCCAGGTCAGCCCCCACAGCTGCCCGCCTGCGCTGCCCAATGGGGCGGCCCCGGTCGACGTCCGTCTACCGGGCGAGGGTGACGGTGATGGGCTGGTCGGGGCAGGCGGCGAGGCGTTCGGCGAGGGCGGTCTGCTCGGTGGGGTCGATGGTGAGCTGGTAGCGGGTTTTGTCGCGACCCACTTGGTGAGGTAGGTGCACCAGTAGCCGGCGTACGGGGGCAGCCAGGTGCTCGGGTCCCGGTCGGCCTTGGACCGGTTGGAGGCGGCGGAGACCGCGATCAGGGCGCGCTCCCTGAGATGCAGCCGGGCCGGGTGCTGTCCCACTCCTGCAGGATCTCGCACAGCGTGGCAGCGGCGCCGGCAGGGTGTTGTTGCGGGCGGCGAGCCAGCCAGGTACGGCACCGCTCCCTGCAGTGCCGCTTCCATTCGCCATCAAGGGCCCTGGTGTCACCGGCGAGCGGGATGTTGCTGCGCCTGATGGCTGCTCGTCGGTCGCTGTCCAGACGCCGCCTGCCCATCCTTGGCTGCTCGTCGGTCGCTGTCCAGACGCCGCCTGCCCATCCTTGGCTGAAAGCGATCAAAGTGGGATGCAATCTGTGCGTCGAAGCTGCTTGTATTCCGTCAACACGATGGAGCCATACGGGAGTTGACCGCCCCGTCCGCCTTCTCTGACGTGATCAACACAGGGGGTACAACTTGAGGAAGATCACCGCGATCGCGGCCGCCGCTGTGGCTGTGGCCACCATGCTGTCCGGCAGTGCTCATGCCGCCTCGAAACGTCCGTTTCCCGCTGATCCGCATCCGTGGGACAAGAGAGTCAAGTGCCAGCAGACCGACCCGGATGGGAGGCACGTTGTCACCCGGAGGGGGAACTCCGAACTCGGCTGGTACCACTTCTACTCGCGTCACAACATCCGCACGTGTGAGATCATCAACGACGCCATTCAGGGAAATGTGGACCATGACGACCATCACGGACGTCTGGAATACGATGGCGTCGCTTTCGAGACCGGTCCGCGTCCGCGTCAGGTCAAATACACCGTCTACGTCCAGTACACGCAGAAAACCAAGGACGGTCGGTATGACGCCGGCCGAGGACAGAAGATCGGCGTCTTCAACGCGTTCTGCCACAACCAGCCCCGCAACAAGTGCCCCGACTGGATGAACAGATGACAGATCCCGAAGACCGCGACTACCAGGCAGACGTCTGCCGCGCGCTCGCGTACTACCTGAACGCCCCGCTGTCGGAGGGATGCCGCCTGCTCGGCGTTTTGCCGGTGGCAGGTGCGGCAAGGGTTGCGGTGCGGGCCGGGGATGATGAGACGGGCATGAGCTTCATCTACGAGATCCCCGTGAGCGCAGTGGCACCCGGGATGGTGTCGGCGTTCTTGCGGTCGGTGCTGTCGGGCCCTCAGTTCTACAGCAGCAGCGATGTGGACGAGGTCATGGGAATGACGCTCATCCGGCTGCGTCCCGAGAAGATCGGCGCCTTCGAGGAGCTGGAGGGGGACCTGGCGCTCGCGGTTCTGCGGTCGCTGGCCGCACCGCCGCCCGCGGACGAGGAGGAACCGTTCCTGATCGGCTTCCTGATGCGCGAGCAGGGGGTGATGCGCCTGTACGTTCACTCCGACGCCCGCCCCGGGATCACAGGGGTGGACATCAGTCTTACCGGTCCACTGACAGCGCTGGTCGGTTCGATTCCTTCCCTGCTGGGGGAAGAGCAGTACATAAGGTCGGCTGAAGAGGACCCGCACTGTGACGTGCTGATGGATCTAACCGATTGGTAGGACGCGGGCGCGCGACATGCGCTCCGTTACAACGACGAGCCGACCGCTGTTTGGGCACCCCTGATCTCGATGGCAAGGGCGGATCACGTTGCCGCACCAGCGATCACGATCGGCATGGGGGTCGAGCGGCGCGGCTGCGTTTCTCCCGGGCAACCCGAAATCCCGTACCCCGTCGGGGGTCGTCTCTGGCGAACCGCTCGGCTAGGGCGAGGCCTCGGGCTTCCAAATGTCCTCGTGGCTCACACCTCTTCCGCGACGTCGCACGCCTCGGTGACAGTGAAAAGCTGGTGCCGGATGATGTCGTGATCTGCTGCGCCCGGTGAGTCCAGGCAGGTCGCCTTCTCTGGGCGCGGAGGAGGCGACCTGCGTTGAGGCGGTCTACTTGAACCAGTACCTCACGCCGTGGTGGTGCGAGCAGGTGCCCTGGGAGTGCCGCGAGTACGACAGGGAAGCGTCCTTGCACTCCGCCGTCTCGTACTTGTCCTTCGGCCTTTGATGGTGCGTCCAGCCGCACACCCCGGTGGTGTGGTGGATGCAGTGGTGGGCTGTGTTGGTGGACGGCAGAGTCGCCGCCGAAGCAGTCGGTGCGCTGAAGAAGACACCGGCCAGGGCAACAGCGACGACCGAGGCAGCAAGACGTGCGCGCAAAGGAAACCCCCTCTTGATGTGGAGCAAGTGCAGCGGGATCCTATAGCCGTTTGAACCACTTACTGGGCGGTATGGGGTGATCCCGGGGAAGTACCTGCCCAGAAGACGCCTCGACTCCGGCGTGACCTGCTGGTGGCGCCCTGGCCGCATCGAACGAGACCGGTGTGGAGCGCGAGTTGTGTGCGGTGCAGTACAGGTCCTTGCGGAGCTTTCGGTCAGGGCCTGGATCGGTGGGGGCTGGGTGATCGATGCTCTGGCCGGCGAGCAGACCAGAGTTTGTGACCGGCACCAACAACGAAACGACGGTCCCGTGTGTGCCCGCTGAGCAACAGGTCTACTTCCACCAGAAGCATCAGCGACCGAGCGGGGACCGGTACGACATGGCTCAACTCCGCTGTGTGTTCGGGATCGCCACCCCTTTGTGATCCACGCCAGGGCGTAGGTTTCGGATCTTCGAGGTCCGATCACAGGCACGCGTTCCTGCATTCTTCGCAGCAAGCACGTCTCCTGAAGGCATGGCACAGCGGTCGCCTCAGGCGTAGGAGACGGCCCTCGCGGGACATCTCGTCGGATCGGCTCTCCGCACCCGATACGCACCTGCGCTTTCGCGCCCGGCCCTGCGTGGTAGGACGGTACTCGGGTGGGGGAGTATATGCCCGGGTGTCACGCCATCGTGAGAGGTCGTCATGGGTTCCATCCGCCGCGCCGTGCCGTCGGTGCTGCTCTCCTGCCTGCTGCTGGCGGGCTGTTCGTCCGGTTCGCTCTCCGGCTCGGAGGGATCCGGGAAGAACGGGAGTCCAGCGGCCGGGCCGTCGGGTGCCGCCACGCCCACAGCTTCGTCGGGGCAGGGCATCGCGGTGGGTGCCGGGCCGCAGACGACATACACGGTGCAGCAGCAGCCGCCGGCGGGCAGCTGCCACTACCGATACGAGAACGGGGAGCCGCTGGAGGACCCCAAGTGCACGCCGGGCGCGATCTCCCCGGCTGTCACCCAGACGAATCTGAAGTCGACGATCTGCCGCAAGGGCGGCTACACCGGGGACATCCGGCCGCCGGAGTCCATCACCCGCAAGGAGAAAGCGCTGAACGCCGCCTCCTACGGCTACACCGGCCGCCTCGGGGACGCGGAGTACGACCACCTGATCAGTCTTCAGCTCGGAGGCGATCCCAACGACTACCGCAACTTGTGGGTGGAGCCCGCGGACCCCGGCCACAGGCCGGGAGCGGGTGTGAACAACAAGAAGGACCCGGTGGAGACGAAGCTCCACACCGCGGTCTGCAACGGCAAGGTCTCCCTGGCCGCCGCTCAGCACGCCATCGTCACCGACTGGACCACCGCGCTCAGTAGCCTCGGTCTCGGCTGAGCACGGGGGGTTCGTCGCGTCGTCGTATGCGCCCGGGTTCGGTTCGGTTCACCACCATGACGGGAACACTGGCGACGCCCGTTGCGGCCTGTACGGGATCGCAGGAAACCCCCAGGACCGTGCTTCATCGAGGTCATGCGCTGGCGGTATCGGCCGTCGGCCATCGACCGAGGGTACCTCCCATGACCACCTGGCTGCAGATGCTTGAACTGGTCCATCCGCGGCATGTGCTCGCTGTACTGCGGATCGCCGACCTCACCCTCTCCTTGCTCCGTCAACTGCAGGTTGATGCCCAACGCGTCGCCGGTATCCCCGCAAGATGCCCCTCATACGGCCCATAAGCTGTCCGGATATGCGCTATCTTGCCAATCGTCGGCCGTGAAGAGGGGGGCTCGTGTCTAGTGTGATTTGGATTAGCGCGGACGACGCGGAAGAGGACCTCCTTTCCTTCTATCAATGGCTGCAAGACGAGCCAGACATCCGTCGCCATGCGGTGATCTCCATGGAGGCTTCAGCCGCAGGTGAGGGCGAGATGGGGGGAGCTCTCGATGTCGTGAAGCTAGTGATCGACACTAATTTTCAGATCTTGAACTTCGGCCTCGCCTACGCCGCCTGGCGCGGCACCCGCAGGCAGCCCTGCTCACTGTCCGTCGAGCGTGATGGTGTGAGGATCACCCTTGACGGTGGCGACCCGGACGCCGTCGCCCGAGTTCTCAGGGCGCTCGAGGAGTGAACGCCGTTCCCAACCCCACCGCATCCCGTGCGGTGCTCATCGGGACCAGCCACTACACCGGCTCACTGCAGAACCTTCCCGCAGTCGCCGCCAACCTCGAAGCGCTCGCTGAGGTCTTGTGCTCTCCAGACGTGCTGGGTTTACCCGCACAGAACTGCGTCGTCGTCGCTGATCCGGACACTCCGGCGCAGATGATCGACCCGATCGTTCACGCTGCCACAGAAGCCACAGACACACTCCTGGTGTACTACGCCGGACACGGGTTGCTCGCCCGGCAGGCTGCGGAACTCCATCTTGCGCTGACAGGCTCGGACCAACAGAGAGCCTCATACACCGCCGTCCCATACGGAGTGATCGGCGAGGAGATGGCCAGAACCCGCGCCGAGCGGCACGTCGTCGTCCTGGACTGCTGTTACAGCGGACGCGCTCTGGGCCGGATGGGCAGCAGCGACCCCGCGACAGCGTTGGCCGACGAGGCGGCGATCGAAGGTACCTATGTGATCGCCGCTGCCGGTGAGACCAAGACCGCACTGGCCATACCCGGTGAACGCCACACCGCATTCACAGCCGAACTTCTCACCACCCTCCAGCACGGGATCACGGGCGAAGGGCCCCACCTCAGCCTCGACACCATCTACAACGAAGTCGCAGCGTCTCTCAGAGCCAAGCAGCGACCCCGTCCGCAGCGCCGCACCCGAAACACCGCAGGCCAGCTGATCCTTGCCCGCAACAGGGCCTATCGTGAACGCGCCGAAGACCCCAAGCCGGCCGCCCCGTCCCCACCGCACGATTTCGAGCCCACACATGTGAGGACATTGGTCAGGAAGGCATTCGACCACACTGTCGCGTTCACCCCCCACCGCACGCGTCCGAGCCCTGCGGGCGCGGCCGCGAGTGTCTTGATCGTCTACGCCGGTCATCACCAGGCCTGGGCGGCGTGGATCGCGCAGTGCCTGGAGCGCCACGGCCACCGGGCAGCGCTTCAGCGCTGGGACCCTCCGCGTGAGGCGTCGTTGGATGACTCTCTCGGTGACCTGCTGCTGTCCGGCGGGCAGGTGCTGCTGGTCCTCGATGACTGGTTCTTCAGCCTCGGCCCGCGCCCCGCGGGTGATTGGAACGAAGCGCTGAGCGGCTTCATCGCCGCACACGCCGACCGCTTTGCCGCCGTCAACCTCACCAACCGGCCCCTGCTCCCGGCCACCGCAGTCCTGGAACCGGCCAGCCTGTGGGGACTGAGCGAGGAGGCCGCCGAGGAGCGCCTGCTGAGCCGACTCGGCCTGGAGCGCCAGCGCGTCCCGAGGCCGTCCGCGGGCCGAGCCCGCTACCCCGAGACCCGCTGCGAGATCTGGGGCGAGGTCCCGCGCCGGAACCCGCGGTTCACCGGCCGCGACGACCTGCTCACCACCCTCCACCAGCGGCTTGCCGACGCCGAGCGTGGTGCTGCGGTCTGCACCCTGTTGGGCATGTCCGGCATCGGAAAGACCCAGCTGGCAGCCGAGTACGCGTACCGCTTCAGTACGGACTACGACCTGGTGTGGTGGGTCAACTCCGAGGACCGCAACATCCTGCGCGACCGGCTCGGCGAACTCGCCGTGGGACTCGGCCTGCGGATCGGCAGCGAGCTGGGCGAGCGCATCCGCGCGGTCCGCAACGCACTGCGGCGCGGGGAGCCGTACGCCAACTGGCTGCTGATCTTCGATGGTTGGGAAGACACCGATGGCATCAACGCGCTGCTTCCACAGGGCCCCGGCCACGTCCTGATCACCTCGCGTAACCGGGCCTGGAGCAAAGATACCGACATCTTGGATGTTCCGGCCTTCCATCGTGTTGAGTCCACCGCCTATCTGATGCGCCGAGCCCCGCACATCACCGCCGAGCAGGCCGACGAGGTGGCGGCCGAGTGCGAAGACATCCCACTGCCGCTGGTGCAAGCCGCCGGCTGGCTCGGCGGGTCGGGCATGGAAGCGCCCGAGTACCTGCGCATGGTCCGAGAGCGTGGGCTTTCCACGGTCGACGCTCCCGCCGCCGGCGACGGATTCCCGCAGTCGTCCATGACATCCTGGTCGGTACTGCTCAACCAGCTCAGCCGCGTCCAGCCCCAGGCCGTCGATGTCCTCAGCCTGTGCACGGCCTTCGCGCCGGGCTGCATTCCCCTCGGTCTCATCCGTTCCTGCCCACAGGCCGAACTCCCCGAGGAACTGCGATGGATGGCCACCGACTCGCGAGCCTGGACCCTGGCACTGGACGCGCTGGTCAACTACTCGGTGCTTACCCGCGAAACCCGCGGACCGGATGGCGCCGAGATGGGCCCGTACCAGGAGTCGGTGCACATACACCGGCTGGTCCACGACATCGTCTCCAAGCTGACCAGTGAGGACAGCCGAGTTGTGCACCGCCAGGCAGTCCGCACCCTGCTGGCCCATGCCGACCCTGGCAACCCCCTCGACAGCCGTAACTGGCCCCGGTACGCGGAGCTGCTGCCCCACCTGGAGCCCTCGGGCGCGCTGAGCAGCGCCCAGCCCCGGGTCCAGGAGACCGTCCTGAACTGCCTGCGCTACTGCTTCCGCAGCGGGGAGTACCAGAGTGGCCTGGACCTCGCCCCTCGCGTCCGTGACCGCTGGTCCCGGACCATGGACCCGCTGGACCCGCCCATGCTCGACCTGACCATGCAGGAGAGCAACATCATGCGGGCGAGCGGCCGGTTCCGTGAGGCGTACGACCACGACCGCGGCGTCTTGCAGAGGCTGAGGGCCGCCGACCAGCGCAACGAGCTCGGCGAGTTCAACACCGAGGGAGCCATGGCCAACAGCCTCCGTCTCCTGGGGCGGTACCAGGAGGCCCATGAGATTCAGCGTGAGGTCCTCGATGGCATGCGACGGCTGCTCGGCCTGGATGAGCTCACCACGATGGCCGCCCAGCACGACCTCGGTGTCGGTCTGCGACTTCTCGGCAGGTACGCCGAGGCGTGCGAACTCGATCTGGAGACTCTTGCCCGCCAGGAGAGCGTCTTGCGTGCGAGGCACATGGACACCCTCCGTTCGGGCAACGCCCTTACCAACGACCTGCGCCTACTGGGCCGTTACCGCGATGCGCTCGCCCGCCAGGAGCCGGTGGCCCGCCTCCATGTTCAGGTGCTGGGCCCACGGCATCCGCAGACCCTGTCGGCCCGCGGACTGCTGGTCATGTGCCGCCGTCGCGAAGGCGGCCAGAGGCAGGACGTGGGGCCCGAGATGGCAAGTCTCCTCGACCAGGTAGCCGAGGTGCACGGCCGCGAGCACTACCGCACCCTGGCCCTCATCACCAACTACGGCAGCTACCTGCGGGAACACGGCGATCTCTCGCAGGCACGGGAGCTGATCGACGAGGCCGAGGCCGGCTACCGAGCCCTCCTCGGACCCTCCCACCCTGTAGCCACCGGCATGCTCTCCAACTCCGGGCTCGTCATGCAGGTCGCCGGTGAACGCGTCGAGGCCATGTCGACGCTCGAGACGTCCTTCGTGGGCCTCACCGCCACCCTCGGTGCCGACCACCCCTGGGTCCTCGGCTGCGCCCTCAACGCGGCCAGCGCCTGCAACCTGAACGGCCGGATCGCCGACGCCGTCGAGCTGAGCCGGGACACCCTGCGCCGGGCCCGGCACACGCTCGGGCAGGAGCACCCGCTCACCCTCTCCTGCCAGGTGGCGCTCGCCGCGGACCTGCGGGCCGGCCGTGAACGCGAGGAGGCGGGAAAGCTGGAGGAGGACGCTCTGCTCGGGCTCACCCGCACTCTGGGCGCCCAGCACCCGCACACCGTCTCCGCCCGCCAGCGCACCCGCCCCTACTGGGACTTCGAGCCTTACCTGGATTGACGGGCAGCACGAGATCGGCCCGGCCCCGAGTCACCGCCATGTGGCTTTGTCCATGAGAACGGGCTCTGGCTCATCTTCTGTGGAGCAGTGACGCTGCGTGCTGTCGAAACCCTGCTCACCCGACCTGGGTCCCAGGTGGCGTCCCACCCGTCTCGGGGCCACCGCAGGCGTATTCCGCCCGCGCCCTCAGCTGCGTGCTCGTCGCGAGAGGATGGGGTGGTGATCCGCTACGACCCCGAGATACAGGCCCTGTACCGCCGCTATTGCCTCCCTGCGCGCCGCTACCTGAAGCTTGGCGGAGCGGTACTTCGCATGTCGCGCGAGGAGTACGAGCCGTTCGTTCATGCCCTGGCCGCTGATGCGAGGGCTGTTACCGACGCCGAGCTCACCATCCTCTTCGAGGGCAGCTGGCGCGAGCGGCGCACCGCGGCATGGCTCGCCGCCGTCTCGCGCCGTGACCACTTCCGCGAGCGTCTGGGAGCACTGCTGCTGGAGAGCGAGGTCTGCTGCGCGGGTGGGGCCTACTGCGTGGCGTTGGCGAGTTTCGGCACCACGCGGGACGCCGACCTGCTCGCCGCTTACCTGGATCGCTACCTGCATCGGCCCGACCTCGCCTACGATCAGCCGACAGCCATGGGCGCCCTGGCGTACACCGACTCCGTCCTGCACAGCGACCGGGCCAGCCGTTTCCTCCAGGAGGGCGGCCTGTGGCGGCAGTGGTTCCAGGACGCGCCCCACATGCACGGCGATGACGGCATCTCCACCTACCTGGGCGGCATCCGCCTCGCCTGCGCCGTCATCGACGAATGCGCCGACACCTGACCCCATCGGTCTTGTTCGCGTCGAAGACTCTGGCTCGTCGCCCTTGACGCGGCGACCCTCCGTCATGCCAGTAGGACGCGTTTGCGGAGAAGTTGGAAGCCTGCCCGCCCGAACATCTGGCGCTTGAGCATCTTGATCCGGTTGACATGACCTTCGACCGCACCTGAACTCCAAGACAGAGTGAGTCCGGCGGTGATGGCGTCGAGGTCGCGTCGATGCCAGCAGCGAGGGTGTGGCAGCTGGGCAGGTCGTCCTGTCGGACGGCGTCGAGCCAGTCCGGGAGACGCTCGCCTTGGCGGTCGGTGAGCATGACCGCGAAGGACCGGATGTGTCGGGTGAGTGCGTCGAGTTCGGGGCACTGGGTGCGGACGGTCTTGAGCTGGAGTTGTTCGGGCTCGGTGAGGGTTTCCGGGCGTCTGAGGATCCATCCGGAGACCGTTCGGGGCGACGGCGGCCGGGCGGTCACCGGTCGCGGTGAGGTGCGCTTCTTGTACAGGTAGGCGCGAACGCGCTGGTGGCTGCCCTTGTAGCCGAGCGGCACGATCTCCTCCCACAGCTTCCAGGCGTTGGTGAAGCCCTCGTTCCAGCGGTCGTCCAGGTAGGGCTTATAATCGTCGAGTACCGAGGTCCGGTGCTGCCACTGGCCGGTGAACAGGTCCTCCGGCTTCGCAGCATCGGCAAACCGTTTGACGGTGTGTCAGGCCATGCCGAGCTGCCGCTGGACCGAACGCAGGCTGTCCTGCCTCCAGGAGTGCCGTGAACGGCGGCGTGCCGGGACCTGATGCGGTCGGCGAACCGGTGCCCGGTCGGCCATGGCGAACCGGACGGTTCTTCTTCCGGGGCGGGCTCAGGCTCGGGTTCGGCGGTGGCCGGGACAAGGGCTCGCAGGCAGCGGCGGTGCTGGGCGACGGTCCGTTCTGCGGCCTCGCTCAGGTTGTGCCAGAGGTGCCACCGGTCCGCGACCTGGACGGCCTGCGGGGCGCCGGCGGAGGCACCTTCGGCGAAGAACGGCGCACGGTCGCGGCAGACGACCTCAATGCCCGGCCGTTCGGCGAGCCAGGCCGCCAGGCTGGACGCCTCCCAGTCCGGCAGCAGATCAACGGGGCGGCGGGTCTCGATGTCGACGAGGACGGTGCCGTAGTGGCGGCCCTTGCGGGTGGCGTACTCGTCGACGCCGACCACCCGCGGCGCGGGGACATCGGGCTCGGGCAGCGCATCGACCAGCCGGAGCACCGTGCTGCGGCTGACGGACACCCCGAGAACGCGGGCGATGCGGGCTCCGGCCCGGCCCGCGAGGGCCAGGCCGACCGCGGCCAGGGTGGAGCGCAACCGCTCGGTCCGCTGACCGTGCCGACGCGTCAAGCCGGGTATCTGCTCGACGAAGGTACGGCGTGCGCAGCCCGAGTTCCCGCAGGTGAACCGACGGACCCTCAGATGGAGAACAACGCTTCGGCCACCGCTCAGCACATCAGCGGGAAACCGCAGGTAGGAACCATGAACCCGGTTCGACCAGACTCCGCAGACCGGGCACAGGGCACCGCTCGCGATGCATTGCGCGTCAACGCGCACTATCTCGATGTTCACGTCCACCGACAGCACCGCGACGTCCGCGATCGACGGGAACAACAACTCCTTCAGCCAGCGCGCGACCTCTTCCACGGCCCCGAACTGTTGGCCCAACTGTCTTGTCCACGGACCATTTTCGGGCGACTTCGCGCATGACTCGAAGGTGTCCGGATGCCACTCAGAGTAGCCGCGTCACAGAAGTTGAGCCAGAACCCGCTGAACAACGTCACAGCCACCCTGACCACGGCCCTGCACGCATAAGGTCGGACTCTGTGACGACCGAATACAGCATCGAGTGCTGGATCACCAGCCCTGACCAGGACGTCCTCCTCCTCCACGTACCGGCTCGGCCGGGCAAGCACGACGCCTTCTGGCAGCCGATCACCGGCGGCATCGAAGACGGTGAGGCTCCGCTCGAGGCCGCTCTCCGTGAGATCCGAGAGGAGACCGGGCTGGCGCTCATCGCCACGCAGCTCATCGAGATCGCCACAGACCTAACTGTCGTCATCTCCGCCGAGCTGACCATCAGTAAGACTCTGTACACCGCCAGCACATCGGACACCACGGTGCGCATCAACCCGCACGAACATCAGAACCACCAGTGGCTTCCGCCCGCTCGTGTCGCCGAGACCCTCTTCTGGGATAGCAATCGCGAGACCTGGAAGCTGGTCAGCCAGCACTACGCCAAAAGCCCCGAGCATGATGAGTAGGCAACCCCACGAGCGGCTCGAAGCCGCCGTCTGCTGCCGCCTCAGCCCGATCTCGCATAACCAGGCGTCGCACAAGAACACCCACTACGAGAGCGTCGCGTGCGTCATCACCACGAAACCGCTAGTCGACGCAGCGATCGCTGGAAATGGCTCGATGCGGCTTGACGCCAACCTCAACATCGATCCGGCCGCGATCTACCCTCGCCTCCCAGCCCCGACACACTGATCAGCTGTCCACCAGCCCGGACGAAGATTGCCCACCCAACAGGACGCCCTCGGATCATCCACCCGGACTTCTCAAAGGGTCGTTGCTATTCGGCCTTTGATGGTGCATCCGGGCTGTCTTGGTGGACGGCAGTGTCGCCGTGGAAGCCATGGGTGCACAAAGGCCAGGGCGACAGCGACGGCCGAGGCGGCAAGACGTATGCGGGCAAAGCCCCCCTTGAAGTGAGGCATCGCAGCGGGAGTTTGCAGAGGTTTGAGCGGCTTACTGGCCAACTCGGGGCGGGGGTGCGGGCGCTGGCGGCGGGAGCAGGATTTGGGTCGGTCGGGAGCGGGGTGCTGTACGGCCTGCCCGTGCTGTTGGTGACGTCCTGTCTGCGTGCTGCGGGTGTCTGAGTCCTGCTGGTCCGGGCCGCGTGATGTTTCTGTGAATGCCCTGTTTTATGTAGGCGAGTTCGGTGGCTGGATTTATCTGTGCAGGTCAGGGTGGCGCCAGAGTGGTCGTGTGATCGACCCCACAGATAATTGACTGCTGTGGGTAGCCGGATCTTTACTTTGCATGACCTTTACAAGATTCATATGCGGGGGGATTCGGTGAAGCCTGTGAGGGCTCGTGTGACGCCGATGAGGAGGGCACGAAGAGCACGCGCCTGCCTTTGGGGCGGTGTCGCGGCCACGCTCGTCCTGTCGGTGCTGCCTGGGCTACCTGCCGCAGCGCTGGGGATGTCGACGCCCACTGCGGCGGATACCGGGGTGTTGGGTGAGGCCACTGTCTGCGCGGGCGCAGGAGTCGGGGGAGCCGGTGGAGGTGACGGCGGATCGGACCGAGTACTCCACGACCAAGGCGAATCCGGACGGTTCGTTCACGCTGACGCAGTCCACGACGCCGCAGCGGGTGAAGGAGGCGGACGGTAGCTGGGGCGCGGTCGATCCGGTGCTGGAGCGTCGTGCTGACGGCCGGGTTGCTCCCAAGGGTGCTGTGGTGGACCTGTCGTTCTCCGGTGGTGGCTCGGGTTGGGACATGATCCGTCTGGGCAAGGACGGACGGTCCATCACCCTGGGCTGGTCCGGGAGCCTGCCGGAGCCGAGCCTGGACGGTGCAACGGCGACTTATGCGAACGTGTTTGACGGTGTGGACCTGCAGTTGACGGCCACGGCCGAGAGCTACCGGGAAGTCCTGGTCGTCAAGACACCCGAGGCGGCGCAGAACCCCGCTCTGGAGCAGGTCAGGCTCGCCGCATCCGGGGATCGTCTGTCCGTGGCGCCGGGCGCCGGTGGGGGCCTGCGAGCCATCGACGAGGACGGCAACGCCGTCTTCCGCGGCCCGGCAGGCCAGATGTGGGACTCCGCCGGTGACGCTGAGTCAGGCTCCCAGACCCAACTGATGCGCACCGACACCCCCGTGTCCGCGAACGGCCAAGCGCAGGACGATCCGTCGCAGCCGGGGGAGGGCGATGCCACCGCTGTGCTGCCGGTCAAGGTCGATGACGGCGCCGTCGCCGTGCACCCCGACCTCGAGCTGCTGCGCGGCAAAAGCACCGTCTACCCCGTCTACATTGACCCCTCGGTCGGGCTCGGCGTCTCGGAGCGCACGAAGCTGTCCTCCGACGGTGACAAGTTCTGGATGTTCGACGGTGACAAGGGCGTCGGCAAGTGCGGCTCGGCAGACGGCTACTACTGCGGCGGCGGCTACGTCGACCGGATGTACTTCGAGTTCGCTCCCACCAAGCTGGCCGGCAAGTACGTGCTGGATGCCACCTTCCGGGCCCATGAGACGTGGTCGTTCAACTGCGACCCGCACGGGGTGGACCTGGTACGCACCGACAACATCTCGGAGGGCACCCGGTGGCCCGGCCCCAAGCAGCTGGACCTGATGGGCGACCAGAACGTTGCGGCGGGCCGCGGCGATCTGTGTAGCCCCGACCAGCCCGACAAGTGGGTCGAGTTCAAAGACAACCCGAACGAGTCGGACGAGAACTTGAAGAGCACTGTCCGCTCCTTCGCGGACGGCAAGATCAGCCGGCTCACGCTGATGCTGCGTGCCAAGGACGAGAGTGACCCGCGGGCCTGGAAGCGGTTCGATGACAGCGCTGAGCTGTCGGTGGTCTTCGCCTACAAGCCGGGCGTGCCCACGAACGTCGGGGTGATTGCAGGCGAGAGGGGCACGGCCCAGTGCTACAAGTCGTCGTCGAACCCGCTCGTGGCGACGATCAAGACTCCGACGGTCCAGGCCATGGTGCAGACGCTGGTGCAGCCACACAAGGGCGACCAGGCAGCTGCGTTGCAGGCCGAGTTAGTTGTCGAACGCGGTGATGACTCGCCTTGGCACCAGGTGTGGACTGGATACAGGCCTGACAAGGGCTGGGCTCCGGACGGGAGGCTGGAGACGCTGGCCACCAGCGAGCGTGCCGATGGGGGCTTGTACCGGTACAGGGCTCGCACGCAGTCGCACTGGTCCTATGACGGCAAGAGTGGCGACCTGTGGTCGTCCTACAGTCCCTGGTGCTACTTCAAGATCGACTCGTCGGCGCCGAAGGCTCCACGGATCACTCCAGGCTCTCCGTACACGGAGTGCACAGCGAACCTCTGCGAGGGCAAGGGCGGCCCGGGCGTTCCCGGATCGTTCACCTTCCAGCCCAACGCCGCGGACATCAACGACGCCGGGCACACCGACATCACCGCCTACGAGTACAAGCTGCTGTCCACGCCCACGAAGACGGTCTCGGGCAGCCTCAAGGCTGATGCGAAGAACGTGACACCACGGCTGTCGGGAACTCAGGTGCTGTCGGTGCGGGCCAAGGACGTCCACAACCGGTGGGGCACACCCGCGGAGTTCGCTTTCAAGGTGGCCCCGGCCCCTGACGCTGTGGGGCGCTGGCATTTCGACGACGCGGCACCCGGCTCCGGGACGACGGTGGCCAAGGACAGCGCGACGGAGGGCACCCGGCACGACGCCACGCTGCAGACGGGCGGTACGGGATGGTCCACCCTTGCCCGCCGTGGCGATGCCGACTACTCGTTGTGGCTCAATGATGGTTCGGACGACACCCTGCGCTCGGGCTATGCCGCCACCGCCGTGCCGGCGGTGAACACCAAGGACTCCTTCACCGTCTCGGCCTGGGTGTACCTGACGGACACTTCGCAGAACCGCGTGGTGCTTTCAGCTCCGGGCACGTACGGGTCGGCGTTCACGCTGTACTACTCCACGTCCTACAAGACGTGGGTCTTCAACCGCACTGCCGGGGATGTCAAGGACAATCCGGTGTATCTGCGGTCGATCGCCGACGCGGGCCCTCCGCCGCTGAGGGTGTGGACGCACCTGGCGGCCGTCTTCGACACCAAGGATGACGCCGACAAGACGAACGACACGATCCAGCTGTACGTCAACGGCCGCCCGCAGGGCAAGCCGGTGGTGCTGAACGATCTGTCCACCGCCTACCAGCCGTGGACGTCGACGGCCGGTCTGCAGTTCGGCCGCTCGCTGGCCGGCGGCGTCTGGGGCGACAACTTCCGTGGCCGCATCGACGAGGTCGCCGTATGGCAGTACGCGCTCACGCCCGATCAGATCGTCGAGGACGCGAAGCTTGTGCAGGACGGCGTACGGGCCAACGAGCTCGTCGCGCACTGGGACGCCACTGCGGCCAAGGGCGGCGAGATCCCGGAGAACACGCCCTACCCGGCGGCGTCGATGAAGCTGGCGCCCAGCGGGACCACAGTGAACGAGGACGACAACGCCCTCTTCCTGGACGGCACCAGCCAGTATGCCGCTTCCACGGGCCCGGTGGTCGACGAAACCGGATCGTTCACCGTCTCCGCCAGCGTCCGCCTGGACGCACAGGCACTGAAGGCGAAACCGGTCGGCTACAAGGCCCAGGTGGCAGCACAGCGCATGGGCGGCGAATCCTCCTGGGCCCTGTGGGTGGTCAAGCCCGCCGAAGACACCTACCAATGGAAGTTCACCCGCACCGCGGTGGACGAGGCCGGCAAGGCGACCCAGAACGCGGAAGTTCCCGCCGGCGACGTGGCCGTCACCGACTCGTGGGTGCAGATCACCGGCGTGTTCGACGCTCAGGAGGACTGGGAGTGGACCGACCCCTCCGATGCCACCAAGACCGAGACCCGCTACGGCAAGCTCCACCTGTACGTCGGTGAACTCGACCAACCGGCTGACGACACGGCCACCTTCAACACCCCGCAGCAGGGCAGCGGAGAACTGAGCCTGGGACGAGGCACCACCGCGGGCACCACCGGCAACTACCTGCCCGGCGGCCTGCAGGACTTGAGGATCTGGACCGGAGCCATGAACGCCGACCAGGTGCGCTCCCAGGTCCTCGACAGCCCCGACAGCGCCTGAACAACCGCCATGACGGGCGGCCCGCTCACCGAGCGGGCCGCCCCGGACAGCCGCCCCCACGCCCGCCTGCTTCGATGCTCTGCATTTTTCGCTCCCAACGGCACGCGCCCGGCCGGCACACCCCCGGGCGCCTCGTAGGAAGACCCATCATGAATCCCTTTGGCATACCCCGACCTCCCGTAGGCCGCGGGTCCGGGCCAAGAGAGCGCTGGTTGCGGCGTATCGCCGCAGCAACCGGCCTGGCACTTGTGCCGGGGCTGCTGACTCCCGTCGCTTTCGCCGAGGACACACACCCGCTGGGTCGTCCGCACCTGGAGGCGCCGCACGCCACCAAGGTCAGGCCGTTCACCGCGAAGGTGAACAAGAAGGCCGTGGCCGAGGTGAAGCAGGCCGCTGAGGCCGACCGGGTGGCATCCGCCCGAGCCCGCCACGACCAGCAGCGCAAGGTCACCTGGCCGACAGCCGGCAAGGCATCGGTGAGCGTGCCCCGTACGGGAAGCCACCAGGCCAAGCCGGGCTCGCTGCCCGTCACCGTCGCCGCACCCGGCAAGGGCAAGACGGCCGACTCTGTTGCTGTTGAGATCCTGGACCAGAAGACGGCCGCCAAACTCGGCGTCAAGGGCGTGGTCCTCAAACTCACGGGTCCCGACGCCGGCGGCAAGGCCCGGCTCGGCATCGACTACTCCGCCTTCGCCTCCGCCTACGGCGGTGACTGGGCCGGGCGCCTTCAACTGATGCGCCTGCCCGACTGCGCCCTGAAGGATCCGTCGGCCGCGAAGTGCCGCAAGCGCATCGAGCTGGATTCGGTCAACAACCGCGAGAAGGACAGCATCGCGGCTCCCATGAGCTTCGCCTCCGGCGGGCAGACAATGATGCTGGCCCTGGCCGCGGGTACCAAGTCCGGTGCTGGCACCTACAAGGCGACGCCGCTGTCCTCCTCATCGACATGGGAGGCCGGCGGCTCGTCGGGATCGTTCACCTGGTCCTACCCGCTGCGGGTGCCGCCCGCGGCGGCCGGCCCTCAGCCGGACCTGTCGATCTCTTACGACTCCAGCGCAGTCGACGGTCAGACAGCCAACACCAACAATCAAGGCAGCCAGGTCGGCACGGGCTTCGATCTCACCTCGTCCTACATCGAGCGCAAGTACGGCTCCTGCGACGACGACGGCCAGGACGGCAAGTACGACCTGTGCTGGAAGTACGAGAACGCCTCGCTCGTGTTGAACGGCAAGGCCACCGAGCTGGTCTTGGACGACACCACGGGCGTATGGCGCCTGAAGGACGACGACGCCTCCACCGTCACCCATTCCACTGGTGCCGACAACGGCGATGACGGCACCACCGGCATCGACGGCAAGGGCGAGTACTGGACGGTCATCACCGGTGACGGTACGAAGTACGTCTTCGGCCTGAACAAGCTCGACGGCGCCCCTGATAGCGACCGCACCAACTCGGTGTGGACCGTACCTGTCTTCGGCGACGACCCCGTCGAGCCCGGCTTCACCAGCGGCGACACGTTCGCCGACCGGGCGAAGATGCAGGCCTGGCGGTGGAACCTCGACTACGTCGAAGACACCCACGGCAACGCCATGTCGTACTGGTACACCGCTGAGCACAATAACTACGACAAGCTCGGCGACGACAACACCGGCACCGATTACACCCGCGGCGGCTACCTCAAGGAAATCCGCTACGGCCAGCGCTCCGACGCCCTCTTCTCCGGTTCCCCTGCCGTATCCGACAAGGTCGTCTTCGACTACGAGGAGCGCTGCCTGGCATCCGGCGCCGGCTGTGACTCACTGACGAAGGACACGCGGGACAACTGGCCGGACGTTCCGTTCGACGCGATCTGCAAGGACGGCGACAAGTGCACCGGCAACGTCGGTCCCACGTTTTTCACGCGCAAGCGGCTGACGGCGATCACCACCTACGCGTGGAACGCGGCGGCTGCCACGCCCGGATTCGAGCGCGTTGATGTCTGGTCGCTCAAGCAGCTGTACCTCGACCCGGGCGACACCGGTGACTCCACCGACCAGTCGCTGTGGCTGGACGAGATCAAGCACACCGGCAAGCGCGGCACCGACCTGTCGCTGGACCCCGTCAAGTTCAGCCATGTCATGCTGCCCAACCGCGTGGACGGCACCGACAACATCCTGCCGCTGGACAAGCCACGCCTGAAGACCGTCACGTCCGAGACCGGCGCTCAGACGATCGTGACCTACATGGACGCCGACTGCACCGCGGCCGGCGCTAAGCCGAAGGTGGATGAGAACACCAAGCGCTGCTACCCGGTGTACTGGTCACCCAACGGCGAGAAGGACCCGATCCTCGACTGGTTCCAGAAGTACCCGGTCTACGCAGTGTCCACCAACGACCCCTTCGGCGGCTCGGAAGAGGTGCAGCACAGCTACCAGTACACCGGCGGTGGCGCCTGGCACTACGACGAGGACCCGCTGACCCCGGCCAAGGAGCGCACCTGGTCCATCTGGCGCGGCTACCAGCAGGTCACCCACGTCACCGGCGTCTCCGGGCACACGCAGAGCAAAGAGGTCACCTTCTATCTGCGCGGCATGAACGGCGACCGCGTACTCGGCCCGGACAACAAGGCCCCCGACCCCGACAAACGCAAGACCGTTGACGTGACCGGTATCAAGGCCGACAAGATCACCGATTCGGAACAGTACGCGGGCTTCACCCGTGAGTCGGTCACGTACAACGGCGACACCGAAGTCGGCGCAACCGTCAACGACCCGTGGTCGAAGCGCACGGCGACGCAGCACAAGTCGTACGCGGACACCGAGGCGTACTACGTGCGCACCGCCGCCACCCGCACCCGCACCAACATCACCAGCAAGCTCACACCGTACGACCGCGTGCACACGGTGAAGACGACCTACGACGACGACGGCATGGCCGAGACCGTCGAGGACGAGGGCGATGACTCGGTCACCGGCGACGAGAAGTGCACCCGCACCTGGTACGCCCGCAACACCAGCAACGGCATCAACTCCCTTGTCTCCCGCACCCGTACGGTCGCAGCCACCTGCGCGACCACGGACGGTTCGCTCGACCTGCCGGCCGATTCCAAGCGTTCCGGCGATGTCATCTCCGACACCGCCACCGTCTATGACGACACCGCGGCCACCACCTGGTCGGACTCGCAGAAGCCGACCAAGGGCGATGCCACCTGGACCGGCCGTGCCAAGGGATATGGCAGCGACGGCGCTCCGGTGTGGCAGAAGGTCGCCAAGACCACGTACGACACCCTCGGGCGTCCGCTGATCGTCGAGGACACCAATGGCCTGGCTGTGTCCTCGACCGCCTACACGCCGAAGGCCACGGGCCCGCTGACGTCGACGGCGGTCTCCGACGCCAAGACGTACACGACCACCACGGCTCTCGACTTCGCGACCGGCGCGACGCTGAAGGTCACCGACCCCAACAGCAAGGTCACCGAGAGCGAGTACGACAGCCTCGGCCGCATCACCAAGCTGTGGCTGCCCAACCGCAACAAGGTGCTGGGCAAAACCCCGAACTACGTCTACACCTACAAGATCACCAATGCGGACATGTCCTGGGTCTCCACCGCGGCCCTGAAGAACGACGGCTCCGGCTACAACACCTCGTACGAGTTCTACGACTCTCTGCTGCGCTCGCGCCAGACTCAGGCGCCCACCCCGCAGGGCGGCCAGCTCATCTCCCTGACCAGCTACGACGCGCGAGGCCTCGCGGTCAGCCGGCAGGGCGACATCTGGGACAGCACGTCACTGCCCAGCTCGAAGGCCGCGGAGATCTCCGGAGGCCAGGCACCGATCCAGACCGACACCACGTACGACGGGGCCGGACGCGCCACCAAGTCGGTGACCAAGGTCCACGGCGTCACCCGCTGGATGACCGACACCACCTACACCGGCGACACGGTCGCCACCACCGCCCCAGCCGGCGGCCAGGCGAGTGCCGTCGTCACCAACGCCCTGGGTCAGACCACCCAGCGCCGCGAGTACGCCGGCCCGACACCCACCGGCACGAACTTCACCACCACCGACTACACCTACACCCCCGCCGGCCAGCAGGAGACGGTCACCGGACCCGACCAGACCAAGTGGTCCTACACCTATGACCTCTTCGGCCGCCAGGTCACGGCGACCGACCCCGACAAGGGCAAGACCAGCAGCGAGTACAACGAACTCGACCAGCTCGTCAGCACGACCCCGAACGACGACGCCTCGAAGAAGCTGCTGTACGAGTACGACAAACTGGGCCGCAAGAAGGGCATGTGGCAGGTCGATAAGACCGACGCCAACAAGCTCGCCGCCTGGGGCTTCGACTCGGTGGCCAAGGGCCAGCAGGACACCGCCACCCGCTACGACGGCGGCGCCGTAAGCAGCGGCAAGGCCTACACCCAGAAGGTCACCGCCTTCGACGCGATGTACCACGTGACCGGCAGCGACCTGATACTGCCCGACACCGAATCCCTTGTCTCCGACGGTTACGTGAAGAACAAGCTGTCGTTCAGCACGGGCTTCAACCTGGACGGCACGATCAGCCAGTACTCCGCACCGGCGGTGGGCGGCCTGGCCGCCGAGACGGTCTCCTACACCTACAGCGCACTCGGAGGACAGCTCACCGCGACGGGAACCACCGGCTACCTGCAAGGCGCTGCCTTCTCCCCGCAGGGCGACCTGCGCCAGCTCACCCTGGGCAAGGACGGGACGTCATCGGCGAAGAAGGCCTACCTCAACTGGGACTACGAGGAGGGAACCCGGCGTCTGACCCGCTCCTTCGTCACCGATGACGTGCACGGCTACATGCCGCAGGAACTGAAGTTCACCCAGGACGACGCGGGCAACGTCACCTCGATCTTCGACGACACCACCCAGGGCGGCACGGCCAAGGCCGACTACCAGTGCTTCGCCTACGACGGCAACCGTCGCATGACCAAAGCCTGGACCCCGAAGAGCGCCGACTGCGCGACCTCCGGCCGCACGGCCGCCAACCTCGACGGCGCCGCCCCGTACTGGACCTCGTACACCTACACGGACGCGGGCCAGCGCAAGACGGAGACCCAGCACACCACGTCCGGTGACAAGAGCACGACGTACACCTACGACGACACCACGGACAACAAGCCGCACACCCTGGACAAGACGACCGGCGCCCGCACCGGCAGCTACACCTACGACAAGAGCGGCAACACCATGTCCCGCCCCGGTCCCACGGCCCAGCAGGCACTGGCCTGGAACACCGAGGGCGACCTGTCCAAGCTGACCGAGAGCGCGAAGGAGACGAGCTACCTCTACGACGCGGGCGGTGAACTCCTGATCCGCCGGGCCAAGGGAGACGGGGACACGATCCTCTACCTGGGCGCCGGCACGGAACTGCGCCTGACGACCAAGGGCACCGCGAAGACCGCGTCCGGTACGCGCTACTACACGGCGAACGGCCAGTCGATCGCGGTCCGCACGGCAACGTCCGGAGTCTCCGGCTCGAAGCTGAGCTTCCTGGCCGCCGACCACCACGGCACCTCTAGCATCGCCCTGGACGCCACCACGTACGCGGTCACCAAGCGCTACAGCACCCCGTTCGGCGCCCCACGGGGCACCAAGCCGACGTCCTGGCCGGACGACAAAGCGTTCCTGGGCAAGCCGACCGACGACACGACCGGCCTGACCCACGTGGGAGCCCGCGAATACGACCCCACCATCGGCCAGTTCATCAGCGTCGACCCCCTCCTGGAACTCGACAGGCACCAGACCCTCAACGGCTACAGCTACGGGGCCCAGAATCCCACCACCCAGTCCGACCCCACGGGCATGGGACTCGCCTGCGACGGAGCGGGAGGCCAACAGGAAGCCTGCCCCACGCGACCCGACGGAACCAAGGGCAACGGACGCCCCGGCGAAGGCGTCGACCCGAGCAAGCCGCGTCCATCGCGCCCGTGCAACAGCAGCTGCGGCACGTCGCACACCAGCAGCTCCGGCCACACCAGCAGCGGCGGTGGCGGTGGCTGGCTCGGTGCTGTCGTCAGCACTGTGGTCGACGAGGCAATAAACACTGGGCTCTCTTACGTCCAAGGCTCCTACCAGCAGTACCTCACGGAAAAGGGTTGCGTCCTCCATGGCGACGGCTGCAAGGACGTGGTCGGTTATCTCATCGGCTCCATCACGGGCGGTGGTGCGGCTGATGGGATGGCCTCGCGTGTAGCCGAGATATCCGGAGACTACGCAAACGGCCGGAGCGCCAAGGGCACAGGGAAGCTAGTATTCGACCTGGCGCTGCTATTGGGAACGCGAGGCGAAGGCGCTGAAGCCGAAGCCGATATGATGACATTGAGGGCCCTGAAAAGAGGGTGCAGCTTTACCCCAGCCACCCCGGTCCTCATGGCTCACGGCAAGACCAAACCCATCGGCGAGATCAAGACCGGGGACAAGGTCGAGGCCGCTGACCCCGCCAGCGGCAAACACAAAGGCCCGCGCAGCGTCACCGCCACCCTCATCAACCACGACTACGACCTCGTCGACCTCCGTATCCAGCGCGCCGACGGAACCACCGAAACCGTCCACACCAACGCTATACACCCCTTCTGGGACGACACCCTCCACACCTGGGTCCCAGCCGGCAAACTCCGTACCGGCCACGTCCTCACCACCGCGAGCAACCACCACGTCCACGTCGCCGCTGTCATCCCCCGTCCTGGCGATCGCGACATGTACAACCTCACCGTCGACGACCTCCACACGTACTATGTACTGGCTGGCGACACGGCGGTGCTGGTGCACAATTGCAACGGGCCTGTGAGCCTCTCAGATTACCAGATCGACACCCATATCCTGCCGAGGCACGGTCCCGGCTCGCCGGCATCGGGGAGCAAGTTCCACGAAGACATCGACCCAGACGACTACGAAGCCATCGCGAATGAGGTAGTGGCGAATGCGCCGGTGCCCGTCAAGGAGGATCCGGTGAGCGGTAACCATGCCCATGAGTACGACCTCAGACGGGTCGTCGGTGAGAACGGCGAAACCAGGGTCCGGGTCTGGATTGATGAAGATCGGAACGTCCAGACGATGCATCCAGTCAAATGATCGAAATTTCCTACACCCTTGGTAGTCAGGAAGGCCGTGGTGGATGGGAGATCCACAGAAACTGTGGGTCCGCCACGCGGGGTGAGCTGCTCTGGTCCTTCTTTCCGGCGAGCATCGCCATTCGGACGGATGATGCAGAGTGGCGGTGCGACAACTGCTGGATCCCGCTCCTGCACTTCGGCCTGTCGCTTCTCCATGTATGCGAACGCCTGCGGGACGAAGGGGAGGCTCGCTATGACTTCACTGAGGTGGAAGGGGAGATCGAGTTTCGTCGGCGAGGTGAGTGGGTGACCGTCGCGCCCTCGGACTCATTCCGGTCACTTCGGTGCACCTACGATGAGCTGTGTGCGGCCGCCGTGGCGCTCGCGCGTCGAGTGGTGTTCGATCTCGCCGAGCCCTATCCCGCGCTGCGGGAGACCGATGTCGCGGTTGACATGCTGGAGAGGGCGGCCAGGATCGGGCTGTCCAACGGCTGATTCGTGCCGCTCCGCCGCGGTGGCACAGGGGTCAGTTTCTTGGAGCGGATGGAGCTCGCCGAACTCCTTGTGGGCGATAGGGAGATCTTCCGCTTTTGTAGGTCTGCATTGACTGGCGGTGCCGATTTCAAAGTATGGATCGAGCCGACGTCGACGCAGGAGATCGCATCTATATATATTCCTGTCGGATGCGGACCATCAGAGGCCCCACCGGATTTTGTTTCCGGTGGGGCTCTGGGGCGTCTGACGGCAGTAGTTGACGGCAACGTCAGCGGGCGGGTGCTGCACAAAGCGGGGGATCGTCGCCGTCATCGGGCTCGGCGGTGCTGGTGCATCCGGCCAGGCGGAGGGCTCCGATGGCGAGGTTGCGCAGGCTGGCCACGGCCCGATGGGGCCGCCAGATTGGCCAGCGTCCCGGATCGTTCACCGGCGTGCCGGGGAACCGCCCCCGACCCGTCTGCGCATCCGACGCACCAGCTCGCCGGCGGCTTGCGGCCACTGGGGGTACTGGAAGTCGAAGTCTGCCTGAGTCAGTCGGCCCGGGACGACGCGGCGGCTCTTCAACAGCAGTTCGGTGTCGGAACGCAGAACGAACGCGCCGACCTCGGCCATCCACTTGGTCGCCGGGAGACCCACCGGTACACCCCACGCGGAGCGCAGAGTGCGCATGAATGCGCGCTGTGGCAGGGGATGGGGAGCCGCCAGGTTCACCGGCCCGGTAATGTCCTCCCGGTCAATCAGGAGCTCCACCGCGCGCACGAAGTCGTGTTCGTGGATCCACGACACGTACTGCGCTCCGCCGGCGACCGGGCCGCCGAGACCCAAACGGGCCAGTCCCAGCAGGACGGCGAAGACCCCGCCGGGGTCCGGGCTCATCACCATGGCCGAGCGCAGGGCGACCTTGCGGGTGGCCGGCGTTTCGGCCTGCTGCTGAGCCTGCTCCCAGGCCTTGGCGACATCGACGCTGTACGCCCAGTAGTCCGGCACGCCGGCTTCGGTGCCGCCGATCACGCCGGTGGCCTCGTCGTTGGGGGCGTCGAAGCGGTGCGCGTACACCGTTGCGGTGCTCATCTGCAGCCAGACCCGGGGCGGTTGGGCAGCGCCAGCGATCGCGGCGCCCACGACCCGGGTGGAGTCGACCCGGGAGTCCATCATGGCCTGCAGATTGGCCGCCGTGTATCGGCAACTCACACTGCGTCCGGCCAGATTGATCACGACATCGCTGCCGTCGACCGCTGCCGTCCATGGGCCCAGGGTCTTGCCGTCCCATTGGACCTCGCCTTCGCGCTTGGGACGTCTGGTGAGAATCACGACCTCGTGGCCGGCGGCCTCGAGTGCGCGCTTCAGGACCGAGCCGACCTGTCCGGTCCCACCAGGAATCACGATCTTCATCGGCTACCCCTTCTTCGTCTCGGGGTGAGCCTAGACCAAAGAGTTGAACGCGTTCAAAACTTGGAGGTGTGATCCGCGATTTGAGCCAGCCTCGCCGGGCCGCGGCGCTGGACATCAGCCGAGCTGTCTGATCAGGGCGTTCGTCGTCCGGGAATCTATGCAGGGCCCTCGGCAGCCTGCTCAGTGGGGCTGTCCAGTTTGATTATGTGATGGCGAGGGTGGTCAGGGGGCGGGTGGCGTTGCGCGCGTGGTGGCGGATGGCGGCGGCGATACTCCGGCGTCCTGCCAGGCGGAGGGCCCCGATGGCGAGGTTGCGCAGGCTGGCCATGGCCCGAGGGGCGGTGCCGGTGCGCACGCGGGAGGCGTCCTCGGTCCAAGCGGTGTCGCGCACGTGGTGGAGCTGGTTCTCGATGTCCCCGTGCCGACGGATGCGATGCGCGATTTCGGCGGAGCCTGCCTGCTCGGCCGTGAGGTCGGTGACGGCGTATAGGCGCTCGAGAGTGACCGTGTTGGCAGTGACGGTGCGGCGGCGGCGCACGATCTGCAGTGCCTGCGCGGCGAACCGGAGCGTGGAGCAGACGCGGGGAGCACGGGAGCCTCCGGAGATTTTTCTGGCGCTGTGTAAAGGATCCGGTGGCCGTACGTCTCTCAGCATGTGTACGGCCACTGCTTCACCGTGAGGCGCTGGGCCGGGGACTGGAGGAGGTCCGGTGGAGTCGACGGGTGTTGGGGTTGTGGTGTTCCTGGTGCTGCTCTTCGCGCCGGCACTGCAGGGCGTGCTGAAGAGCATCGCGTTCCGCCTCCGCGCGGCGGGCAAGGCCGAGATGATTCGTGCCGAGGGGACGTCGGACGTACGGGCGTGCAAGGGGCGCCGGTCGGGGAGGCGGGGGCGGCGTGGCTGATCAGGACAGGCCGCGGTCGCGGCACGCCGAGGCATTGGCGATGTTGGTGGAGGAGCGGTACGGCAAGCTGGTCCGCCGCGCCAGGAGCCGGCTGCGCACCCGCGGGGTGCCGCAGTCGTCGGCGGATCCCGAGGACGTCGTGCAGAACGTCCTCAAGTCCGTGCTGGCAGTCACGGAGCCGATCGTCAAGATGCGCGCGTACGTCCACACGTGCATGGACAACGAGATCAGGCGGGCGGCAGGGCACTATGCCGAGGGCAGGGGCTACGCCTCGCTCGACGCGGACGTGCGGCCGGAGGACGAACCGGCGGTCCATCCCATCGCCGAGGCGGAGCTGCAGCACGTAGTTGGCGAGGCGCTGAGCGACCTGCCGCTGCAGCAGCGCAGGGTGATGCTGCTGACCAGGGAGCTGGGAATGACCCAAGCCGAGGCGGCCGAGGTGCTGGGGTCCGCGCCGGGCACGGTGGGCGTCCACGCGCACCGGGCGATTCGCGCGCTGCGCATCACGCTCGTCGGCCTGGGCACCGCCCTGGTCGCGTGGACCACCTGGTTCACGACAGTCGGCGGGCGGGAGATCATCCCGGCCGCAGGCCTCCAGTCGCCAGCCGGCGCGGTGACGCTGGGCCTGGCCGGCACGGTCGGCGTCCTGCTCACCGTGTTGGTGGGGCTGGTGATGTGGGCAACAGGAGACATCCGCCCGCGATGGGCGGAGGTACTGAAAGTGCTGCGCAAGGCCGTTGAGCCCACACGGGGAGGCCGCGAAAGCTCGTCCTTCAGCGAGATCAGCTACGAGGGGCAGGCTTGACGGCCGTAGGGGCAGCCGACTTGCACGGCTGCCCCTACGGGACGTCCGGATGTTCGGTGCCCCTCGTAGCTCCTGGATCCCGGATAGGCCCCCCATATCCGGAGTGCATCGCTCGCGTGGGGGGGTGATTCCCTCCCTGGGCCTTTCCCGGTGGCGCTAGCCTCAGGCCATGACCCACGGCCATGACGTCATGCCTCAACCCCCGCCAGCCGAACCGGGAGTTCTCCGACTCCGTGTCGACCCCGCGGCCATCTTTGATGAAGTCAAGCTGCGTGCTACACCGGGTCTTGCTCGTGCACTCCTAGCCCAGTTGGAAGAGCAGGGGGCGGAAGCTAGCTACGCGGCAGAGTTCGGCATCGACTCCGGTCAGCTCCTCATTGTTGCGTTGATGATGCGCGACAACGGCGCTTGGATGACCTTGCGGACCGCCATCGAAGCTGTTGCCAACCGCCACAAGGGCGCTCGAATTCGCATCGAGCTGGGACCCAGCACGGTTGAGATCGAAGGCAAGATCACGCCCGAGGCGGAGGCACTTCTTCGCCAGGTGCGCGAGATCTATGAAGCAGACAGTCAGCGAGCGGGCGAGAGCAGTAGCGGCGCCGACAGCGGAGACTAGGAGCAGTGACGCCTTCAGGCCCCTGAACGCCCGTCAGGGTCCTGAAGGCGTCACAGTTATGCCACCTTCTGTGACACCCCAGGTCACGGCCCATTGTCAGTACAGCCCGTCATCATGTGCCCATGAGGCTTGTGGGGTACATCCGCGTCAGCACCGGGCGCCAACTCGACGGGTATGGACTCGACGTTCAGGAGAAGCACGTGCGCCAGAAGCACGTGCGCCGGTGGTGCCGCGAGGGTGGCCACCGGCTTGGCCGCACCATCTACCGCGATGAAGGACGCTCCGGAACGCTGGAGAGCGCCGAACGCCCCGGGCTTGCCGACGCACTGACCGAGATCGAGGACGGCACCGCGGACGGCATCATTGCGCCGAACCTCAACAGGTTCGCCCGCACCCTCGTCGTCCAGGAGGCCATCCTGGCCCAGATCTGGAAGCACGGCGGACACGCGTTCACCGCAGGCTCCGGGGAAGTCCACCCAGACGACCCGGACGACCCGATGCGCACCGCCATGCGCCAGATGATAGGCGTCTTTGCCCAGTTGGAGCGGTCGATGATCGCCGCCCGACTCCGTCGCGGACGGCGCGAGAAGGCCGAACAGGGCGGATACACCTACGGTGCCCCGCCTTACGGATGGCGGGCCCACCAGAAGGAGCTGGCCGAGGCGGAAGCGGAGCAGGCCGCCCGCGCCCGCGCCCGCCAGCTCCGCGACGAGGACGAGCTGTCCTTCCGTGAGATCGCCGCGGTGCTAGACGCCGAAGGCATCCGGCCGAAGCGCGGAGACCGCTGGCACCCGGAAACCGTCCGCCGGATGCTTGCCAACCCGACCGACAAGCCGCCGACCCTGTACCCGCGCCAGCGCACCTCGTAGCAAAAACCCGCAGCGGAGGGCGGTCCATTGCCGGTGTTCGGGAACCGACCACCTACCGCTACCTGGAGCGCGCGTGATCGCCGACAACGAGAGAGAAACCCGCATGACGAGCAACCAGCCGGAGCCCTCGGACGTGAGCACGGAAGCCGCCGTCCACATCAACGCACTGATGGACCTGTTCCGGCAGGCATGCCGGCGGCAGGCGTGGACGTTAGACGAGGAGCGCGGCCTGGTCGGCTGGACGGATGTCACGTGTAGTGTCGGTCACGAATTTGCAGTCCGTGCGTGGGACGTCTTGTCCACCCCCAGACCCTTCGGGATGGGCCCGAACAAGCCGTGGTGCATGAAGTGCCGCAACGCCGGCTGGGTTGCGGAGTGTTTGGCCGTTCTGAAGTCGGTGGCTAAGACCGAGGGTATAGAACTGACCGCCACGGACGAGCAAGACGAGTCAGGGGACGGCCATGTCGTGTTCGCGGCGAAGTGCTCGAAGGGACACCACTTCAAAACGACCGGGGCCAACGCGAGGACTTGGCGGGGTGAGCCCGTCGACACCCTGTGCCCAGACTGTCGGAAAGCTGCTGAGTACGCGGAAGGGTTCGCCAAAGTCGAGGCGGTCGTCCGTGAGACTCGATCCACCGTCGTGAAGGAGTACCGCAACGCCGTCGACGTCAGGTGCCGTCGCGGCCACTCGCACTCGTTCTACGTGGACAGCTGGGATGGGCGTCAGGCCATCCGCCCAGACTTCTGCGGCACCTGCAACAAGCTGGCCAAGTTCGAGGAGCTCTCCGAGAGAGCCAAGGACCTCGGCATCACCGTGCTCGAGTCACAGTGGATAGCAGCGTCACGCCCTCACCGGGCGGTCTGTTTCGCCGGGCACGAGTTCGGCCTGATCCCGAACAAGATGAAGCGTGGGTGCCCCCAATGTCCCCCGGGGATGTACGGCGGCGCTGTCCCACCCCACGACGTGTACTACGTCGTGGGCGGATTGGACACCGCGACTGGCGAGGACACAGTGAAGCCCGGCATCAGCTCCGGGAGCGGCTCTAACAGGCTCCGGCAGCACGCCGAGGACGGACTGACCGCGCAGCATCTACGGATCACAGGGTTGCCCGTCGGTATGGCGAGAGCGCTGGAGAGGTTCGTCCTGGACGGACTCGACACGGAAGGATGGCTGTCCACCCGGGGGGTTGAGTACTTTCCGCTGGCGGCTCTGCACGACGTCATGGACCTGGTGGGCGAATGGTTCACGGATCAGCCCGGGCTTTCCTCCCGTCCGGTCGTCGTTGACGTTGACGATGTGTACGACGCTGTCGAAGCGCCCGCGGTACATGATGTTGTGGACGTGGACGTTGATACCGCCGTGATATTCGACTCCGATGACGTGAGAGCTAATGCGGCATCGATGCGCTGAGCGGTTGCAGGATGCCGGCGATACCGCTGGCCGCCAGAGTCGCGGTTCAGGCCCAGCTCCAGCAGCCAGTCGGGCGCAGACGGAACCGTCGGTTGGTGCAGGGAGCCGCCGCCCCTGATGAGGCGGGTTGGACCTGTTAGATCCAACGGGGGTCAACTGAGTCCCGCCGTCAACTGAGTCCGGCGCACAGCGGTGATGTAACGAGAACCACAGGAGCGGCACGAGATTTTTTGACGGAACGCCCTCCCCCCAGGCCTAGAGGTGAAGCTGTTGCTACGACCAAGGAGCATCACCTGTGACCGCCGCACCACCCGCTGGAGACACCCTTCCGTTCCCCCTTGCGATGAACTCCCAGGGGGTCGACCCGCTGTTCGCCGCGCTGAACATGTTCGCCGTCCGCTATCCGGCACAGCCCCTGCCTACGGATGACGCGTACTCGCCTGTGGTGCACGCCGACGGCAGCGTCGCCCTGCTGTCCGCCACGGACTTCCTCCGGCGTGGCGGCTACGCCAACTGGGGTCCCAACGATGTGATGTGGGCGCTTCAGGCGCGGGGTGCGGCCGCCGGCCGCCTGAGAGCCCCCCAACACATCGACTGGTTCGCCTCCCGTGTCCTGTGCCTGCGAACGGGCAAACGGTGGCACGAGGCGGTGTCGACCGCGCTCATGAGCGACTGGACGGCACCACTGGAGAACAACGGCCGCATCACTCTCGACGCCGTCCAGGCACTGCGGGCTGAAGCCAGGACCATCCACAAACAACTGGTGCCACTGTGGCAGCGGGGACCGAGGTCGAGCGGTTCACGCATGTTGCTGCTGGACACCCCGCTGGGCGCCGACCTGACGCTGTACGACCTGATCAGGGGATGTCCGAACGCCCAGGATCTGGCTCTCGGGGCACGCCCTGACGATCCTCGCGTCGTCAGGGTTCTGGATCAACTGCGGCCTGAGGAACAGCTGGTCGCCTTGATGTGGGCCCACTCCTCGGTCAGCACCTGGGCCGAGGCGGCGTTCCTGGCCGGAGCCTCCGACCCGCTCGCCTTCGGTAGGCGGGTGCGCCGCAAGCTCAAGCGGCTGGGTGCCCGACACACTTCCCGCGCACAGGCGGCGCGGCAGTCGGACCAAGCCAGCAGCGAACGATCCGCAGACGCACCGCCCTCTGGTTCGTCCCGGCATACCGGAACGTCCGCGCGCCACCGCGACTGACCAGCCCTCGCCGCCGGGTGCGGTGTCCTTTCGGACGGCCCACGACTCCGTGGCCATCACGCGCGGCAGCGGCAGCTCGCCCCCGAGCAGCGCTGCCGACCGCTCCCTGCGGCACGGCGGAATTGCACAGCCGACTTTCAAAGAACTTTTCGTGCGAGCGCTGGAATCTCATACGACTTGTGCATACGGCAGGCGACCGCGATACAACCCGCATCGCCGAAGGCTGGCGAGCAGTACACCGGAGAGAGTTATGCCGAGGAAGCCCGCCGGGCCTCGCCCCCGCGACACCGAGCTGCTGAACGCGCTCCCGACCGAGATCCGCAACCAGGTCGAGCGGGTCGAGGCTCTGCGCGCCAAGAACTTCACGGGGCCCGGGTACGAGCTCCTCGCCGACGAGCTGTTCCGGTACGCGTACGTGCCGCTGACGGCGAAGATGGGCAGCGGCGAGATCGCCGCTCTGGCCGGCGAATCGGCTACACCCCTGGCACTGTCCCCCGAGGAGTTCCAGACGCTCCGCAGCAGCCAGGCGGACCGTGATGGGCTCGCGGTGCGCACCATCGCGGCCGCGCTGCACACCTTCCGACGCCGCGCCCTGAAGGAGCGGCGGTGGCGGCCGGAGGAGAACCTGGGGCATGGCGGCCGGCCGGCCTCCCTCGAGACGCACTTCTTCGGCCAGTGCCTGCTCGTCTTCCCCCGCGAGATGCGGCGGTGGCGAGCCGAGCGCGAGGACCGCTTCGCCCGCACCGCCAACCGGCTCTCACCGCACTACGTCCGTCACCGCCTCGGATACGAGACCGGCTCGGCTCCCGACGGGGAGGTCGGCGCGCTGTGCGACGGCGTGATGATGCTGCTGGAGTCCGCGCCGGCACGGGAACGGGCAGTCGTGACGCTGACCCTTGACGGCCAGAGCGCCGGCGAGATAGCTGATCTGCTCCAGATGACCGTCCCGGCGGTGGAGAGCGTCCTGTATCGCTTCCGCCGCAAGGCCCGCGGCTGGCGCCGCCGCGGCGGCCTTCGACTGCCAAGTGAGATGCGCGCTCACGCCCTGAAGACCAAGAGGATGGCCGCCGGTGACCACTGAGCCTTCTCCGTCTGACGGCTCAGCCGGACTTGCCCGCTCCCTGACCATGATCGGTGGTGGCGGGGCGGGCACGCTGACCGCGGCACTCACGGGTGCTCCCTGGTGGGCCGTGGTGGCGCTGGGCTTCGCCACGCTGACTCCGCCTGCCGTGGCCCTGGTCCTGCGAGAGGTGATCCCGCAGGAGTCCGAGCACCGGCTCGCCCTGTGGCGCACCTGGTGCCGACGCCGGTGAGCGCGCCCCGAGGGGGACGGAGCTGGTTAACCGCCGAACCCCGGTGCGTGCTCGGGTGTGAGGTCGTCACGCGACCACCCGACTCGCCCTCGCCGCGGAACGGGGAGCCGGCCGCGGCCGTCCGGGAGGACGTCCCACGAACGCGCGCGCCAGCGCGTCGACATCGCCCCGGAACGCCGTCAGTGCCTGTTTCTGATCCCCGGTCCTGAGTAGCCTGGGGTTCTACTGTGGCGTGGTGTCCGAGGGCGCCGGACGGACCGGAGAACGGAACTGTCGGGCCTGTGGTGAACGGCTAAAGCCCGGGGCCCGGCCTGGTGCCCGGTTCTGTTCCGGGGCATGTCGTGCCAGACAGTGGCGTACGGAACGGCGGCTGCGCAAGCGGCTGGCGGCGGTGAAGGCCGGTGCCGGTGAGGCGGAGTGCCCGGTGTGCGGGGTCCGGTGGGTGGTCGGCGTCGACCGGCGGTCGACGGCTTTGTACTGCTCGCCGAGGTGCAAGGTGAGGGCCTGGAGGAAGCGGAACGAACCGTACGCCGAACGGTCACAGTAACCGCAGCGCGTACGCCTCGGCGGGTCAACTGCGGCTCACATCCAGTCACTTTCGGTCACTTGTTGTGATCTTTGGATTTTCGGTCTGACGCTCAGTGATGACCGCGGGCCCCGATCCCGTTACGGACTGAAGCTCCGTGTCCTGGCCCGCACTTGGATGGACGCCATGGCCGAGCAGAACGCCAAGGTCGGGAGTGTCAGCCAGCAGCGGTACGACCAGATCGTCACCGAACTGCGCGAAGTCGTCGAACAGCACCAGAAGGGCCAGTTCCTGATCGGTGACCGGGCCCTGGAGATCGAGCCCCTGCGTATGCGGGGTGGCCAGCAGGAGGCGGCCCCGGGACAGGAGCTGTTCACTGTCCGCCAGACCCTGTTCCGCCTCGCGGAGGATATCGGTCTGGCCTACCGGACGGTGGAAAATGCAAGGTGGACGGCGTCCCGGTGGCCGAAGGGCAAGCGGCAGTCCGGAGTGTCGTTCCGGGTCCACAGGATCCTCGCCCACATCGAGGACGAGACCGAGCGGTTCGCCACCATCGCCAAACCCCCCGCGGGGGCAGCGCGATGGACGGTGGACGCGGCCAACCGCAGGGTGGGCCGCCAGGTCGAACGTCCGTCCTCCCCGCAGGAGAAGATCACCGCGATCCACACCCTCGCACAGGACGAGAAGGTTGCCGCGACGGTGACCACCGATTTCCTCAAGCGGCCGGCGGTGGCCGCGCAGGTCGCGCCGGAGGACAAGGTCCGGGTCGTAGAGGAGTTCACCCGGGACGAGGGTGTCGCCACCCACGTGACTACGGGCCTGCTGCGACGGCCGGAGGTCGCGTTCAAGGCGATGGGCGACGACACTGCCCGCCACCAGGTCAACCACGCTCAGGTGGAGCGCAGCCGCCAGTCCCGCGAGGACTTCGAGCGCACCAGTCCCGTCGCCCCTACTGTCCGCCACATCGACCGGTCCATGGAGTTCCTGGACCTGGTCACCGCCTGCCACTCCTTCGTCGCCGCCTCTGGCCGCGTCGTCCCCGGCCTGCGGGACCGCCAGCTGTCCGAGGACGAACGCACGATCGTGCACCAGAACGTTGCGAAGGTACGCGCGACGCTGGACTGGATCGAGACCGCCGTCGACACCGGCAAGGTCGACATGGACGAGGAACTGACCCGCCTGCTGAAGGGCGAGTAGACCATGCCCCGTGCCTCGCGGCGCCGCGGCGAGGCCGCCCAGCGGCACGCGGACACCCTCCGGTTCGTGCTGTTCGAGGCCAGGCCCGTCGGCCTGCTGTTCCCCCAGCTGGTCCGCGCGAGCGAACTGTCCCCAAGCCAGGTGCGGGCAGGGCTCGCCTGCCTGCGCGACATCATCGCCGAACGCGAGTGGCCGCCGCTGATCTGGACCCGCCAGGACGGCTACCAGCTCGGCGCCGAACGGCCCGCGCTGGAGGCATACGAACGTGCGGTGATCAACGAGAAGCTCACCGAGTTCCGCCGGTTCATCACCGGCACCGTCGGACCGCACGCCGCAGCCCACCCGGGCGACAAGTGGGTCAGGCACATCACCGCCCAGCTCAACTCCATCGAATCCACCCTCGACCTCATCGCCAGCTCCTGAAACCGCCCGTGGGCGGGACGCCTGTCGGCGTCCCGCCCACGGACACCACGTTCAAGGACCGTCATGCGCCGTCGCCGCTATCCCTCGGACACCACGAACGCCGAGTGGGCACTGATCGAGCCGTTGTTGCCGACGCCCGCCTGTGAGACCCGCCGGGGCGGGCGGCCGGAGAAGCATCCGCGGCGCGAGATCGTCGACGCGATCCGCTACGTCGTGGACACCGGCTGCAAGTGGAGGGCCTTGCCCGTGGACTTCCCGCCCTGGCGGACGGTCTGGGGATTCATGGCACGCTGGGCCGCCTGCGGGGCCATCGGACAGATCCGCGACCAGCTCTCCCGCCGGATCCGCCGCGAGATGGGCAAGGGCCCCCGGGCGGTGGCCACCGTGATCGACTCGCAAAGCGTGAAGGCGGCCGAGACAGTCTCCAAGGCCACCCGCGGATACGACGCGGGCAAGAAAATCAACGGCCGTAAGCGCCACCTGGTCGTCGACACCAGAGGACTCCCGCTGCTGGTCATGGTCACCCCCGCCGACCTCCACGACAGCCAGGCGGCCAAGGAAGTCCTCTTCCGCCTCCGACTCATGCACCCCGAAATCACGATCGTCTGGGCCGACTCCGCCTACGCGGGCAAGCTCGTTGACTGGGCAAAACATCACCTCAACCTGACGATCAAGCCCGTCAGCCGCCCCAAGGACGCCTCCGGCTTCGTCGTCCTGCCCCGCCGCTGGGTCGTCGAGAGGTCGCTCGCCTGGATGATGCACGCCCGCCGGCATGCCCGCGACTACGAACGGCTCGTCCAGCACTCCGAGACTTTGATCACCTGGGCCGCGATCACCCTGATGACCCGCCGTCTCACCCGGAGACCCAGCAAGAAGGCACGCCCCGTCGGCTCGGACTCCTATCTGACCGCTGCGTGACAGCAGCCGACCGGGTCAGCGACGCGCACGAGCGAGCAGCGCTGCATGCGGCAACGCCAGTACACCGTCCTCACCAGCAAACTCAGAGCTGAACAGATCGAAATGGCGCTTGATCTCGGCGCGGATCAGAGGGGTCTGGCTCTGCACCATCTGGCCGCCGAACGCCACGCCACTCGCAGGACCGCTCCACCATTCCTCAGCGCTCGCGCGGTGATCCCAGCGCAAGGTCTCGCACACAGCCTCGCGAAGCCCTGCCGCCTCCATCAGCCCCGTCAGACCGCTCTCGTCACGGGGAAACTCATCGTCAGGGGCCAATCCTGCGGGCAGATGCGGTGGACGCACTGCACTTGCGGCTTGAATCGCACGGCCGATCAAAGCCTGTCCAGGGGCCGGGGGCACCGCCCATATCGTCAACGCAATCCAACCGTTGGGCCTCACGACACGGCGCAACTCGGCCATGGCCACCTTGGGCTGGCCCACATGGTTCAGCACGAAGTTGGCCACGACAGCGTCGAACTCTCCATCCGTGAAGGGGAGCTCAGGAAGAGCGGCCACGCGCACGTCAGCCGAAGGTGCGGCCTTCATCGCCAGCTCGACCATGGTCGCCTCCGCGTCAACAGCCGTCACTGTCGCCCCCCGGGCACACGCGGCAGCAGCAACCGTCCCCGGCCCGGTCCCCACATCCAGCACCCGCGCGTCTGGCCCCACCTCGGCGGCATCAAGCAACTGCGGCACCGGATAGGCGCACAGCTTGGCGAAACTTCCGGCATAAGCGGCACCCTGGCCCGCCCATATCAGCCGCTCGCTCTCGTCGAACGTCGTCATCGACACCGATGGCCTCCCCTGCCTCAGCAAGATCGATATTGCCGCGAGCCTAACCGACCCTCTGATCAGCGCGGACGGCTTAGAAACAGGTACTCAGAGCACAGACGACCGACCGCACCCAGGCGGCCTGATAGAGATCGGTTGGCCCCGTTGGGTCTAACGGGGCCAACCACATCGGATTCAGGGCGCGGGGCGACGACGCGACGAGCCCACAGGCGGACGGCGAAGCTCCATCGGCGTCTTCTCGGCCGAGCCCGAGGCGCCGACCGAGAAGGACGAGGACTTCATCGCTTTGTTGCCGGGTTTGTGGAGGCGGCGCCGGCGTGACGCAGCTTTGTACCCATGCGCCTCGGTGGCGGCCGGAGGAGTGCGGTGAGGGAGGCCGCCCGTCGTCAAGGGTCACCAGCCCCCACCTTGATCACACATCAGAGGGGCAAATCCAAGGATTAGTTGAGTGAAAATCCAGGGATAAATTCGTGCTAGGGTCTGGGGTGGAGGTGGAGCATGCCGACGGAAGATGAGCTGTTCGCTGCGGTGGAGGCGCTGCTCGCCGGCGAGCCGGAGATGCCCGATCCCGCCGAGCGGGGGCGGCTGCGCGAAGCGGCGGGGGTAACCCAGGCCCGGCTCGCGCAGGTGCTGCAGACGACGACGCAGACGGTGAAGAACTGGGAGGCCGGCCGCGCCGAACCGCGCCCCCCGCGCCGCCAGGCCTATCAGCGGCTCCTCGACGGATGGGCGGAGCGGTTCCCCGCCGACCCCGCCTCCGCCACGCCCGTGCAGGACACGGCAGCCCCCGAGGCGTTCACCGGCCGGACAACCCCGGCGGAAACACAGACCCCGTCTACAGGGCAGGCGACCCAAGGCGCGGCCATCGTGGAGGACACCCAGTCCCGCGTAGCCGCCGTTCCCGATCCGGCCGCCGCGTCGCGTCCGGCGCGCACCGCCGGGACGGCGTCGACGTATCGGCGCCCCGGCGCGAAGAAGGCCGCCCCCGCCGGCACCCCTGCGGGCGGAGCCGACCCGCGCTTCGAGAACGGTCCGCTGGCGGTCGTCGATGTCGAAGACGACGGCCAGGTCGTGGCGTACTGCACGGGCGGCCTGGTCCTGGACGTGCCCGCCAAGTCCATCCCCGCCTTGGTGGACTGGACCCTGAAGGAAGCGAAGCTCGGGCAGCCGAAGCTGTCCGGGCCGGGCAAGGACGCCGACCCGCTGCTCGTGCTCACCGAGGCCGCGCTGAAGCGCTTCGGCCTTCCCGTCACGCTCACCGATGAGGAGCGCCTCGCCGGGCGGCTGCCGGAGGGTCACCAGGTCATCAAGCAGCTGGGGCGCGCCAACTGGCTGCTGACGAAGCGCGGGTTCGGGCCGTGGGCGCGGAT
>NZ_JBITSQ010000018.1:0-238179 GCF_044541035.1 Streptomyces sp. NPDC085866
TACCTCGCCCGGGCCCGGGACGGGGACAGGGACCTCCTCCACGACGAACTTCTTGCTGTCCAGGTGGAAGCGTCCGGCGAGCATGGTGTCCATGAAGATCTGCTTTCTGTGAGTGGCACGTCGCGGTCGGCCGGGCCGACGGGTGCCGTGGGATACCTCGGAAGTGGGAGGCGGGGGTTGGTGGCCGGGAGGCGTGCAGGGCAGCGGTCCGCACGCCTCCCGGCGTCTGGGGGTCAGGCGAAGACGTCCTGCTGGTAGCGCTCGTCCGCTTCCAGTTGGGCCAGCCACTGCTGGGCGGCCGCGTCGTCGCTTCCGGTCTTCTGACGGTGGATGGCGGAGAGTGCCTCGCGGACGGCGGGTGCCATGCGGCGGCCGTCACCGCAGACGTAGATGTACGCGCCGTCCTGAATGGCCTGCCACACCGTGTCGGCGGCACTGGCGATGGCGTTCTGCACGAACCGGGCCGGGTGTCCGGTCACCGCGGAGAAGGCGGTGTGCACCCGGGCGATCCCGGACAGCTCCCACATCTCCATCTCGCCCCGGTAGAAGTAGTCGTGCTCGGGGTGGCGGCAGCCGACGAAAACCTGGGACAGGCCGATCTTCGTGCCGTTCTCGTACTGCCAGGCCCGCTCCTCCAGGAAGCCGCGCAGCGGCGCGATGCCGGTACCGGGACCGATGAGGATCAGCGGCGTGGCCGGGTCGGCGGGCGGGGCGAACGTCGGGGAGGGCACGCGGACGTAGCCGTAGACGACGTCACCGGGCTCGAGGCCCGCGATGTAGGAGGAGCAGGTGCCGCGGTACTGGCCGTCGCCGGACAGGGCCGGGCCTTCCAGCAGGCCGACGGTCAGCCGCACGTGGCGCGGGTTGGCCAGCGGGGAGGAGGAGATGGAGTAGAACCGCGGGCGGATCGGGCCCATCATCTCCAGGAACACCGCCAGCGGCAGCTCGACCGCCGGGAAGCGCTCCAGCAGGTTGAGCACGGAGACCCGCTTGCCCAGGATCTCCTTCTGGTAGCGCTCCTCGGCTTCGGCGGTGTCGGCCGTGTAGGCCTGCAGCTGCGGCCGGGTCCACGGGCACTGGGTGTGCTCGGCCAGCGTGTGTATCTGGGTGCGGGTGGCCACGTCCTGTAGCTCCAGGAACTCGGTGAACAGCAGACCTGCCGTGACGGGGGCGCCCACCGGGAGGTGCGTGCGACCGCCGGCGGGCTGGTCCAGTCGCAGGACCTGGTCGCGGTCGACGCCCAGCCGCGCCAGCGCGCGGTCGACCAGCTGCGGCTCGTTCTTGGCGAAGACAGCCAGGTGGTTGCCGGTGTCGTAGGTGACACCGTCCGGCAGCTCGATGGTGATGGACTTCGCGGCCGGGCGCGGCGGCTCGATGCTGAAGTCCCACAGCCCGGTCGCGTCGTTGACCAGCTCGTCGTTGGCGACCACGGTGAGCGGGTACGCCTGCTCGGAGACGATCGCGGGACGCACGTCCGCCTCGGTGAGCAGCTGCACCTGGTAGCGCGGCCCGGTGGTGTCGGAGGTGTCGGCCGCGTACTCCTCGGCCAGGGTCGCCCACAGGCCGTCCATCCAGCGGGTGGCCATGCCGTCGAAGTCACCGGCGGCATCCGCGATGCCGCGCTCGACCACCGGGGTGGCGCCGGCGGCCAGCAGGCCTTCCTCGATCCGCTTCGGGAAGGCCTGGTAGGTGGCCACCCACTGGGTGTTGCCGGCACCCAGCAGCCCGAACCGCACGTTGGACAGCGAGCCCTCCGGGAGTCCGGCGGCGAGCAGGTCGTCGAAACGCTGCGCGTTGTCCGGGGCTTTGCCGTTGTAGCTGGAGGCCACGACCACCAGCAGGCCCTCGGTGGGCAGGTTGTCACCCAGCTCGTCCAGGCCGACCAAGGTGGTGCCGAACCCGGAGCGCTCGCCGCGGTCAGCAATCGTGCGCGCCAGGTCCTCGCAGGAGCCCAGGCTGGAGCCGTAGGCGACGGTCAGGTTCACCCCGACACCGCTGACCGCGGCCTGCGCCTGCGTGTCATCGGTCTGCAGGTCCGCGGCGCCGAAGACGGTGCGCTCGTGCTCCTGGCGGGTCCGTACGACCAGCTGGAAGTCGCCTGGCTTCCGGGTCAGGGCCTCCCGCACGTCCATCTTGTAGTCGCTGGTGTCGGAGAACTTGAACTTCTGCAGCACAAGCGCGAGGGCCAGGCGGGCCTCGGTGAGCGCGAACTGGCGGCCGATACAGGCACGCACGCCGTTACCGAACGGCTTGTAGGCGTGCGGGTGGTGATTGACCCGGTTCTCCGGCAGCCACCGGTTGATGTCGAACTCCTCCGGCCGCTCCCACGCCTTGGGGTGGGTGTGCAACGGGCCCTCGAGGATGTTGACCCTCGTTCCCTTCTTCAGCTCGTAGCGGCCGCCGATGACGGTGTCCTCCAGCGGGGCCTTGCCGATCAGCGGGATGGGAGCCCACAGGCGCAGGGTCTCCTCCAGAATCCGCGGGATCACATCCATCTGCATGATCGTGTCGTAGTCCGGGACCGTGTCGCCCGGCATCAGCCGGTCCACCTCGGCGTAGGCCTGGGCCAGGACGTGCGGGTTGCGCATCAGCGAGTAGGTGGCGAACGACAGCAGACCACTGGTGGTCTCGTGGCCGGCGATCAGGAACGTCACCACCTGGTCGCGGACGTTGTCGTCGGGCAGCGGCTTGCCGGTCTCCGGGTCGGTGGCGTCCAGCATCAGACCCAGCAGATCTTCCTCACCGCTGCCCTTGCCCTCGCGCCGCTCCTTGATCACGCTCTCGACGAGGTCACGCATCAGCTGGATGTTCTGGCGGTACTTCTTCTCGTCCGCCTTGCGCAGCTTGGTCATCATCGGCAGCTCCTGCGAGCGCCGCAGCGACTCCACCAGCGCCGCCAGCAGCCCGTTGAGGAAGGGGTGCAGTTCCTCCTTGGCAAAGGAGTCGAACCGGTAGCCGAACCCCGACAGGGCGATGGTGTCCAGGGTGAGACGGGTGTAGTCGTCGGTGATGTTGACCGGCCGGCCCTCCTTGCCCTCCCACTTGCCCACCAGGTTCTGGGCGATCTCCAGCATCTGCCCGAAGTAGCCCTTCATCGCCCGCTGGCTGAAGGCCGGGAGGAGGATCCGGTGCGCCATGCCCCATTCCTCCTCGTGCTGGTGGGCCGTGAACAGGCCGGCTCCCGCGTAGTCCCGGACATGGGCCAGCGGCGTCTTCTCGACCTGCTTGAAGAACCGCGTCTCGTCGCAGACCTCGGCCACCAGGTCCGGGTCGGAGACGAAGACCTGCTCGATGCCCGCGATGTCCATGCCGTAAATGCCCTCGGGGAACTGCTTGGACAGCTCGCCGAAGTACTCCACCGGGTTGGTGCTGGGGATCTGCGGTGTGTGGCCGAGGAGGGGGACCCCGCGCGGGGACCGGATGGGCCGCAGGTCGGTCTCGGGCTGTGTGGTCATGGCTGACTCCTTCAAGGGGAAAGGCGGGCAAGGGCGCCATTCGGTACGGCGGGGCGCCGGTACGGGAGCGTCCCGGTTTCCATACGCTGTATGCCTTCAGTGGTACCATACGACGTATGGAAACTCAATCGACGGACCCCTGGGTCGAGAAAGCAGGAGTGTTCGGCTCATCGGGGACGGCGTCGCTCACGCAACGGAGTCGCATCAAGATCAAGCGCTTCCGGACGCTCGCCCGATCGGAGGAGGCGAGGGAAGGCCGGCCGTCGCCAGCCGGGCGGCTCGACCGGGCTCCTCCTGACGGATGCACCCCGTGGAGAACACCTACGATCCGCGACGGCGGCTGCGGCGACATCCCGGCGAGCGGCCAGTCCCCCCTTCCCGCCGACAGGCATCGCACAGGTCGGGGCCGCCCCCATGCGTGTTGGCGGCCGGCGGCAGCGCTGGAGAAGCAGGCGTCTCCACGTCTCTACGCCGCGCTCGATCGGTCCGGCATCAGGCCGTGAGAGCAGGCAAGGCAGGTTCGCAGGATCCCCCGGCCGGACACACCTGCGATCCGCCGCCGCAGGCGAGTGCACCGGGGAGTGGGCGCGGCCGACACGTCTCGCCCGGTTCTACGCCTGCTGGCGCCGGGCAGCACTGCGCCATGACGGTGAACTGGGCCGCTGCGAGCACAGCGAGTACGAGTGAACGCCGAGACAGCCGCCGCTCGCGCGTCGAGCCGCTCTCCTCGAGCTCGGCTTCCAGTCGAGCCTTTTCCTGGTCGAGGCAGGCTTTGCCGACGCCGCCGACGCTGGTACCATACACTGTATGGCGACTGCACGGAAGCCCCCTCGGGGCACGAGAAAGAGGGACGTACCGCTCACCAAGGACGGCATCTACGCCATGGCGTTGCAGCTCATCGACGCCGACGGGGTCGAGGCGCTCACCATGCGCAAACTCGCGACCGCGCTCGATGCAAACCCGATGTCGCTCTACCACCACGTGCCGAACAAGGATGCCGTGCTGCGCGGCGTGGCCCACCGGGTCGGTTCGCAGTTCCGCGCGGGGGAACTGGAGGACGTCCCCTGGCAGGATCGGCTGCGTGAACTGGCCCGGGACTTCCGCGAACTGTCGCACCGTCACCCGAAACTGATGGGGTATTCCTTCACGCGCCCCGACTACGTGCAGCCGGAGGACCCCTTCTGGCAGGCACTGATCGACATCCTGGCCTCCGCGAAACTACCCGAGGAGGAGATTCCGCGCGTCGCCGCGACCCTGGTCGGCGTGTTCACGGGTCTGCTGCTCGGCGAACTGAACGGGGCACTGCAGCGGTGGGCCACCCTGCCACCGGCACCGTCGGGCCCCGACGGGGAAGACGCGCCCCCGCCCTCCAAGGACGTGATCGACACAATGTTCAACTCCGCGCTGGACGCAGCGGTCGCCGGAGTGGAGAACCGTGTCGCAGGAGTCCGCGAGGGGGCGTGACGGAAAAGGGAACGGCGCCGTGGAGGCGGGGCGCGATCCGGCGACGCCCCCACCGGGCCGACCTGATGCCGCCCGCGACAGCGAAGGACCACAGGGGAGGCAGGAGCGTAGAGAGGCCGCCGCGATGTCCGGAGCGCTGACCCAGCCCACGTCGCCCACGTCAGCCAGTACCGAAGCGGGAAGCCGTCCGGGCACGGAACGGAATCGTCCCGCGGACGCACACCATCCGCTGGATGGGCCGGTGGCGGTCGCCACGGCGCCCGACCGCACACCCTGCGGATACGGGAGGACGCCGCCCCGTTCGCTTCCGCGGCGCTGACGCCGGCCGAGACGGCGCCGCTGGAGCCCGACGGGACCGACATACGGACCGAGTTCACGCCGCCCCAGACACGTTGGCCAATTCCGGCCCCCACTGCGCACCCACCGTCTCGGCGGAACGGTACAGCTTGAGGATGCTGTCCCTCATCAGCAGCACGTCTGGGCCTGAGGCCCTCACTGCTCTTTCGGCTCGAAACCGGCCGCCATGTCCGAGACGGGATTTTCCTGGGACTCTCCTTCGCAGCGTGCGGCCGGCGGGCGGAGTTGACGGGGGATGCACGCGGAGGGACGCCGGAAGTTCTGCGGGGGCCGGCCGTCGCGTCTGCCGGCGTGATCGACTGTGAGCCGGCTTTCCAGGCCGTTGATGATCGTGTCCAGCACCAGGCGGAACATCCGGTCCTCGCCGGAGTCCTCGTTCGTCGGCCCGCCCTCGCTGGAGGCGGGGGTGGTGGGCTGGAGGCTCGACCACCGGTGGAGCGCGCCGTTGAGCTCGGCGATCATCACGCCGCTGACGACGGCACACACGAGCGCGGCGAGCTGCGGGATCTCCGACTGCGGCACCCCTGCGGCATCCAGTACGGCGGTGAGCGCGACCCAGAAGGGATCTTCAGCCTGGATGAAGTCCGGCTGGCTGAACGAGTAGGCCATGAGGTTGGGATGCTGGTGTGCCAGCGTCCGGAAATCCGTGGCAAGCAGGCGCATGCGCTCCTGCCAGGGAGCGTCCTCCAGCGTCACGGTGCGGAACCGGGTACCGACCATTCTCGCCACGCCACGCAGCAACGCTTCCTTGTTCGGCACGTGGTGGTACAGCGACATTGGGTTCGCGTCCAGCACGGCGGCGAGTCTGCGCATCGTGAGCGCCTCGACCCCGTCGGCGTCGATGAGCCGCAGGGCGGAGACGCAGATCCCTGCCTCGGTCAGAGGCACATCCCTCTTCCGAGTACCTCTAGGGGTACGCTTCGCACTTTCCATACGATGTATGATATCAAGCCGTACGGCGTACGGAAATGTGACGTACAAAGCAGAGCAGCGGTGCGACTGCCAACGTTGCGGGCGGGCCGGCTGACGGAGACGGTCGTCCACTCCCCCCTTCCCGCCCGAGTCGGTTCTTCACGCCTGGCCTGCCGAACATCCGAATTCTCAAGGGGTACTCACCTCATGGCTCTTCCGGACCTGGACGATCTCATTGCGGAAGTCGACCGCAGATGCGACACCGCAACCCGCCCCGATGGACAAGAAAAGTCCGACTGGCCAGCCCTCCTCGCGGTCGCCACCCAAGTCGCGGGGGAACTACAGGGGCTGGCAGACGCCCTGGTCGAGGAGTACGTCGAGCACTGCCGGAGGCACGGCTCCTCATGGACGGACATCGGCGCGGCCCTGGGGGTGACCCGACAGGCGGCCCAGCAACGATTCCAAGTCCCGCACAAGCGCTACGGCCCCGAGACCATGACCGACGACCTCCAGCAGGCGATGGTCCACGTCAGGCATGCGGCGGTACAGCACCGCAACAACTACATCGGCACCGAGCACCTGCTCTGGGGACTGACCGCGCAGGACAACAGCGCCACGCGGCTCCTGCAGGCTGCCGGCGTCTCACCGGAGACGGTCCACCGGTCGGTCGGAACTGAGCTGAGCCCGGGTGCCTCCCAGGCAGCAGAGCGCATCGCGTGGACGCCCTACTCACGCAAGGCCATCGCCATTGCGCAGGCCCGGTCCGAGCACAACGGATCCGACCACATCGACTGCGACGACCTGCTCATCGGACTTACGCAGGTCGGCCGCGGAGTCGCCGCCAACGTCCTGACCGAGGCCGGATTCGACCCGGCCGCCCTCGACTCCACGGCTGCGAGAACCCGCTCAACACAGCACGGGTGCGTCCACTGATCGTGCGGCGCTGCGGCTCGTCGTCCCGGCCACGTCCATGACCAGCTCCTACCGCAGGGGCCTGGCGCCGACACGCACGTCCGGACCGCTCGGGATCGCGTTCACGCTACAGCTCCGTTCCGGCGTCGCCCTCGTCGTCCGAAGAGTGCCGCTGTGCGGTGTCACCCTGGACCGGGGTGTCCTTCTCCTGCTCGTCCAGCAGTGCCAGGAGGGCGGCGTCGGCCTTCTGCTGGTCCTCCTTCGTCAGTTCAAGAGGTGCGTTGCTGTAGACCGTGTACTGGTTGGGATAGATGATGTTGGCGGCCCTCAAGGTGAACGTCAGAACCGGGCGCCACCCCTTGCGGTGACCCACTCGCGCGCGAAGCTGGACCTTGTAGTTACGGGGCTCCGCGACGAATCCCGAAAACGGCGCCTCGAACTCGACGAAGAGTTGTCGCGCCTCTCTGCCGGCCACGGCGAATCCGGCCGGCAACTTCAGCTCCTCGCCCGGCCCGGGTTCGAGTCGAGACGGTGAGGACCTCCACAGGAGCGGCAGATGAGAGGCGGGCTCATCAGGAAAGGTGAGCATGAGATCCTGCACGACTATCGGCTTGGCCCCGGTGTTGTGCAGAACAAGCGGAAGCCGCAGGCGAGCCCGGGAAGGGTGGACAATCGCCGCAAAGGAATGAGGCTCCCACGACTCCAGGCGCCCCTGCCTGGCGTTGATCCACCAGAAGGAGGCGACCGTGAAGCACAACGCGCAGACCGAGACAATGGCGCCACCAGAAAACAGTGAGGACGCAATCTGATCAGTAGCTGCCATCAGCGGAAGCACAGATTCAGTGTGTCAGCACTGGTATGGGCACGCGAACAGGACTCGGTGTCGAGAGGTCATGAGTGCCCTGGCCTCTCGTGGCGTAGCCGCTGAGCCCCTCACCCTCCGGCGAGGAAGTGCGCCAGCAGAGCGTCCAGGTCGAAGTGCCGGAGCTCGGCGCCCCTGGGCACCACCGCCTCTGTTTCCTGCAGGAACGTCTTGATTTCCTGCGCCTGAGCTTTGAGCAGGGCCGTACCAGCCGGTGGACTGAGGAGGATGTACACGTCGCCGAGGTCATGCTCGTCGGCGGGCCATACGCGTATGTCGCCCTCGCCTGCGGGACCCTTCAGGCCATCGGCCAGAAGATCTCGCCCAATGATCCAGTCCACCGCCTCGTCGCTTCCGGCAACAGTGAATGCGGCACGGAGGGCATAAGGATCACTGGGGTCGTACCGCAGGCTCATGGTCATTGACAAGGACATCTCTTGCGATACGACAAGCTCCACAGATAGCCCCCGGATCACGGTTTTCAACGACTTCATCGGTCTTACTCCTGTGCCTCGAGGCATACGGGGAGGCCTTCAGGGGACATCCGCCGGAATCAAAGAAGCTGCCCCCTCGTCACGGTCCCCGCCATGACGCCAGCCATGGCAGCCGCGCTCACGGATTTCTCCTCCGCCTCAGAGCAATCCGTCAGTGCAACAGACGCTCAGATCACTGATGCAGCTCGCGGGGCGTTGCTCGAAATGCAGGGCATAGGCCGTCCTCAAATAACACCCCGGGGGTTCCATGCGCCGCATGGAACCCCCTCACCCAGTGAACCATACGTCGTACGGAAAGTCGACGGCAGCGTTACCGGCGCGGGAGAAACGGCTCTCCCTCATGATCATGGCGACGCGGCGGGAGATGTGGTCGGTGATGGACGGGGCCAGGTCGAGACGGCCGTTGCCGGCCAACCGGATCAGCTCGTAGACGTGATCGAACGAGGATCCGTAGTGTCCGAACACCTTCTTGTTCTTCAGGTTGAAGGTCATCCTCTCCGAGATCTTCAGCGGCTCGGTGGTGATACCCACCAGGACGAGCGCACCGTGGTTACCGAGGATCGGCATCGGGGTGAGCGCCTACACCCTGGGTATGCGGCACGCGTTCGACGCCGACCACATCGCCTTTTTGCGGCCGGCATGAGTCTGCTGGACACCATCGACGGTTCTTTCATGAACTTCGCCTACGGCTGGGCCTTTTCCAAGCCGGTACGGAAGGTCTACTACAACCTCACCATCACCGGCCTGTCCGTCGCCGTCGCGTTGATCACCGGCACCGCCGAACTGCTGGGCCTGCTCGCCGAGAAGGCCGACCTGCACGGCGCGTTCTGGGACTGGATCAGCGGCCTGGACCTGAACACCGTCGGCTTCGTCATCGTCGGCCTGTTCTTCGCCACGTGGGCCGCTGCCCTGGCCGTGTGGAAGCTCGGCCGTGTCGAGGAGAAGTGGACCGCCGGGCTGCGCCCCGCCGAGCAGCAGAGCGACCGACAGCTGGGCACAGCAGACTCGGTGAAAAATCGGCGCCGGTACTCAGAAGAGCACCGGCGCCCACGGCATGGCGCCTCTCACCTACCAGGCGGCGTGCCCTCAGGCATAGGCGACGGCGTCCTCGACGGGCACGCGGGGCAGCCGCGGGAACCACGGGTCGGCACCGGGGTGACCGATGTTGACCACCAGTTGCGAGCGCCGGCTGGTACCGGCGAAGAACTCCCCGTCGACGCCGGCCTTGTCGAAACCCGCCATGGGACCGGCCGCGAGCCCCGCCGCGCGGACCGCGAGCAGGAAGACCCCGGTCTGCAGTGCCGAGTTGTAGGCCGCGATGCTCTCGCGCGTGTCGATCTGGTCGGCGAACGCCGCCCGCAGCATGTCGCCGCGGGCTGGAAAGACTGTCGGCATCTGCTCGTGGAAGTCGACGTCGTACGCCAGGATCGCGACGGCCGGCGCACTGAGCGTCTTGGCCCTGTTGCCCTCGTCGAGGTGCCGGACGAGTCGCTCCTTGCCCTCGCGGGTGCGCACGAAGAGCACGCGCAGAGGCTGGCCGTTGGCGGCGCTCGGCGACCAGCGAGCGAGTTCCCAGATCATGGCGAGTTCGTCGTCGGCAACGGCCACCTCGGCGAAGGTGTTCGCGGTGCGGGCCTCGGTGAACAGCACCTTCCGCCCGGCGTCGTCGAGGACATCGAGGGCCTGCGGTTCGCGGTCGGTCATGCTCATCATTTCTCTCTTACTTCGGTTGTGTGTGGTGCCGGGGCGGATTGACCGCCCCGGCACCACCCCGTGGGGACGGGGTTTGCGGAGCCGTGCGGGGCACAAGGACCCTGTGCTGTCACATGGGTCTGTGGTGCCCTGGCCGACTCATGTGTGGTGTGCTGACCGTTTGTTCCGCTCCGCGCCCAAGCGGGCGAAGTAGGCGATCAGGTCGGGGTTGTCGACCGCCGCGGGGTTCAGGACCTGCTCGGCGGGGGCACCCTGGAGCAGGCGTTTGACGGGAACCTCGAGCTTCTTGCCGGTCTTCGTGTGCGGGAGCGCCGGTACGGCGAGGATCTCGTCGGGGACGTGGCGGGGTGAGGCGCCGGCGCGGATCGCGTCGCGGATCCGGTCGCGCAGGGAATCGTCCAGGCCGACCCCGTCGGCGAGGACCACGAAGAGCGGCATCCAGTAGCCGCCGTCGGGTTCCTCCGCGCCGATGACGAGGGCCTCGGTGATCTCGGGGAGGCGTTCGACGACGTCGTGGATGTCGGCACTGCCCAGACGCACGCCGTTGCGGTTGAGCGTGGCGTCGGAGCGGCCATGGACGATCACCGAGCCGTGCGAGGTGAGCGTGATCCAGTCGCCGTGCCGCCACACACCTGGGTAGGCGCCGAAGTAGGCGTCGCGGTAGCGGCTGCCGTCGGGGTCGTTCCAGAAGTACAGCGGCATGGACGGCATGGGGCGGGTGACGACCAGTTCGCCGACCTGGTCGAGGACGGGGGTGCCCGTCGTGTCGTAGGCGGCCAGCGCCACGCCCAGGCTGGGGGCGGACAGCTCCCCCGCCCAGACGGGGGTCGTGGAGGCGCTGCCGGCGAATCCGGAGACGATGTCCGTGCCGCCGCTGGTGGAGGCCAGCTGGACGCCTGCGCCCACGTGGTCACGGACCCAGGGGTAGGCGGAGGCGGGCAGAGCGGAGCCGGTGCAGCCGACGACGCGGATGGCCGACAGGTCGTGCACGGAGGGCTCGATGCCCAGCTTGGCCATGGCCAGCAGGTACTGGGGGCTGGTGCCGAAGACGGTGACCTTGTGACAGGCCGCCAGCTCCCACAGGACGTCCGGACGCGTCTGCGGTGCAGGGCTGCCGTCGTAGGTGCAGGTGGTGGCACCAGTCAGCAGGGTGGAGACGACCAGGTTCCACATCATCCAGTGGGTCGTGGTGTACCACAGCAGGCGGTCCCCGGTGCCCAGATCGGTGTGCAGGCCGAGGGTCTTGAGGTGTTCGAGCAGGACCCCACCGTGCCCGTGGACGATGCCCTTGGGCAGGCCGGTGGTGCCGGAGGAGAAGACGACCCACAGAGGATGGTCGAACGGCACCGGGGCGATGGTGAGGTACTCGATGCGGGTGACCGCGTCCTCCCAAGGAACCGTCAGCCCCGAGTCCCCACCTTCGGGCCAGGCAAGACCCACGTGGTCCACGAGCACAGTGGCCTTCAGTGTCGGAAGAGCGGCGGCGAGTTCGAGCGAGGCGGTCCGGCGGTCGTGTGTGGTGCCGTTGAAGAGGTAACCGTCCGCGGCGATGAGCACCGTGGGTTCGAGCTGGGCGAAGCGGTCGGCGGCGGCCTTGGGTGCATAGTCCTGGCCGCACACCGACCACACCGCGCCCAGGCTTGCGGTGGCGAGGAAGGCGATGACGGCGTGGGGGGTGTTGGGCAGATAGCCCACCACCCGGTCGCCCTGTCCGACTCCCAGGTCGCGCAGGCTGGCGGCGACGGAGGCGACCCGGGCGCGCAGCTCCCGGCCCGTGATCTCATAGCCGGCTCCGGTCTCGTCCAGGGCAGTGATCGCGGGAGCGTCCGGCTGCAGGTTGCGCAGCGCGTGGTGGGCGTAGTTGAGGGTGGCGCCTGGGAACCAACGGGTGCCGGGCATGGTCTCCTCGGCCAGCACCCGCTCGTACGGAGTCGTCGCGTCGATGCCGAAGTACTCCCACACCGCGGCCCAGAACCCATCGAGGTCGGTGACGGACCACTGGTGCAGAGCTCGGTAGTCCGTGGGGTCCTGGATCCCTTCGGCGCCCCGGTGCCGGGCCGCCCATCGGGCGAAGTCCGCGATGCGGCTGCGGGCGACCGCATTCGGGTCGGGGGTGAAAAAGGGTTCCGGATACGGCGCGAGATGGGGGGTGGTCATGGCGTGGTGCTCCTCGGCGGGGGGACTGGCCGGGCATTGGCGGTACGGCGGGCCGTATGCAGCAGGGGAGCCCAGGCGCCGGCATCCGTGAAGCCGCCGGTGCCGGCCGGGACGGTGTCCATCACGACGCGGTCAGGGCGCAGCAGGACGGCGTCCGCCCGGCCGCGTGCCAGCCAGGCGGCCAGGGTTCCCTCGTCGCCCAGGTCGTCGACGTGGATCGTGGATGCGCCCAGTGCCGTGGCTACGGCCGTCACCTGCGGGGTGGGAGGCACGGCGGTCAGAACGGCGAAGGAGTCCCCGAGGACGTCATCGAGGCGCACTCGTCTCCCGTCGCGCCGTACCCACGGCTGCGGGCAGAAGGTGCCGGCCAGCACCCGGCCGACCAGCCTGGGTCGGCGCCGTACGAGTGGACCGGCGGTCAGGGCGGGGCTGAGGTCACGGCTCACCGCCTCGGTCACGCCGGGGATGCGACAGGCCGTGCCCACGACGGCCCGGCGGAACGCCGCACCGCGGTCCTGCCCGCCGGTCATGGCCCAGCCGACGGCGACCGCCACGCGGATCACATGGCGGGCGTGCGGCTTGCGCTCGCGTTCGTAGGTGTCCAATAGCTCCTCGTGTGCGCCCTGTTGGAGCACACGGGCGAGTTTCCAGGCGAGGTTCTGCGCGTCGCGCAAGCCCGCGCACAGACCCTGCCCGACGAAGGGCGGGGTGAGGTGGGCGGCGTCGCCCAGCAGGAAGACGCGTCCCCGGCGCCACCGGTCGGCGAGACGGGCCCGGAAGGTGTACTGCGCCTGCCGCATCACCTCGAAGTCGCCGCCCGCCGAGGCAGCGGAGGGCGGCAGGTCCACCCAGGGGGCGACCAGCTCGCGCAGGCGTTCCAGTCCGTCCGGGCCGTCCAGGGGTTCGTCGGCGGCGAGCCGGAACTCCCAGCGGTAGCGGTCCTCGCCGACGCGCATGAAAGTGGCGGGCCGGGTGGGGCAGCAAATCTGCTCGGCACCTTCCCAGGTGCGCACCGACCGGCTGGTGCGCACGTCGATGACCCGCCAACTCTCCTCGAAATGCAGGTCCTCCCACACGGCGCCGATGGCGTCACGGGTGACACTGCCCGCGCCGTCGCAGCCGAGGACGGCATCGGCCCACAGGTGCTCCTCCTCGTCGCTGCCGTCGCGACGGAAGGCGACCCGGACCGGACCCGTCGGATCGTTCGGTCCGTCGGTGTTCTGCGTGGTGGACTGGGTGACGGACACGACCTCCACCCCGCTCCACAGCTCGCATTCCGGGCGGTGGGCCAGGGCGTCGCGCAGCAGGCGTTCCAGCTCGGGCTGGTCGAACATGCTGGTCTGCGGGAAGCCGTGGTGTCCGTGCAGGGACCGCGGGAACTCGGTGATCACGCGGCGCCGGGCGTCCAGCAGCCGCAGCCCGGGCGCCGGGCGGGCGAGGGCGGCGAACTCCTCGTGCACACCGACGCTCTGCAGGATCCGGCGGATCTCGTCGTCCACGACGACGGCGCGCGGCAGGGGGTAGATGTCCCGGTGGCGTTCGAGGAGCAAGCTGCGCACGCCGTGCCGGGCGAGCAGAAGGGCGGCCATGACCCCGACGGGTCCGGCACCGACGATCACCACCGGTCTCCGGGATGCGGCCTTCATGGCGCGTCCGTAACGGGGGTCCGCTGCTCGCCGAGCTCGATCCGCCCGTCGGGGGTGGCGATCGTGGCGGTGATGAGGTCACCGCTGTGCAGGTAACGGGGGTTCTTGGCCTGGCCCTTGAAGAAGGCCTTCCACTTCAGTGCGGGCGGCAGCAGCGCACCGATCTTCTCGGCCGGCTTGGGCGGGGCCTTCAGCGCAGTGCCGCCGGGAGTGCCGGTCAGCAGCAGGTCGCCCGGGTCGAGCGTCTGGAAGCGGGCGAGCAGGGTGAGCGCCTCGGCGGGCCGTACGATCATGTCGGCAAGGGTGCGGTCCTGGCGCGGTACGCCGTTGACCGACAGCCGCAGCCGCAGGTTCAGCAGATGGGCGAAGTCCTCGGGCTCCAGCAGGGCCAGGTACGGCCCCGTCGGTGTGAAGGTCGGATAGGACTTGCTCTCGTAGAACTGGGTCTTGGTCAGCTGGACGTCGCGAGCGCTGACGTCGTTGGTCAGGACGAGCCCGGCGACGTAGCGCGGCAGATCCTGCTCCTCGACGACGGTGCCCACGGGCAGGGTCGCGCCCATGACGAGGCCGAGTTCCACCTCGTAGTCCAGGAACTTCACGTGCGCGGGGCGGACGATCGCGTCGTGCGGGCCGCTGACCGAGCCGGACGCCTTGCGGAAGAAGGTGGGCGGGATGTCACCGGTGAAGCCCGAATCCTTGGCGTGGCTGCGGTAGTTGACCATCTGGGCGACCACCCGGCACGGGGTGGTGACCGGCGGCAGCACCACCAGGTCGACGACGGGCGTGCCGCTCTCGGCGGAGGCGGCGGCCTCGCGGACCGCGTCCCGGTCCGCGAGCAGTTCGGCGGTGGTCACGGCCTTGGTGTCGATGCGGACGGCGCGCTCGTCCCGGACGACCCACCAGCCGTCGGGGGTGCGCAGAACGTTGGTGCTCATGAGCTCATCGCTTTCATCAGGCCCAGAAGGCGTGCGGGGTCGAGTTCGTTGTCGTCGCGCAGGGCCGCCATGACCTCGCGCAGCTTGGCGGGCGACGGGTTGGCGCCCAGGAAGTCGCGGGTGACCGGCGGGCCCCACTGGGCCAGGCCGCTCGCCGACATCGGCGCCCAGCCGGGCTCCAGGTCGCAGGAGAAGAGGTCACCGTCGGCGAAGTGCTCCAGCATGAAGCGGTCGGGGTCGCGCCAGTAGTCGAACAGCTGGCTGCCCTGGATGTGCCGGCCGATGCCCCAGCTGCGCTTGTAGCCGCGTTCGGCCAGGTACTCCCCGCCGGCGGCGATCGCGTCGAGGTCGGTGACCTGGTAAGCCGAGTGGACGTAGCCGGTTCCGGGCCCCAGGTGCAGGGCCAGCGTGTGGTGATCGACGGCCACGCTCCCCTGGTCGCACCGGATGAACGCCATCGTCGGCCCGCGCCCGCGCTGTCCGTCCAGGAACAGGAAGTCGGACACGATCATCCCGAGGGTGTCCAGGTACCAGTCCAGAGTGCGGGCGAACACCCGTGTCTCCAGCACCACGTGGCCCAGCCGCTGAATACGGGACGGCTCACGGGGCGGACGCTGGGTGGCGTTCGTACGACGGTGATCGGTACCGAAGTTGAGGATCAGCGGCTTCTGCTCGGGCAGCGCGGGCAACTGCTCGGCGCACTGCACGACCCGGACCGGCAGGCCCGAGGGATCGAGCAGGGCGACCGACTGCCCGCCGCCCGGTACGCCGATGTCCTGGACGGTGCTGCCGGTGGCACGGGCCAGCCGGTCCAGGTCGGCCCGCTCGGCCGCGCGGAACGCCGGCCCGATGAACCGGGACGCAAGTCCCCGCCGGATGACCATGCAGGGTGAGCCCGCGAAGGTGCCCCGCAGCCACAGCTCCCCCTCGGTGCGGGCGGCGATCGCAAACCCGAAGTCACGCGCGAAGACCTCGGCTCGGTCCAGGTCGGGCTTCTCGAACTCCAGCCAGGCCAGGTCGGCCACCTTGATCACGGGATTCCGGGACCGTCCCGGATGCTCACCGCGCAAGGCGCCCTGCTCGCTGTGGAGGTCTTGGTGGGCCGTCTGGGGAGCGGATCTGTTGACGGGGGTGTGGGACATGGTGTCCTCCAAGCAACACTGCTGTAATGAGGAAATCATCAACTTTGCCGTTACCCATCGTCAATAGGGTGGAACCAAATAATTGATAATCTCATCAGTAATGGCAGACTCATCGCGATGGTTGTTACACTCGCCGTATGCCGACGTCAGCCCCGCCCAAGAACCGCTTCGAGCGGCGCCGTGCCGAGACCCGTCAGGCGCTCGTCCGTGCGGCCCGGCAGATCCTCGCCGAGACCGGGGACACCAGCGCCAGCATCCAGGCCATCGCCGAGCGCGCCGACGTCGGTTTCGGCTCCTTCTACAACCACTTCGAGTCCAAGACGGAGCTGTTCGACGCCGCGGTGACAGACGCCCTGGACGAGTTCGGGCAGGTCATAGACGAGCGCGTACAAGGAATCGACGACCCGGCCGAGCTCGTCGCCGCGGGCTTCCGGCTCACCGCCCGCATGGCCGACTCCCACCCTGAACTCATGCGGATCCTGCGGGACCGCGGTCTGGCCTACATCCACTCGGAACGCGGACTCGCCCCGCGAGCCCTGCGCGACCTGGAGAACGGCATCGCATCGGGCCGCTTCACCTGCCGCAACGCGACCACCGCCCTGTCCGCCATGGGCGGCACCCTGATGTCCCTCGTGGCGCTGCGGCTGGCCCGCCCCGACCTCGACGGCGACGAGGCCGCCTCGGACCTGGCCGAGATGGTCCTGCGCATGCTCGGCGTCCCGCCGGACGAAGCCCACCAGGTGACCCGGCGGCCGCTGCCCGACCTCGGTTGACCCGAGCACCGGCTGCGCCAGGCCCCGTGGACACCGGAGAGCCGTGGGCGTCACACGTCCGCCGGTGGCCGCGCGGACCCTTGCCCTCGACCACGACCAGCCCGTGAGAGCGGGCTCCTCCGGGACACCGGGCAGCCAGGTGCGGCCGGCTGAGGCTTCGCGATCCACCAGGACGGCGTAACGTCGTCAGCGTGGACTTCACCGCGGACAGTCTTCTGTCCCGTGCCGCGCATCAACTCAGCCCGCGAGCGGACGAGCTGATCCACGACGCAGAGCAATGTCTGCGGCGCGAGGTCCCCGACGCCGGCCAGAGCCTGGACGCTGCCGTGCGGCTCGCTCGCACTCCGGACGTCGATGCCTGCGCATGACTCGGCCGACCGAGCTGCGGACCCGGCAGCGGCCGAAGCCTGACGCACGGTGTCGCCGGTACGCGTTCACTCGCCGGCCGACCGGGCCTCCATGTCACCGGGCGTCCGCCTCCCGTACTGACGCGCACTCAACCGGGCCTTCGGCAAGACGGTTGCCGCAGACATCGAGCGGCTCGGTACCTGTCACCGCAAGGGTGAGTCGGCGGTGGGCGTCAGCACGGACTCGGCGACGCCGACGATCTGGTTGATGTCGAAGCCCTCCATGTCCGCACGGAATTCGGGGCTGGACAGGTACGCCTGCAGCCGCTCTTGAACGTCGTCGGCGTCCCGGTAGGAAACGAGGGCGTACAGCTGGGGCGCCTCACTCCCAGGAGCCGCAGCCACCGTCCAGACGCCGTGGGTGGCGATCCTGTGCTTGGCCATGCCGGGAATGTGCTTGGACCAGATGTTCTCGTAGGCGACGAGTGCCTCAGGGCTGCGCAGTGTGTAGACGCGGAGCTGGTACTGGGACATGAACTCTTTCCTTCTCTTCTGTGGCCGGGACAAAGATCCCCATCCGCCCGGCGGTTGGGAGGCTTCTCTCAGCCTTTTGCAAACAGGTTCGCCAACTCGAGGTCCCAGTCGATGTGTCCGGACTCGGTGCCCCGCGGCACCAGCGCCTCCGTGTTCTCCAGGAAGGTCCTGACGTCCTGCACGGGAACCTCGAGCAAGGCGGTGCCCGCGCGAGACCCGAGAGCGATGTGCATCCCTTGGTCACCACGGCTGACAGCCGACCAGATCCGGATGTCCCCACAGCCTGCAGAACCCCTCAGGCCATCGGCCAGAAGATCACGCCCCAGCACCCATTCGGTCGGCTCGTCAGCGTCGGTGAAAAAGTCGGCACGAACGACATAGGGATCAGCGGGCTCGTACCGCAGGTTCATACACATGGACAGCGAGTAGGTGCGCGAGATGACAAGCTGCACGGCCACTTCCTGCATGACGGTGTTCAAAGACTCCATCGACTTTCACTCCTGCCTGGGCGGCGGTCAGCGACCGCTGATCTCGTCCCGGCCGTCACGGTGCCAGCCATGGATCTCGTCCCAGGAGTAGCCCAGTTCCAGCAGATAGCCGACACCGTGGTCCCAGCGGTCGTCGCCGGCGTTGACGCCGACGGCAGGGCGCTGGCCGTGCACGCATGCAGAAGTCGCGGCCGAAGCGGTGCCCCCGGCACCGAGAACGGCGACACCCGCGACCGCCACGGATGAAGCGGTGACGGCAACGCGCCTAGTGAGCTTCTTCTTGAACTTTCCCTTCCCGATTCGTGCGATCTGCACCATTGGCTACATGCAGGCGATGTGCCCTGCCTGGCGCGACCCGAGCAAACTCTTCCATGCGGCGTATGGAAGTGCCTTCACAGGATTACCATACGATGTATGGAACTGTCGAGGCGGCGAATATGGCCCACTCGGCCGGCAGGGGCATGAACAGCTCGACGTCCTCACGCAGACCGTCGACCGCCTGGACGAAGTCAGCCTGGCGTTAAAGAAGATGCTCACCTGCATCGACCGTCTCAGGCTCTCCATCGAGGAGATCAGCCGCATTGGCAGGCAACTGGGCAGCTTTTCTGGAGCTTTCACCCACCTCTCCCTCATCGGCGCGACCTTCGGACGCGACCACGTCCTGGGCTGAGCCCTCGCCCCTGAGGAACGAGCTGCCCAGGTTTTCTGTCTCCGGCGCCGTGGCATGCGCGCGCCCAGGTCCGGCCCCATGCTGGAAGCGAGGAGGGAGACAACGGAGGGAGTGGTGGGCATGCAGACCGTTGTGGATCTCACGCGCTGCCAGGGCTATGCGCAGTGCGTCTTCCTCGCGCCGGAGGTGTTCCAGCTGCACGGGGAGGAGGGGTTGTTGTACGCCACAGCCGTCCCCGACGACCAGGTCGAGCGCGTGCGCCAGGCCGCGGCGGCGTGCCCGGTCCAGGCCATCCTCCTCGGCGAGGAGGTGAGCGCCGGTGCCCGGTGACCTCAAGGACGGCCGGATCGTCATCGTCGGCGCGTCGCTGGCGGGGCTCAGGGCGGCAGAGACGCTGCGCGAGGAAGGCTTCACCGGCTCGCTGACCGTGGTCGGGGACGAGCCCCATCCGCCCTACGACCGGCCGCCGCTGTCCAAGCAGGTGCTGCTCGGCCAGGCGGCGGCGGACACCACCGGGCTGCCGATGCGCCAGGACCCGAACGCCGATTGGCGGCTGGGCGTGCGCGCCACCGGCGTGGACCTGCTGGCGAAACAGGTGTTGCTGGAGGACGGCGAGTCACTGCCGTACGACCGGCTGCTGATCACCACCGGGACCCGCGCACGGCCCTGGCCCAACCCGGAGGAAGCCTCCCTGGACGGGGTGTTCACCCTGCGCACCCGCGAGGACGCCGGCGGACTGGCCCAGCGGCTGACCGCCGGGCCGGAGCGCGTGCTGGTGATCGGCGGCGGCTTCACGGGCTCGGAGATCGCCTCGGCCTGCCGGGAACGGGGACTTGAGGTCACGGTCGCCGAACGCGGCCCCGCACCCCTGGTGGGCGCGCTCGGTGGCACCCTGTCGAAGCTCGCGGCCGTCATGCAGCGCAACCACGGCGTGGACCTGCGCACCGGGGTGACGGTCACCGCCCTCAACGGCAACGGCAGCTTCACCGGTGCGGAGCTGTCCGACGGCAGCCGCATCGACGCCGACGTCTGCGTCGTGGCTCTGGGGGCGGTACGCAACGTCGAATGGCTGGCGGAGTCAGGGCTGGCGGCGGGCCCGCGCGGGATCGCCTGCGACGCCGGATGCCGGGCCTTCAACATGTACGGAATCGTCACCGACGACGTCTTCGTGGCCGGAGACGTCTCCCGCTTCCCGCACCCGCTGTTCGGCTACCAGATGCTCTCCCTGGAGCACTGGGGAAACGCGGTCGAGCAGGCCGAGGTGGCGGCACACAACATGATCAATCCGGGGCCCCTGCAGCGCCCGCACCTGGCCGTCCCGTCGTTCTGGTCCACCCAATTCGGGCTCAACATCAAATCGGTGGGCGTGCCCACGTACTCCGACCACGTGGTCATCGCCCAGGGCTCCCTGGAGGCGCGACGTCTGGCAATGGTCTACGGCTACCAGGGGCGGGTCACCGCCGCGGTCACCGTCGACATGGCCAAGTCGCTCGACTACTACCGGCACCTGATCGAGACGGCTGCTCCGTTCCCGCCCCCGCCCGGCGCACAGGATCGTGCGATCGCGGCCGACATCGCGATTCCGTCCGACGTGCCGGATCCGAAGTGGCTGTCTCACGGCCCCACCGTCGCACTCACCGGTCACCTTCCCGATCGACGGCTGACGGTGGTGTAGCCCACGGACCGACCCACGTCCGCCCAACCACGAGGAGCCGCGATGGCCTCCGAGACCCTGCTGGCACGGATCACCGACTACGCCAGTCGCCCCAACCCCTACCCGCTGTACGCGGAACTCCGCGAGGCCGGTCCCGTGGTGCGGCAGGCAGACGGCGGCTACCTGGTCGGCACCTACCACGAGATCGCCGCTCTGCTCCACGACCCGCGGATGAGTGTCGACCCTCGCAGCCGTGGCGAAGTGACACACAAGCCGCCGTTCCTGCGGCTCGACGACCCGGAGCACCACAGGCTGCGCACCCTCGCCATGCGGCCCTTTGGCCCGCCGCACAGCCCGGGCCGGGTCGATGCCATGCGCGGCGAGATCGACCGGATCACCGACGAACTGACGGAGTCCTTCGAGGCGGGCCGGCAGATCGACGTCGTCGACGATTTCGCCTACCCGCTGCCTGTCACGGTGATCTGCCGCCTGCTCGGCGTACCGCGCGAGGACGAGCCGCTGTTCCGGGCCTGGTCCGACGCTCTGGTCGCAGCCGCCGACGTCAGGCCCGAAGAGGACACCACCGAGACGGACAAGGCGGGCGACCAGGCGCGCATCGAGATGGGCGGGTACCTGGTGAACCTCGCCGAACAGCGCCGTGGCAAGCCGAGCGACGACATGCTCTCCGCCTTCGTCAACGAACGGGACCCGGCCCTGCGGCTCACCCAGGAGGAACTCGCGGAAACCGCCATACTGCTCCTCATCGCGGGACACGAGACCACGGTCAACCTGATCACCAACGGGGTGCTCACTTTGCTGCGCCAACCCGAGCACCTGGACCAGCTGCGCCGTGACCCCGGCCTGCTGCCGCGAGCGGTGGAGGAACTGCTGCGCTACGAACCTCCGGTCCACATCCGTGAGCGCCTCCCGCTCGCCGACATCGACGTCGCCGGTACGCCGATCGCCCAAGGTACCCCCGTCGTTCTGGTGCTGGCCTCGGGCAACCGCGACCCCAGGCGGTTCCACGATCCCGACCGGTTCGACCCCACCCGCCCGGACAACGAGCACCTCGGCTTCGGCAGCGGCATCCACCTCTGCTACGGCGCACCCCTAGCCCGCATCGAAGCCCAGGCCGCACTGGGCGCACTGCTCCCCCACCTCGGCACGGCACGCCTGGTCCAGGAACCGCCCCCCTACCGCCAGAACGCCATGCTCCGCGGACCCCGCCACCTGCCTATCCGACTCCGAGGCTGAGGGGCGACGACAGCAGGCGAGGCAAGACCAGCCACTGCGGTCCGTTACGCAGGCCCGCGGGAACCGGTGCACTGTCGGCGCCGGTCGGCCGGTGCGCGACAGGATCCTCTTCACGCGGCAGCGGGAAGGGGCCGCCGGGCGAGGTCACGGGCCTCATCCGGGGAGAGGCCCAGCATGCGCAGGATCATCTCGGCCATTGTGCCTGCGGCCCGGTCGCTGTCGGCCTCGGGCTGATTGCACCACAGCTCCAGGAGGGCCAGCAGGCTGCCGTTCAGCACGGTCAGGGCGATCACCGGGTCGACCACGGTGAACCGGCCTGCGTTCATGCCCTCCTCCACGTCGCGCTTCGCCCGCGGAGCCAGCCCGTCACCAGCACATATCCGACCGAGCTCGCTGCGGAACAGGATCTGCATGATCTCCGGGTATGACTCGGCCATGCGCGCGCTGAGCCGCACGCCCCCAGCGAGGCGCTCGGCGGGATCATCGACGCCGTGCAGGCGTTCATCGACGGCTTGGGCGTACTCCTCGAGTGCGTCGGCCACGGCCGCGTCGAACAGGTCCGGCTTGCCCGTGAAGTGGTTGTAGAAGGAACCGAGGCCCACGTCCGCGCGCTCCGCGATGGCATGGATGCTGGCGCCGACGCCACCGGACTCGGCCAGGATCTGCCGCGCGGCGCGGACGAGTGCCTGGCGGGTCTCGGCGCGACGACGTTCGAATCGGTTCCTGCGTGGGGCTGACATCAGCATGCTCCATGAATAAGAGCAGCATTTCTGATGGATTCATCATTGCACCGCCCACCTCGACTGTCCACCCTGACCCACCCAGCCCCGACTCCGCGATGGCGTGACATGACAGCGCACGGTCACATCTGGGCATTTAATAACTTTCGGGTGACTTGACGATGAAGCAGTCGTATCTGACTATTTCATCAGAAGTGGACAAAGTCGTCCAAGGTTGGCAGACGTCGCGCCGGCTTCCATCACGGCCGCAGATCGGGCCGACGCCGCACATGCCGACGCTGCCTCACACCCACGCACCGATGGGAAGAACCGGATGACGAACACCGACCACACACCACTCGCCGAGCCGGTGAGCTCCCGGGAGATACCCGACGCGGCTATAGCGATGCTCGATGGAGAGGGGACCGTGGTGGGGTGGACGCACGCCGCCGAGCAGCTTGTCGGGTACTCGGCCGGGGAAGTGGTGGGCCGGTCCGCCGCACACGTGCTGCCGCCCGCCGAACACGCCCCGGGGGCTTCGGCGTTCGCCGAGCAGTGCCGCGCCCAGGGTGGCTGGTCCGGCACCGTGACGGTCCGCCACCGCGACGGCCACGCCATCAAAATGACGCTGCGGATCTCACTGCTGTGGGGGCAGAACGCCGGCACCCGGTGGCTGGTGTCCGTGACCGACATAGGCACCCTGTCCTCGGGGGCTTCCGACGGAGCTGTGCGGGAGTCGCTCCTGGCCCACTCACCGGTCGGCATCGCCGTCTATGACCCGCAGCTGCGCTGCACCTGGGTCAACGACGTCATGCAGCGCCACGACGGCACTCCTCGTGAGCGACGGTTCGGACGCCGCCTGCGGGACTCATTGCCCGCCGTCGAGGCCGAAGCGCTCGAGGTGGTGATGCGGCAAGTGCTGGACAGTGGCATCACCATGGTCCACGAGTACCGGGCGTGGTCGTCGACGGACCGGCGCCGGGAGCACGCGTTCTCGGCCTCGTTCTTCTGCCTCCAGGACGCGGACGGCACGGCACTGGCAGTGTGCTCCATGAGCGTGGACGTCACGGGCAACCGGCGGGCACGCGAGCGCCTTGCCATCCTCAGCGAAGCCAGCACGTGCATCGGCAGCACCCTCGAGGTCATGCGGACCGGGCAGGAACTGGCCGACCTTGCCGTGCCCCTGCTGGCCGACCACGTGATCGTCGACCTGGTGGAGTCGGTTCCGTTCGGCGTGGATCCCTCGGCGGGGACCGGCAACGCGAACGACCGCCCACCTGTGCTGCGCCGTGCCGGTGTGGCCTCCGTCGACCCGGGTACCCTCAAGTTGCCGTGGGTGCGCCAAGAGGTGATCCGCCCCTTCCCGACCTCGCTGTTCGCCACCGTCCTGCGCACGGGCAGGTCTTACCTGGAATCGGTGCTGGACACCTATGCGGGCCCCTGGACCCTTCACGACCCGGTGCGCACGCAACGGCTCCGTGACAGCGGCGTCCACTCTTTGATGGTCGTACCCATCCGTGCACGCCGCTGCGTGCTGGGGCTGGCGGTGTTCGGCCGCTCCGAGGAGCCGACGCCGTTCCAGGAGGACGACCTCCTCCTCGCGGAGGAGCTCGTCACCCGAGCCGCGCTCAGCCTGGACAACGCTCTCCAGTACGCTCGCCAACGCACCGCAGCCCTGACGCTCCAACGCGACCTGCTCCCCCACCATGTGGGAGGCGGCGCCGCCGTCGATGTCGCCTCGCGCTATGTGCCGGCTGACATGGATCACGGCGTGGGGGGCGACTGGTTCGACGTGATCAAGCTGTCTGGCGCCCGGGTGGCCCTCGTCGTCGGAGATGTGGTCGGACACGGCATCAACGCCGCGGCGACGATGGGCCGATTGCGCACCGCCGTGCGCACGCTCGCGGACATGGAATTGCCTCCCCACGAACTGCTGAGCCACCTCGATGACACGGTCAGGCGGCTGAGCGAGGAAGATGCCGACACTCCGGACCAGTTCCCCGCGGCGGTGGGCGCAACCTGTCTGTATGCCGTCTACGACCCGGTTACCCGGCGGTGCACGATGGCGCGGGCCGGGCATCCGCCGCCCGCGATCATCGACCCGAAGGGCCATATCACTTTCCCCGACATGCCCGCCGGGGCCCCGCTCGGCCTCGGCCTCGGTCTGGCCCCCTTCGAGTCCGTGGAACTGGAACTGCCCGAGGGAACTCTGCTCGCGCTCTACACCGACGGTCTGGTCGAGTCCCGCGACGACGACATCGACGTGGGACTGGATCGCCTGGGCGCCGCCCTGGCAGAGACCGGATCGTCCCTGGAAGACCTGTGCTCTCAGGTGATCGAGACCCTGCCGACTCAGGCGCCGGCCGACGATGTCACCTTGCTCCTTGCGCGAACTCGCGGACTCGAACCGGCCCAGGTCGCCTCCTGGGAACTGCCGAACGAACCGGCCGCCGCCCGCATCGCCCGGCAGGCAGCCGCCCGTCAGCTCAGCGAATGGGGGCTTGTGCATCTGGTGACCACCGTGGAGCTGGTTGTCAGTGAACTGGTCACCAACGCCATCCGCTACAGCGGCGGGCCGATCCGCCTACGGCTCATCCAGCACCAGGTCTTGACTTGCGAAGTCTCCGACAGCAACTCCAGCCACCCACGCCCCCGTCATCCCCACATCGTCGACGAGAACGGCCGCGGTCTTTCCCTCGTGGCTCAGCTGTCCCGCAGGTGGGGGTCACGCTCCGCAATGGACGGCAAAGTCGTCTGGGCCGAACAGGACCTGCCCTCGCAAGCCGTTGTGGTGTGACGCGCTGCCGACCGGGCGGCCAACGGCCGCCACATCACGACGATCTCTCGAGCCGCAGGCTCTCGTACAGGAAGCCACAGATGGATATGGACAATGTCAAGAACGCCGACTCGGCAGGCGCCTCCGACGGATCGACGGGCGTCTCCGGTTCCGGTCCCAGCGGCAGGTTGTACGCCTTCGACGGTCTGGCAGCCGCCGTGCTCGACGATCGAGGCGCGGTGCTGCGGTGGACGCAGACAGCACAGGACCTGACGGGGTTCCGCGCCGAGGAGGTCTGTGGCCGCCCCGTGCAGGAACTGGTGGCCGACCTCCCGTACGACCTGCGCGGCGCCACGGAGATGCCGGCGTCCGGCCGGGTATGGCTGTGGCACCGGTGCGGCGACACCATCGATGTCACCTTCAGGACCACCATGGTGGGGGGCTCGGCGGAGATCCTCGTCCTGGCGGCCCCTACGCCCCACGTCACCGACCACGAGCACGGAGCGGCGCTGCTGCGTGCGCTGGCCGCACAGAACGGGATCACGATCGCCGTGCACGACACGGATCTCACCACTGTGCAGACGAACGCCACGCCGGGCAATGCCGACGGCCGTCCAGTACCGCCCGGCGCTCGGCTGAGCGACGTGCTGTGCGCCCAGGACGCGGAGAACCTCGAGGCAGTACTGCGCCAGGTACTCGAGACGGGTGCCCCAGTGGTCCGCAGAAACCAGCAAGTGAGCTGGCGGCACGATCCGGCGCGGCAGTACGCGCTGTCGGTGTCCGCCTTCCGACTGGAGGACGCGCGGGGACGCGCCACGGGGGTCGCAGCCCTGTACATCGACGAAGCCGACCAGATGCGTGCCCGCCGCCATCTGGACCTCGCCCGCGAGGTGGCCGAGCGGGTAGGAGGATCCCTGGATGTCGTACACACCGCGCAGGACCTTGCAGACGTTCTCGTACCTGCCTTCGGGGATCTCGCCGCAGTCGACCTAGCGCACTCCGTTTTCGCCGGGCACGAACCCTCGAAGGAACTGGGCGGTGGAGACATGAACAACGCGGCCCTTGCGCCGGCCACCGCAGTGTGGCCGGCGGGCATCGAGCGCGGGCAGTGCGTCCCGCCCCTTTTCGCCCACCCCCTGCTGCACAGCTTCCGACACGGCGAGCCGGTCGTCTTCGGCGTTGACGACGTCATCGCCATGCTCAGCGACCCACAGCTGGTCGAGTATCTCGTCCCGAAGGACGCCCATTCGGTGATGGTTGCACCGTTGCATTCCCGCGGGCTCACGCTCGGCGCCATATCGGCCTGGCGCTGCGGCCGATCCGCCCCCTTCACCGAGGACGAGGCGGATCTCATGAAGCAGATCGCCTCACGGGGCGCGCTCGCCATCGACAACGCCCGCCGTTACACGCGGGAGCACAGGGCGGCCGTAGCGCTGCAGCAACTCCTCCTTCCCCCGGCCACGACCGACACTCCGGGAGCAGAGACCGCCGGCGTCTACCTGCCCGCAGGCTGGGGAGCGGGCAGCAGCGGCGACTGGTACGACGCCATTGCCCTCCCCTCTCTCCGGCTGGCACTTGTCGCCGGAGACGTGGTCGGCCACGGGATGCCCGCGAGCGCCACCATGGGCCGCCTGCGCGCCGCCATCCAGACGCTCGCGGACCTGGAACTCGAACCGGACGAGCTGCTCACCCGGATCGCGGACCTGGTCCAGCGCCTCGCGGCCGAAGCCCCGTCCGGCGACCGCGACATCGTCGGCGGCACCTGCCTGTACGCGGTCTACGACCCGGTCACCAGACGCTGCACCATGGCCAGTGCCGGCCACCCACCCCCCGTCCTGGTCCGGCCCGACGGGACCGCCGAAGCAGTCGGGATCTCCCCGGGGCCACCACTCGCCCTCAGCGGCATGCCGTACGAGACCACCGTGATCGACGTCGAGCCGGGCAGCGTCCTCGCTCTCTACACCGACGGCCTGGTCGAACGGGGCGATCGCGACACCGGCCAAGGCCTGCGGCGCCTGACGGAAGCCCTGGCGGCGTACTGCCGTCCGGGTCGTGCCCTGGACGAAACCGGCCGGGCTCTCCTCGCCGACCTGGCAGACCAGGCGCCGCGCGACGACGCGGCCCTGCTGCTGGCCCGCACCCGCGCCGTCCGAACGGCGGACACCGCTCACTGGGAGATCCCGGCCGATCCGGCCGCCGTCTCCAAGGCCCGAAAGTGGATAACCCACCAGCTCACCATGTGGGGCCTGGACGACCTCCTCTTCACCACCGAACTCATCGTCAGCGAACTGGTGACCAACGCCATCCGCTACGGTCGTCCGCCGATGGACCTCCGTCTGATTCGCCACAACGTCCTGGTGTGCGAGGTCACCGACTCCAGCAGCACCCAACCCCGCCTGCGGCGTGCCCGCACAACCGACGAGGGAGGACGAGGCCTGTTCCTCGTCGCTCAACTCGGCGGACGATGGGGCTGTCGCCATGGCCAGAACGGCAAGACGATCTGGTCCGAGCAAGCCATCCAGGATCCCCCTGAAGCTACGGCTCACCGAGGTGGGTCGCGGCAGAGTCACCCACTGCTCTGATGTCTATCGACCCGGTGTGCCATGACGGAAGTACATGAGGCCGGAGTCTGCGAGCGGGAGCAGACTCCCACCTCGTGGCCGCTGTGTGGCTCGGCTCGCTGGAGGCGCAGCGACCGGGATCAGGTGCCGTCACCGAAGCCGGGCTTGGCATTGATCACGGAAGAGACGTCCACGACCACGTCACTCGCACGCTTCTCCGGTACCCCGGCAGCGATCAGGGTGGCGACGACGAGAGGGACGACATCATCATCCAGGACCCCGGCATTAACGCTCTCCAGCAAGGCGACCATCAGCGCTTCCAGTCCAGCGCTGAGCGCCACGGGCGGCAGGTGGGAATGGAAAACGCCCTCCCGCTGTCCCCTCTCCAAAATGTCCGTCGCCGCGTCTCGGACCGGAGCCAAGATCCCCGTTACGCGTTCGGCTCCCAAGTGCCTGCGAGCCAGCGCCAAGAGCATCCGGTACCTGTCCCCCACAGGCCACATCGCAAGGAACAGCCGCGCCAGGGCCCGCTCAGCCGACTCATCCAGCCCCACCGCGTCCTCCGCAGCCTCCCTCAGCGCTGTGGACGCCTCGTCGGCGAGCGCTACGAGCAGGGCTTCCCGTCCGGGAAAATGCCCAAAGAGCGTGCGCCGCACGACACCGGCAGCTCGCGCGAGCTCCTCCATCGTGATGTCCGGGTTCCGACCGAGCTCCCGGCGGGCCGTGTCCAGGATGCGCGCCCGGTTGGATCGTGCATTGCGGCGCTGAGGCGCGCGGGCCACGGGTTTGCTCACGACAACCTCGGTACATCGGTAGGGCAGGGTGGCGGCGCAGAGGCCAATCGGTACGTCCGATTTTGGCAGAAGCGAGAATCGCCTGCTCTGTCGGCCCATCGCTGTGCGCCATTCGCGCCGACAGCCGCCGCGTGTGAAGTTCGCGCCATCCGCGCCGACACGTGCAGGCCGAAGCTCTCCATCACGCAGACATTCCTCTACGCCGCAGCGGTGACGGCCGTGGATGCCGGGGACGCGTGGCTCAGTCGAGCGAGATCACCCGTGCCGCGGGCCACCAGACCGCCTCGCTGTCGTCCCTGTCTCACGACTCGCATCTTGATGTAGCGTTCATTCTAATTGGAATGATCGCTATGACAGGGTGAGCGCAGGAACGGGGGTAAAGGCCACGCACCAAGGAAGGCACATCGATGACGAGGCCGCAGACGCCGCGCCGGAAGCGCGCGAACGGGGTGGAGTCGCGGCAGCGCATCCTCGATGCCGCGGCGGAGATCGCTGGTGAGCGCGGATACGAGGGCACGAGCATCGCGGCGGTCAGCGCCAAGTGCGGCCTGCCCGCGAGCTCGATCTACTGGCACTTCGAGAACAAGGACGACTTGATCGCCGCGGTCATCGAGCGTAGCTTCGAGACCTGGCTGGCGGAGGTCGAACTGCCGGACGAAGGCGCCCCGCTGGAACGGGTCGCCACCATGGCGGCGAACGTGGCCAAGTCACTCATCGCAGCGCCGGACTTCCTGCGCCTCGGCCTCATGCTGGCCCTCGAGCGCCGCCCGGAGGAACCCGCGGGACGGACGATGTTCCTGCAGGTCCGCGAGATCGCCCGGAACAAGATCACAGAAGTGCTCGAGACTCTCTTGCCGGAGCTGGACGACGCCGCCGTCCGCGATCTCACCACCTACGCCGTCGCCGGCGCCGACGGTTTGTTCATCGCCCACGAGATCGACGGCAACAGCGTCGATCTCGTCCAGATGCTGCAACTGCACGCCCGGTTGGTCTACGAGGCCGCCACACACACGTCCGCAATGAGCCACGGATGACGTGGTCGCTGACAGGCATCGACCTCACCCTCACTTTCCTGCGCCAAAAGCGCAAGGAGAGCCAGCGACCCGCCCGCATCGCGCCGGTCGAACTTCGTGGCATGCCGGGCATCTCTAGACCTGCTCAACGGCTTCCTGGAGAGGCTGACGGCAGAGTGGGCGGAGTCGGCTCTCCCGGGTCCTCGAGCGATTGCCATGCCGAAGGGCACCTAGCCAGCCGGTGCGACCAAGATCCGGACCATGCCCGGACCAAATGCCGGAGCACATGCGCATCTGTGCGTACGGCTTCCGCGGCGGGGGTGCGGGGGCTTCACGTGACGTGCCTCCCGGGGAGGACGGACGGGGTCACGTGTCAGTTGCCGCCGCCTGAGCGGGAGTTACCGCCTGCTTCCGGTACGAGCGCACGCTGAACCTCGGGTCGGCGCGGCGGCGGTCCTGGCCGGGCAGGGCAGCCAGCCGCTCGGCGAAGCCTTCGACGCGGGGGTCGCCGGGCGGCAGCGCGGTGAACCAGCCGCGCCGCAGGTCGGCGATGGTGGAGCGGGGGCTGCGGCCCTGCCCGAGGCCGGGGAAGGTGGCCCGTCCGGCGGGCTGCAGCCCGTGCTCGGCCGCGTGGGCCGCGAGGATTTCGGCGGCGTCCTGGGCGGGGCGGCGGGGGCGCGGGGCGAGGACGGTGTCGATGTCGCTGCCGACGTCGTGCGCGGCGGCCTTGTCGACGGTGGTGACGTAGACCCCGCCGGGCCGCAGCACGCGGGCGCACTCGGCGACGACGGCGCGGACGTCGGCGGGGTCGGACAGCAGGTGCAGCAGCCAGATGCTGGTGACCGCGTCGAAGGTGGCGTCGGCGAAGGGCAGTCGGCGGCTGTCGGTCAGCAGGACCGCGCCGGGCAGGCGGGCCGCGGCCGTACGGGCCATGCCGGGGGCGAGGTCCACGCCGGTCACCCGCAGCCCGGGGCGGGAGGCGGCCAGGCGCCGGGTGACGATGCCGGTGCCGCAGGCGACGTCGAGGAGACGGCCCGGCCGGTCGGGGATCAGGCCGAGGACGGCGTGTGCGGCGGCTTCGGCGCGCGGCTCGCCGCCGCGGGACGCGTCGTAGGCGTCGGCTTCCTTGTCGTAGTCGAGCACACCGCTCAGTGTGGCCCGTGACCTGGGGCGATGTCCTCCACCCTGTGGGCGAGTTCGAAGTCCTTCCCGGTGACGACGCCGCCCGCGCTGTGGGTGTTCACGCTGAGGGAGACGGTGCTGTAGCCGAGGGTCAGGTCGGAGTGGTGGTCCAGCTCGTCCTGGATCCGGGCGATGTGCACGACCAGCGCCGTGGCAGCGAAGTGCGAGCCGAGCCGGTAGGTGCGGGTGAGCCGGTCGCCCTCCACCGACCAGCCGGGCAGCTCGGCCAGCCGCTCCTCGATCTCCTTCTGCAACAGCGGTTCGACGGCCATGACCGGTCTCCCTTCGGGGCGGGCTGGTACGCGTTCAGCCTGCCACGCTCAGCCCCGTACCCGCTCCGCGGCGAGGTCGTCGGCCAGTGCGGCGATGCGGGCGCGGCCCTCGACCCGCTCGACCCAGGCGTGGGGCAGGCCGACGTCGCCGTGCCGGGCGCCGAGCAGGTTGCCGCAGATCGAACCGGTGGAGTCGCTGTCACCCGAGTGGTTGACGGACAGCAGCAGGGCGTCCTTGACGCGGGGCTTCGCCAGGGCGCAGTACACGCCGAGGGCGAGGGCCTGTTCGGCGACCCAGCCCGCCCCGAGGGACTCGACCTTCTCCGCGGTCGGCGACCCCTCCGCGGCCAGGTCGAGGGCCTCGCGCAGGGCGGCCGAGGTCTCCTCGTGGCCGGGGTGGCGTTCGAGCAGCCGCAGGGTGCGCAGCACCGCGCCCTCCAGAGAGTCCCCGGCGACGAGGTGGGCCACGATCGCGGCCAGGGCGCCCGCCGCGTAGTAGCCGGTGGGGTGGCCGTGGGTGATCTGGGCGCCGCGGGCGGCCATGGCGAAGGCCGCGTCGGCGCGGTTGACGAGGCCGAAGGGGGCCGAGCGCATCACCGCGCCACAGCCCTTGGAGTCCGGGTTGACCTGCCCCGGCCTGCCGTCGAGCGGGAGCTGGGGGTCGGGCGCGTACATCTGGGCGACCCCGGACAGACAGGCGTTGCCGGGGGCGCGACGGGCGTACAGCCAGGCCTCGGCGAGCAGGCCGACGGCGGGCTGCGGTTCGGCCTCCCCGGGGCCCGGCTTCGACTGGGTCTGCAGCCACCGCTCGTACGCCTGGCGCAGCAGCAGGGCCCAGCCGCCGCCGATCCCCTTCTCCCGCTCCCGGGCGTGGGCCTGAACGAGGGCCTCGACGGTGAACAGGGTCATCTGCGTGTCGTCGCTGATCCGGCCGACCAACCCGTGCGCGCCGGGGACGAGACCGGTCACCCCGTGCTCGCCGTGGGAGACGCGGATCCGGTCGAGGGAGGCGAACTCGACCGGGTAGCCGAGGGCGTCACCGACGGCTCCGCCGAGCAGACAGCCGCGGACCCTGGACCGGTACACCGCCACGGCCTCCCAGGACTGATTCCACGGCTGGTTCATGCGGGTGCTCCTCAACTCCGGTGCCCGGTTGCGGTAGTCGGGCGGGCTCCTCGACTACGGTCGTCCGTATGACCATTGTCGCGACCGGCCCGAACGCATCCGCCGACACCCCCGCAGACAGGACCGACAAGGCCGACAAGGGCATCGGCCCGCTGCTGCGCGCCTGGCGGGAGCGGCGCAGGATCTCGCAGCTGGAGCTGGCGCTGCGCGCCGACTCCTCAGCCCGGCACATCAGCTTCATCGAGACCGGCCGCTCCCGGCCCAGCGAGGAGATGGTGCTGCGGCTGGCCGAGCACCTGGACGTGCCGGTGCGCGAGCGCAACGCCCTGCTGCTGGCGGCCGGTTACGCCCCGCACTACCCGGAGACCCCGCTGGACGACCCGGCGCTGGACGCGCTGCGCGACGGCATGGAGCGCCTCATCCAGGGGTACGAGCCGTATCCGGCGCTGGTGGTCGACGCCGGGTACACCGTGGTGGCCGCCAACCGGGGCATCACGATGCTGCTGGAGGGCGTCCCCGAGAAGCTGCTGACGCCCGCCCCGAACGCGATGCGGCTGACCCTGCACCCTGAGGGGCTCGCGCCGCGCATCCGCAACCTGCGCGAGTGGCGCGGGCATCTGCTGGCACAGATGGAGCGGGAGATCGCCCTGCACCGCTCGGACCAGCTGCGCGCCCTGTACGAGGAGGTGGCCGCCTACCCGGTGCCCGAGGACGCGCCCGGCGACGAACCAGCCGAGCCGGTGCCGTACTTCGCGCTCCCGATGCAGATCGAGCACGACGGCCGGATCCTCTCCTTCGTGTCGTCGATCTCCACCTTCAACACGCCGATGGACGTCACGGTCGCCGAACTCGCCATCGAGACGTTCCTGCCCGCGGACCCTGCGACCACCAAATACCTTCACACACTGGCCGGTTGACGAACTCTCCCGAGCCGACTCCCCTCGACCGCGTGTGCGAAACGGCGCCGCATGACAGACTGCCCGCGTACTTCGGCGCGTAGGGGAGGGCGTGGCGTGAGTGAGCGGCGGGCTGCGCCCACCGTGGGCCAGGTGGTGCTCGGCAAGCGGTTGCAGGAGCTGCGGGAGGCGGCCGGCCTCAGCCGCGAGGAGGCCGCCCGGGTGCTCCGGGTGGCGTCGGCGACCGTACGGCGGATGGAGATGGCCGACGTCGCGCTGAAGATCCCGTACGTGCAGGTGCTGCTGACCACCTACGGGGTGTCCGAGCAGGAGTCGGCCGCGTTCGTGCGGCTGGCCGAGGAGGCGAACCAGCCGGGCTGGTGGCAGCGGTTCCACGACGTGCTGCCCGACTGGTTCAGCCTGTACGTGAGCCTGGAGGGCGCCGCCCGGATCATCCGCTCCTACGAGCCGCACTTCGTGCCCGGTCTGCTGCAGACCGAGGAGTACGCGCGCGAGGTGATGGAGGCCGGGACGATAGGGCAGACCGGCCCGGAGACGGTCGAGCGGCATGTGTCGCTGCGCATGGAGCGGCAGCGGCTGCTGGAGCGGGACGATCCGCCCCACCTGTGGGTGATCATGGACGAGACGGTGCTGCGGCGTCCGGTGAGCGTCCGGCCCGAGGTGATGCGCGACCAGCTGGACCGGCTGCTGGAGTACGCCGAGCGGGACCGGGTCACCCTGCAGCTCGCCGAGTTCGCGGCCGGCCCGCACCCGGGGACGTACGCCCCGTTCACGCTGTTCCGGTTCGCCGAGCCCGAGCTGCCGGACATGGTGTTCACCGAGTACCTGACCGGCGCCCTGTACCTGGACTCGCGCCGGGAGGTCTCGGCGCATCTGGAGGTGCTGGACCACATGACGGCCCGGGCCGCCTCCGCGCAGCGCACGATGAAGCTGCTCCGGGAGTACCGCCAGAGCTTCTGACCCCCTGCGACACCTCCGACACCCCTGCGACCAGCTGAGGAGCACCCACCGCATGACCGGACCGGACGCCGCGCCGCCCACCGTGATCGACACCAGCAGGCCGCACCCCGCGCGGGTGTACGACTGGTGGTTGGGCGGCAAGGACAACTACCCGGTGGACGAGGAGCTGGCCCGCAAGATCCTGGCCGCGGACGGCACGGCGGTGCGCGGGGCGCGCGCCAACCGCCGGTTCATGCACCGCGCCGTGCGGGCGGCGGCCGAGGCCGGGATCCGGCAGTTCCTGGACATCGGCACCGGCATCCCCACCGAGCCCAACCTGCACCAGGTGGCGCAGGGCGCGGCCCCGGAGTCCCGGGTGGTGTACGCGGACAACGACCCGATCGTGCTGCGGCACGCCGAGGCGCTGCTGCACGGCTCCGCCGAGGGCAGCACGGAGTACATCCACGCCGATGTCCGGGACCCCGAGACGATCCTGCGGCGGGCCGGGGAGAGCCTCGACCTCGGCCGGCCGGTGGCGCTGTCCCTGATCGCGCTGACCCATTACCTGGGCGACGGGGCCGATACCGACGACGACGTGTACGGCCTGGTCGAGCGCTATGTCGCGCGGCTCGCGCCGGGCAGCTTCCTGATCCTTTCCCAGGTCACGCAGGACCTCAGCCCGGACGGGGTGGCCCGGGCCGCCGAGCTGTTCCGCAGGAGCGGCACGCCCTTCCACCCGCGCACGCTGCCCGAGTTCCGGCGATTCTTCGACGGCCTGGAACTCCTCGGTCCGGGCGTGATCCCCGTGCACGGGTGGCGCCCGGAGCCGGAGGACGTGGCGGCGCAGGCGGAGGGCGTGGTGCCGGTGTACGCGGGAGTGGCGCGCAAGCCCTGACCCGAACGGGTGAGCGCCCGCGCCGGGTGACCCGTACGGCGGTCTGAACAGGTGGGTGTCCCCGCCCGCCCCTAGGTTCTGAACCATGGGGTGAGCAAGGGAGCGCACGTGACGGACACGCGGACACCACCCGGGGAGCCCGGCGCGGCGCTGCTGAGCGCCGCGCGGTTCTTCCGTCCGGGCACACCCGCGCCCGACCTGCACAGCGTCACGCTCACCGGCGGCCGGGAGGCGGACGCCTTCTACCGGGACCGGTGGAGCCACGACAAGGTGGTGCACTCCACGCACGGGGTGAACTGCACCGGTTCCTGCCGGTGGAAGGTGTACGTCAAGGACGGGATCATCACCTGGGAGACCCAGGAGACGGACTACCCGTCGGTGGGCCCGGACCGCCCCGAGTACGAGCCGCGCGGCTGCCCGCGCGGCGCCGCGTTCTCCTGGTACACCTACTCCCCGACCCGGGTGCGCTACCCGTATGTCCGGGGCGTGCTGCTGGAGCTGTACCGGGAGGCGAAGCAGCGGCTCGGCGACCCGGTGCTGGCCTGGGCCGACCTGCAGAACGACCCCGAGCGGCGGGGCCGTTACCAGCGGGCGCGCGGCAAGGGCGGCCTGGTGCGGGCAAGTTGGGACGAGGCCGTGGAGATCGTCGCGGCCGCCCAGGTGCACACCATCAAGACGTACGGCCCCGACCGCATCGCCGGGTTCTCGCCGATCCCGGCGATGTCGATGGTGTCGCACGCGGCCGGCGCCCGCTACCACTCGCTGATCGGCGCGTCGATGCTGTCGTTCTACGACTGGTACGCGGACCTTCCGGTGGCGTCCCCGCAGGTCTTCGGCGACCAGACGGACGTGCCGGAGTCGGGCGACTGGTGGGACGCCGCCTATCTGATGATGTGGGGCTCGAACGTGCCGGTGACGCGGACCCCGGACGCGCACTGGATGGCGGAGGCCCGCTACCGCGGCCAGAAGGTCGTGGTGATGGCGCCGGACTACGCGGACAACGCCAAGTTCGCCGACGAGTGGCTGCACCCGCACCCCGGCACCGACGGCGCGCTGGCGCTGGCCATGGGGCATGTGATCCTCAAGGAGTTCTTCGTCGACCGGGAGACACCGTTCTTCGCGGACTACGTAAGGAAGTTCACCGACCTGCCGTTCCTGGTGACGCTGCGCGAGCGGGACGGGGCGTACGTGCCGGACAAGTTCCTGCGCGCCGCCGACCTCGGGCAGGGCGGCGAGGGTGCGGAGTGGAAGACGGTCGTGCTGGACCGGGCGAGCGGCCGCGCCGTCGTCCCGAACGGCTCCCTTGGCTTTCGCTGGACCGAGTCCGGCAAAGGTAAGTGGAACCTCGAACTCGGCGCTGTGCAGCCGGAGCTGAGTCTGTACGGCGGTGAGGTGGCGGCCAACGTCGAGGTGCTGCTGCCGCGGTTCGACACCGAGGGCGGCGAGCACGGGCAGGGCCGTGGGGACGTGCTGCGGCGCGGTGTGCCGGCGACCCGGCTGGGCGGATCGAACGGCCCGCTGGTGACGACTGTCCACGACCTCCTGCTGGCGCAGTACGGTGTGTGGCGGCCAGGTATGCCGGGCGACTGGCCCGCCAACTACGAGGACGCCCGCTCCCCGGCGACGCCCGCCTGGCAGGAGCGGCACACCTCCGTACCGGCCGCCCGGTGCGTGAAGATCGCCCGCGAGTTCGCGCGGACCGCCGAGCGGTCCCGGGGCCGCTGCATGATCCTCATGGGTGCCGGCACCAATCACTGGTTCCACTCCGAGACGATCTACCGCGCCTTCCTCGCCCTGCTCCAGCTCACCGGCTGTCAGGGCCGCAACGGCGGCGGCTGGGCGCACTACGTCGGCCAGGAGAAGTGCCGGCCGGTGACGGGCTGGGCGACGCTGGCCGCCGCCTCCGACTGGGTCCGGCCGCCGCGGCAGATGATCGGCACCGCGTACTGGTTCCTCAACACCGACCAGTGGCGCTACGACCGCTTCGCCGCCGACGTGCTGGCCTCGCCGCTCGGCGAGGGCAGGTTCGAGGGGATGACGGCGGCCGACTGCCTCGCCCTGTCGGCCCGCGCCGGCTGGATGCCGTCGTACCCGACCTTCGACCGCAACCCGCTCGATCTGGGCGAGGTGCTCGGCGACCCGGTGGCGAGGACGGTGGCCGAACTCCGGGCGGGCACACTCAAGTTCGCCTGCGAGGACCCGGACGCGCCGGAGAACTGGCCACGCGTGCTCACCCTGTGGCGGGCCAACCTGCTGGGCTCTTCGGCGAAGGGCGCCGAGTACTTCACCCGGCATCTGCTCGGCACCCAGTCCTCGCTGCGCGCCGAGCAGGCCGCACCCGGTGAACGGCCCCGGGACGTGGTGTGGCGGGAGGAGGCACCCGAGGGCAAGCTCGACCTGCTGCTGTCGCTGGACTTCCGGCAGACCTCCTCCACCCTGCTGTCGGACGTGGTGCTGCCCGCGGCCACCTGGTACGAGAAGCACGACCTGTCCTCCACCGACATGCACCCCTACGTGCACTCCTTCACGCCGGCTGTGGACCCGCCCTGGCAGGCGCGCACCGACTTCGACGCCTTCAAGGCCCTCGCCGAGAAGCTGAGCGAGCTGGCCGTCGACCACCTGGGCGTCCGCAAGGACCTGGTGGCGACCCCGCTCCAGCACGACACCCCGGGCGAGACCGCCCAGCCCGGCGGGGTGGTCCTGGACTGGAGGCGCGGGGAGTGCGATCCCGAGCCCGGCAAGACGCTGCCCGAACTGACCGTCGTGGAGCGCGACTACACGGCGGTCGGCGCCAAGTTCGGAGCGCTCGGCCCGCTGGTGGAGCAACTCGGGCTGCCCGCCAAGGGAATCTCTCTCCGGCCGGACGAAGAGGTCGCACATCTGCGTGAGTTGAACGGCCCCGTGCGCGGCGGGCCGGCCGACGGCCGCCCGTCCCTGGACACGGCGGTGAAGGCGGCCAACACCGTCCTGGCCCTGTCCGGCACCACCAACGGGCGCCTGGCCACCCAGGGCTTCCGCACGCTGGAGCGGCGCACAGGCCAGGAGATGGCGCATCTGGCCGCCGAGCACGAGGGCAAACGGGTCACGTACGCCGACACGCAGGCGGCACCGGTGCCGGTGATCACCTCGCCGGAGTGGTCGGGCAGCGAGTCCGGCGGCCGCCGGTACACCGCGTTCACGCTGAACACCGAGCACGGCAAGCCGTGGCACACCCTCACCGGGCGCCAGCACTTCTTCCTCGACCACGACTGGATCCACGAACTCGGCGAGGGGCTGCCGGTGTACCGGCCGCCGCTGGACATGCACCGGCTGTTCGGCGAACCGCGGCTCGGGCCCGACGGACAGCGGGAGGTGACGGTCCGCTATCTCACCCCGCACAACAAGTGGTCGATCCACTCCGAGTACCAGGACAACCTGTTCATGCTGGCCCTCTCCCGGGGCGGCCCGAACATCTGGATGTCCCCGCAGGACGCGGACGCCATCGGGGTGAAGGACAACGACTGGATCGAGGCGGTCAACCGCAACGGCGTGGTCGTGGCCCGCGCGGTCGTCTCGCACCGGATGCCGGCCGGCACGGTCTACATGCATCACGCGCAGGAGCGCACGGTGAACGTGCCGAGGACGGAGACCACCGGGATGCGCGGCGGCATCCACAACACGCTCACCCGGCTGATCCTCAAGCCGTCCCATCTGATCGGCGGCTACGCCCAGCTGTCCTGGGCCTTCAACTACCTGGGCCCGACGGGCAACCAGCGCGACGAGGTGACGGTGATCCGCCGCCGCAGCCAGGAGGTCGAGTACTGATGCGCCCGATGGCCCAGATCGCGATGGTGATGAACCTCGACAAGTGCATCGGCTGTCACACCTGTTCGGTCACGTGCAAGCAGGCGTGGACCAACCGTCGGGGCATGGAGTACGTCTGGTTCAACAACGTCGAGACCCGGCCCGGGCAGGGCTATCCGCGCCGCTACGAGGACCAGGAGAAGTGGCGCGGCGGCTGGGAGCTGAACCGGCGCGGGTCCCTGAGGCTCAAGGCGGGCGGCCGGCTGCACAAGCTCGCCGGGATCTTCTCCAACCCCAGGCTGCCGGAGATCAAGGACTACTACGAGCCCTGGACGTACGACTACCGGAACCTCACCGACGCCCCGCTCGGCGAGGACTTCCCGGTCGCCCGGCCGGTGTCGTCCCTCGACGGCAAGCCGATGAAGATCGAGTGGTCCTCGAACTGGGACGACAACCTGGCGGGCGCCCCGGCCCACGGAGACCTCGACCCGTTGGTGGAGCGAGTGCGCCAACAGGCCTCGGACAAGGTGAAGTTCGCGTTCGAGCAGACCTTCATGTTCTATCTGCCGCGGATCTGCGAGCACTGCCTGAACCCGTCGTGCGTGGCCTCCTGCCCGTCGGGGGCGATGTACAAGCGGGCCGAGGACGGCATCGTGCTGGTCGACCAGGACCGGTGCCGGGGCTGGCGGATGTGCGTGACCGGATGCCCGTACAAGAAGGTGTACTTCAACCACGCCACCGGCAAGGCCGAGAAGTGCACGCTGTGCTATCCGCGGATCGAGGTCGGGCTGCCGACGGTCTGCTCCGAGACCTGCGTGGGCCGGCTGCGCTACCTCGGAGTGATCCTCTACGACGCCGACCGGGTGACCGCTGCCGCGTCCGTGCGGGAGGAGAAGGAGCTGTACGAGGCCCAGTTGGGCGTCTTCCTCGACCCGGAGGACCCCGCGGTGCGGCAGGCCTGCGAGGAGGCGGGCATCCCGCACGACTGGACCGAGGCCGCCCGCCGCTCCCCCGTGCACGCGCTGATCAACAGGTACCGGGTGGCGCTGCCGCTGCATCCCGAGTACCGGACGATGCCGATGGTCTGGTACATCCCGCCGCTGTCGCCGGTGGTGGACGCGCTGGCCGAGACCGGACACGACGGCGAGGACGCGGGGAACCTGTTCTGCGCGATCGACACGCTGCGCATCCCGCTGGAGTACCTGGCGGAGATGTTCACGGCGGGCGACACCCGCCCGGTGCGGGCCTCGCTGGAGCGGCTCGCGGCGATGCGCTCCCACATGCGCGCGCTCAACCTCGGCGAGCAGCCGGACTCGGGAATCGCCTCCGCGGTCGGGATGCGGCCGCACGAGATCGAGGAGATGTACCGGCTGCTCGCGATCGCCAAGTACGAGGACCGGTACGTCATCCCGACCGCCGCCGTCGGTGACGCCCGCCGGCTGGAGGAGTCGGCGCTGCCCGGGGGATGCAGCCTCGACTACGAAGGCGGACCGGGCATGGGCGGCGACGGCCCCTTCGGCCAGGACTCCGGCCGCAGACAGCTGCCGCTGGTGTCCGTCGAGAACTTCCGTCTGCTGCGCAAGCGGCAGACCTCCGACCACGCGGACGACGCCTAGGAGGCCCTGATGCCCTCGGACGCGGTGCTGTACCAGGCGGCGGCGCTCTGCCTGACCTACCCGGACGACGACTTCTTCGCCCGGCTGCCGCTGCTGCGCGAAGCCGCCCCGCAGCTGCGCGCGTTCACCGACCACGCGGCCGTCAGCGAGCCGCAGGAGCTGGCTTCGCACTATGTGCAGGTCTTCGACTTCAGGAACCGGCACAGCCTGTACCTGAGCTGGTGGCGGGACGGCGACACCCGGCGGCGGGGCATGTCCCTGGTCCGCTTCAAGGACGTCTACCGGCAGCACGGGCTGGAGTTCAGCGGCGAGGAGCTGCCGGACTTCCTGCCGGCGGTGCTGGAGTTCACCGCCCGCACCGGCAACACCGATCTGCTGACCGAACACCGCGACGGTCTGGAACAGCTGCGCTCCCGGCTGACCGACCACGGCACACCGTACGCGGCCGTCCTGGACGCCGTGTGCGCCGCACTGCCGACCGCACACACCGGGGTGCGCCCATGACCACACTCCTGTGGGGCGCCCTGCCCTACATCGCCTTCGCCCTGCTGGTCGCCGGCCTCGTCTGGCGCTACCGCTACGACAAGTACGGCTGGACCACGCGCTCGTCGCAGGTGTACGAGTCGAAGCTGCTGAACATCGCCTCGCCCTGCTTCCACTACGGCATCCTGTTCGTGCTGGCCGGGCATCTGATCGGGCTGTTCGTGCCCGCGTCCTGGACGCGGGCGACCGGCGTCGGCGAGCGCACGTACCACCTGTTCTCCCTGTACGGCGGCACGGCGGCCGGAGTGCTGACGGTCGTCGGGATCCTGTTGCTCGTCTACCGTCGGCGGACCCGCTCCCCCGTGTTCCGGGCCACCACGGTCAACGACAAGATCATGTACGTCGTTCTGCTCGGGGCGATCGTCCTGGGCATGGTCGCCAAGCTCGCCCATGCCTCCGGCGACGGCTACGACTACCGCGAGACGATCGCCCCCTGGGCGCGCAGCCTGTTCACGCTCCAGCCGAAGACCCACCTGATGGAGGGCGTGCCGGTGCTGTACCAGGTGCACGCGGTGACCGGCATGCTGCTGATCGCGTTCGTGCCCTACAGCCGCCTGGTGCACATGTTCAGCGCACCGGTGCAGTACCTGTTCCGGCCGTACGTCGTCTACCGGACACGGGACCCGAGGCAGCTCGGGCCGCGGCCGGAGCGGCGGGGCTGGGAGCGGCTGGGCGGTTAGGCCGCGCCGCCCTTCTGCTCCCGGTCCTCGTCGACGATCTCCGCGTCCACCACTCCCTCCTCCTCGGGCGGCGCGCTCTGTTCCCCGGCCGAGGCGCCGGAGGCCGAGTCGCCGGAGGCCGAGGGCTGGGCCTGGCTGTACATGGCCTGCCCCATCTTCTGGCTGACCGTGGCGAGCTTCTCGACTCCCGTGCGCAGGGCGGCGGTGTCGGCGTTCTGCTCCAGCAGGGTCTTCAGCTCCGTTGCCGCCGCCTCGACCTCGGTGCGGGTGTCGGCGGGCACGCGGTCCTGGTTGTCGTGGATGAACTTCTCGGTCTGGTAGACGAGTTGTTCGGCCTGGTTGCGGGTCTCGGCGGCCTCCTTGCGCTGCCGGTCCTCCTCGGCGTACTGCTCGGCCTCCCGCATCATGCGGTCGATGTCGTCCTTGGGGAGGGCGGAGCCGCCGGTGACGGTCATCTTCTGTTCCCGTCCGGTCGCGAGGTCCTTCGCGGAGACGTGCATGATGCCGTTGGCGTCGATGTCGAAGGCCACCTCGATCTGCGGGACACCGCGCGGGGCGGGCGGCAGGCCGGTGAGGTCGAAGACGCCGAGCTTCTTGTTGTAGGCGGCGATCTCGCGTTCGCCCTGGTAGACCTGGATGCCGACCGAGGCCTGGTTGTCGGCGGCGGTGGTGAAGATCTCCGAACGTCGGGTCGGGATCGTGGTGTTCCGCTCGATCAGCTTGGTCATGATGCCGCCCTTGGTCTCGATGCCCAGGGACAGCGGGGTGACGTCCAGGAGGAGGACGTCCTTGACGTCGCCGCGGAGCACGCCCGCCTGGAGGGTGGCGCCGACCGCCACCACCTCGTCGGGGTTGACGCCCTTGTGCGGGTCCTTGCCGGTCAGCTCCTTGACCAGGTCGGTGACCGCGGGCATCCGGGTCGAGCCGCCGACGAGGATGACATGGTCGATGGCGGAGAGCTTCACGCCCGCGTCCTTGACCGCCTGGTGGAAGGGGGTCTTGCAGCGGTCCAGCAGGTCCGCGGTCAGCTCCTGGAACTGGGCCCGGGTCAGCTTCTCCTCCAGGTGCAGCGGGCCCTCGGCGGAGGCGGTGATGTAGGGCAGGTTGATCGAGGTCTCCGAGGACGAGGACAGCTCGATCTTGGCCTTCTCGGCGGCCTCGCGCAGCCGCTGCACCGCCATCTTGTCGTTGCCGAGGTCGATGCCGTACTGCGCCTTGAACCGCTTCACCAGGTGGTCGACGACCCGCTGGTCCCAGTCGTCACCGCCGAGGTGGGTGTCGCCGTTGGTGGCCTTCACCTCGATGACGCCGTCGCCGATCTCCAGCAGGGACACGTCGAAGGTGCCGCCGCCCAGGTCGAAGACGAGGACGGTCTGCTCCTCGCCGCGGTCCAGGCCGTAGGCGAGGGCGGCGGCCGTGGGCTCGTTGATGATCCTGAGCACCTTCAGGCCGGCGATCTCCCCGGCCTCCTTGGTCGCCTGCCGCTGGGCGTCGTCGAAGTACGCCGGCACGGTGATCACCGCGTCCGTGACGTCCTCGCCGAGGTAGGCCTCCGCGTCCCGCTTCAGCTTCTGCAGCACCCGCGCCGACAGCTCCTGGGCACGCAGCCGGGCGCCGTCCACCGTGCCCTGCTCGGGGAAGCGCCAGTTCGCGTCGCCCATGTGACGCTTCACCGAGCGGGCCGTGCGCTCCACGTTCGTCACGGCCTGCCGTTTGGCGACCTCACCGACCAGTACCTCGCCGTTCTTCGCGAACGCCACCACGGACGGGGTGGTCCGCGCGCCCTCCGCGTTGGTGACGACGGTGGACTCGCCGCCCTCCAGGACGGCCACCACCGAGTTCGTCGTCCCGAGATCGATTCCGACCGCACGTGCCATGGTCCGTCCCCTTCCGCCAGGGCGCCTCGCACCCTTCCAGCACAAAACACGCGTACGGCGCTGTCAATGTACGAATACCCGGAAACGGCGGTGCCGCGCCCCCGTGCGGGAGCGCGGCACCGGGACGGTGGTGCGACGGTCAGGCCAGCTCGGCCGTCAGGGTGATGGTCGTGCCGGTCAGGGCCTGGCTGACCGGGCAGTTCTTCTTGGCGTCCTCGGCCGCCGAGGCGAAGCCCTCCGCGTCCAGGCCCGGCACCTCGCCGCGGACGGTGAGGTGGATACCCGTGATGCCCTCGCCCGGCTGGAAGGTGACGTCGGCCTTGGTCTCCAGACGGGTGGGCGGGGTGCCGGCGCCGGTGAGGCCGTGCGAGAGGGCCATCGAGAAGCAGCTGGAGTGGGCTGCGGCGATCAGCTCCTCGGGGCTGGTCTTGCCGTTGGCCTTCTCGGCACGCGACGGCCAGGACACCGGCTGCTGGCCGATGCCGGAGGAGTCGAAGGTGACGAGGCCGGTGCCCTCGATCAGGTTGCCTTCCCAGACCGTGTGTGCGGTGCGCGTGGTAGCCACGGTGGTTCCTTTCGCATGTGGTCCCGTGTCCAAGTCCTGCGCCACCCATCCGATCACATCCGGGCTCACTGCACCCTGAAGACCGGGCCACGCGGGGTGAACGGAAGGCGACCACCCTGCGGGATCAGATAGGCGTGCTCGCGCCGCACCCGCAGGACGTCGCACCAGCCGTCGGTGATGACCAGCACCGGCGCGCCCGGCGGGAAGTCCGGTGCGCGGTGCAGCAGGTCGATGCCGGGCTGCAGAACGGTGCCGCCGCGCCCGTGCACCCGTACCCGGCCGGCGATCTCGGTGACCGGCACAAAGCCCGCGTCGTGCGGGGCGGCGTCGCAGAACACCACACGGGCGGCCGGTACGTCGCGGGCCTCGGCGTAGGAGGCGATCGCGCCGAGGGCCTTGCCGAGCAGGGTGCGATCCATCGAGCCGGAGGTGTCGAGCACGACGCCGAAGGTGCAGCGGGCGATCTCCTCCGGCGGGAAGCAGCGGCCCGCGCGCGGGATGTCGGGGGTGGCGGACTGGCGGCGCGAGGGGCGGGCGTAGGAGCGTACGGCCTGCGGGCTCGGCACGAACTCGTCGAACCAGCGGGCCAGTCGGGCGTCCCAGGGCAGCGGCGGATGGCTGAGTGCGCGGATCTCCTCGACCAGCCCGCCGGGCAGGAAGCCGCGCTGCTGCCCCTGGTGCAGGTCCAGGCCCCGGACCAGGCCGCGGCGGTAGAACTCGTCCAGGTCCACGGGGGCGCCGGGCGGGGCGAGCGGAGCGCCGAGAACGTCGCCGAGGCCCTTGCCGCGCAGGGTGGCGAGGCGGCGCATGCGGCGCAGGTCGCCGGCGATGCGGTCGTAGACCTCCTCGGCGGACAGGCCCGCCAGCTGCGGGTCGTACAGCAGCCCGTCGGGCATGGTGCCGACCTGCATCTCGGCGAGCCAGCCGTTGATGACGTAGTCGCAGGCGACGTTGAACAGGTAGGGGTCGCGGGTGCCGCAGCGGTCGCCGTGGCGCAGGGCGGCGTGCAGCATCTCGTGGGCGAGGATGAACCGCCACTCCTCGTCCTCGAAGGTGCGCAGCGGGTTGACGTAGATCTCGCCGGCCTCGGCGTTGACGGCGGCGACGGCGATGCCGTGGGCGCGGGCGAGTTCGGCGTCGGCGACCAGCTTGATGCCGGCCGCGATGCCGCCGAGCAGCGGGTAGGAGGAGACGAACCAGCTCAGGGCGCGTTCCCAGGGGCGCTGCCGGGTGGGGCCGCCGGTCATGGCGTCGCGGCGGCCGCCGGCCAGGTCCATGGCGGTGGCCATGGTGCGGGTGAGGCCGTGGGCGAAGGCGAGCTGCCAGTCGGGGGGCTTTTGCAGGTAGCCGGTCCAGGGCACGAGCAGCTGGTCGGGTTCGGTGCCGGCCGTGCCGCAGTGCTCGTACACGGCCGGGATGTGCTCGGCGCGGCGCCAGCGGGCGGCGATCTGTTCCTCGTCGCCGCCGGGGTAGGACGCGGGCAGGTCGTCGGGGGTGCGGCCGACGGGGAAGGTGAGCAGGAAGCGGTTGACGACGGCACAGCGTGCGGCGAGGTCGTAGCGGTCCGGCTGTACGCGTTCGCCCTTGGCGGCGGGGACGTGCCCGAAGCCGAGGTGGATCAGGCCGTGGGCGATGGCCCAGGCCCACTCGGCGGGCTCCGCCCGACGGGTGGGGTGCAGATGGACGCGGCCGCCGGAGTCGATGCGGACCAGGCCCTGGCGGGGCGAGGCGGGGCAGTCCTCGCGGCGGCACATGTCCGCCTCGACGGCGGCGAGCGCCGGGTTGGCCCACACCAGCTGGACGCCCTTGGCGCAGTCCTCGGCGGCCGGATCCGGCTTCTTCTTGTTCTTCGCGCTGCGGCCGCTCATCGCCGGGCCTCGACCAGCCGGGGCATGTCCCGGGCGGCCTCGATGAGGAACCAGGCGGGCAGGACGGGGTTGCCGTCGGCGTCGGAGGCGATGACGCTCTGTGCGACCTCGACGGAGATCTCCGCGAGCTGCACGAGCAGGGACTTGGCGCGGTAGGCGGTCTGCCGGCCGTTCGCCGACATGTGCTCCTTGGTGACCGGCAGCTCCTTGACCAGGCGGCCGCGGAAGGATTCGGCGAGGTAGTACAGCAGGTCGCGATCCTCCAGGCGGTGCGGCCAGCGGGCGTCGCCCTTCAGGATCGCCTCGATGCCGAACCGGCTGCGGACGATCTTGACGTAGCCGCAGAAGGCGGTGGCGTGCGCGGGGGTGAGGGTGCCGTGCGCGAGGACGCTCAGGGTGGCTTCGTCGAGGTCGGGTCCGAAGGAGTGCAGGGCGTCGGAGAGCATGTGCCAGGAGCGGGGCGTGGAGAACGGCTCCTCGGTCTTCGGCGGCCTGGACCACAGGTGGTCGGGCCGGTCGGTGAGGTGGTCCAGGATCCACGGGTGGATGCCGTGGCCCGCGGCCCAGGCGAGCCAGTCCTTCGGGGAGGCCTCGAGATGGACGTGGGCGAGCCGGTTGACCAGGGCGGAGGCGATGGGCCGGGCGAGGGCGTTGTCGGTGGCGCGGTTGCCGGCGCCGATGACGATCGACCCCTCGGGCAGCTCGTAGCTGCCGATACGGCGGTCGAGGATGAGCGAGTAGAACGCCTTCTGCACGTCCGGGGTGGCCGCGTTCAGCTCGTCCAGGAACAGGCAGTACGGCTCGTCGCGGGCGATGGTCTCCGGCGGGCAGAACACCGAGCGCCCGTCGCGGATCTGCGGCACGCCGATCAGGTCCTCGGGGGCGAGCTGGGTGCCGAGCAGGCTCACGCACTCCAGGCCGAGGGAGGCGGCGAACTCCCGTACCAGGGAGGACTTCCCGATCCCGGGGGCGCCCCAGACGAAGACGGGCCGGACGGTGGCGAGGCCGAGCAGCAGCTCGGGAAGACGGGCAGGGGTGACCGTGACGGCAGCCTGCAAAACAGAGGCTCCTTGGGGATGTTCGAGAATGTGCGACTCGAACAGTGTGGGTGTACGTCCCCGCGCGCGCAGCCGATTTTCAGGCGGCCTGTTCCTCCTTGGCCTCCGCACTGATCGGCACCTGGGGGCCGTTCGCCTCGCGCAGCCAGCGGCGCAGGACGCGGTGCACGTGCTCAGCGCCGGACAGCTCCGCTCCCTCCTCGACCGGGGCGGAGAGAGTGAGCGGGGAGAGCAGGAAGGGGTGGGACTGGGCGCCGCCGAGACCACCGTGGGAGCCGATCTGCTCCTCGAAGGCGAGGACTTCGCCGTCGGCGGGGTCGTGGAAGGAGTTCACCATGATGTCGGCGGTGTGCGGGAAGGAGTGGGTGCGGCGGACGGCGTCGGCGGCGCCGGTGCCGAACCGGGCGAGCGGGCCGGGCTCGTGGTCCAGCTCGGCCAGCGGGATCTCGGTGCCGTGGGGGCCGAGCACCACGCCGTCGTGTTCCTCGCTGCGCACCAGCAGGAAGCCGATGCCGGGGTGGTTGGCGAGGGTGGTGAGCAGGGCGGGGTGACGGGCCTCGATCTCCTCCTTGGTCATGCGGTGCGGCACGTCCGGGAAGGAGACCAGGCCGAGGTTGCCGGAGGCCAGCACGATCGGCTCGGAGTCCGGAGCGAAGCGAGACGGGGGTCCCCCCGGCCGAAGGGTCGGGGAGGGCCGGAGCCGCTCGCCCTTCTCCTCCACGGGCCGGCGCAGGGCCGCGCGGACGGCGGTGCGGGCCTCGGCACCGCTGCGGGTTCGTTCGGCCCGGCGCGGTACGGGCAGTCCGCAGCCGGCGCGGACTAGGTCGGCGAGGGTGAGGCCGTAGCGGGCGCGGAAGGTCTCGCCGGGGCTCTGGCCGTGGTCGGACAGGACGACGATCCGGTAGGGGCGCGGGGCGTGTTCGGCGGCCTTCTCGATGAGCGCGAGGGACCGGTCGAGGCGCTGCAGGACCTTCTCGGCGTCCCTGCTGCACGGTCCGGAGTGGTGGGCGACCTCGTCGTAGGCGACGAGGTCGGCGTAGACGGCGGTGCGGCCGGCGAGCAGATCGCCCATCACGGCGGCGACCACGACGTCCCGTTCGACGACGGTGGCGAAGGCGCGCACGAAGGGGTAGAGGCCGCCGCGGCTCACCCGTGGCCGCTGCTTACGGATGCGGGCCCGGGTGGACTGGCCGATCTCGCGGGCGACCTCGGCGACGAAGGACAGGGCGGTGCGCACCGCGTTGGCGGGGTCGGAGAAGTACGCGAAGTAGCCGGCGCGGGAACGGTTGTCCCGGCCGCGGCGGCGGGTGGCGATGGACAGCACGAGGGCCTGTTCGCCCGCGCCGCCGCCGAACAGGTTGCCGCGGCTGGCGCCGTCGACGGTGAGCAGTCCGCCGTCGCCCGTGTGCGCCATGGCGCGGCGCTGGAGTTCGACGGCGCTGGTCGGGCGATTGCACACCATCACCTCGCCCCGGTCCTTCTCGTACCAGCGGAAGGCCGGCACGTCGAAGGTGCTGCCGTGCAGGATGCCGAGCTGGCTGGCGCCGGTCTGGCTGGACCAGTCGGTGCGCCAGGGGGCGAGCCGGTGGGTCGGCCGGCCGCCGTCGTCTGCCGACAGCCAGCGGCCGACGGTCGGCATGAGTCCCTCGCGGACGGCGTGCGTGAGCACGTCGTGGCCCACGCCGTCGAGCTGGATGCAGACCAGGCCGGGCGTGGCCGCGCACGGCGGACCGGCTCTGCGGCGGCGGTCGGCGAGGCGCAACAGACGGCGGCGGTAGGCGTCGTCGTCGCGTACGGCGAGGGCGGCGCCGGTGGCCGAGGCCACGGCGGACATCACGGCAGCCACGATGACGGCGGTCTCCGGGGCGACCTCGCCCCGCCCGGTGGGGTTGATGCGCAGGGCGAGCAGCAGCAGGGAGCCGTTGAGGAAGAAGACCAGCAGGCCGAGGACGAACGCGGGCACGAGCAGCAGCAGCCGTACCAGGAGCGGCCACACCACGGCCGAGAGGACACCGAAGGCCCCGGCGCCCAACGCGGCGGTGACGGCTATCCGGGTGGCGCTGTCGCCGTCGGCGGACTGGAGTCTGAAGTCGGGCAGGAGGCCGGCGAGCACGAGCATGGTGAGTGTGGAGACCGCCCACACCGTGACGCTCCGCCCGACCTGACTGGCGATCCGCCGCCACCGCACGCCCCGCACGCCCCGTACACCTCGCGTCCCGCCCGCTCGATCACCGGTCCTCACCCCACCTTGTCACACGGGACGGAGCCCGGTCGGGCGGGGCGCCGGGCCCTCACCGCCCGTCGTAGCCCGCCGTCGGCATGGACAGCCTGCGGTGCACCCGCGCCTTCATCTGCGCGTCGTACGAGGGCTCGGCCCGCCCCACCGTCTCCACCCGCACCCCGCGCCGCGCGCACTCGGCGGTGAACTCCTCCACCGAGGACAGCGCACGCTCCAGCACGCGCCGGCTGGGTGCCACGAACACGTCCACGCCGGGCCGGACGCCGTCCCACAGTGCGCAATGGTCGAAACGCAGCCCGCCGACGAGAAGTTCCCGCACGACCACATAACCGTGCTCCGCCGCCCAGCGGGCGCACATGGCGTGCTGGCTGCGGGAGTCGACCAGGAAGGGGTCGGCCTCCAGTTCCTCCAGAGGCGTCAGGCTCGCGATGGCGGTGACCCGCACCTGTGCGAGCCCGCCGGAGGCACCCCGCAGCTGTCCCATGGCGTCCCCCTCACCTCCGGGTTTCGCCGCCGACCCTACTCCTGCCCGTAGGCTTCGGGGGAGTCGCACGAAGGGGGCGAAGAAGGTGCCGGTGGAGATCACCTGGTGGGGTCACGCCACCTGTGCGCTCCTGGATTCGAACATACGGGTGCTCACCGATCCCCTGTTCGCGAGCAGGCTCGCGCATCTGCGCCGCCGCCGGGGCGCGGTACCCCCCGCCGAGGCCCGTCGCGCGGACGTGGCGCTCGTCTCCCATCTGCACGCCGACCATCTGCACATGCCCTCGCTGGCCACGCTCGCCCCGGGCACGCGCCTGCTCGTGCCCCGGGGCGCACCACGGGCGGTCCCCGGGCTGCGCCGGCTGCGACACCTGCAGATCACCGAGGTGGCCCCGGGAGACGCCGTCCGGGTCGGGGACCTCGTGGTCCGTGCGGTGCCCGCACGGCACGACGGCCGTCGGCTGCCGGTCGGCCCGCACCGCTCCCCCGCACTGGGATACGTCGTCGAGGGCGAGGCCCGGACCTACTTCGCCGGGGACACCGGGCTGTTCGACGGCATGGCCGAGCAGGTCGGGCCGGTGGACGTGGCTCTGCTGCCGGTGGGCGGCTGGGGGCCGTACCTCGGCGAGGAGCACCTGGACGCGGGGCGGGCGGCGCGGGCGCTGGCCCGGCTGGCACCCCGGGTCGCGGTGCCGGTGCACTACGGGACGTACTGGCCGATCGGCATGGACGCGGTGCGCCCGCACGAGTTCCACGCACCGGGCGACGAGTTCGTGCGCCTGGCGGCCGCGACCGCGCCGCAGGTGGCCGTGCACAAGCTCGGGCACGGGGAGAGCGTGCGCCTGGAGGTCGCGCGGTGAGATGGCCGGCCGCGGTGGTGCTGGCCGCTGCTTCCACGTCCACGGCGCCTCCGGAGACCACGCAACAGGCGATCGGGTATCCGTCCCTGTTCCTGCTGGTGCTGATCGGGGCGTTGGTGCCGGTCGTGCCCACGGGCGCGCTGGTCAGCTCGGCCGCGGTGGTGGCGTTTCATCACACGGCGCCGTACTCGCTGGCGCTGGTGTTCGTCACGGCCTCGCTGGCGGCCTTTCTCGGGGACGCGACGCTGTACTGGCTGGGGCGGCGGGGGATGCGGTCGCGGAAAGGGTCGCGGTGGCTCGAGGCGATTCGTGCTCGGGCGCCGCAGGAGCGGCTCGAGCAGGCGCAGACGAAGTTGGCCGAGCATGGCGTGGCTGTGCTGGTGCTGTCCCGGCTGGTGCCTGCCGGGCGGTTGCCGGTGATGTTGGCCTGCCTGGTTGCGGACTGGCCGTTGCGGCGGTTCAGTCGGGGGAATCTGCCCGCTTGTCTGGCTTGGGCGTTGACATATCAGGTGATCGGGATTCTGGGGGGTTCGCTGTTTCCCGAGCCGTGGGAGGGGGTTGTGGCTGCGGTTGGGCTGACGCTCCTCATCAGTGTGGTTCCGAGTTTGGCGCGGCGCGTTTCTCGATAGCGCCGTCGAGGGGTCGGTTCGTTTTCGGGGTGCGCGTGCGTTGTGGCTCGCCGCGCCCACGCGGCGGAGCCGCACATCGACACAGCCCCGCGCCCCTTCAGGGAGTTCGGTCCAACAATCTCGAGCCGCCCACCGGCATGTCCCACAGGTCTTCACGGTCCAGGCCTGCCTTCTCCCACGCCGTCCGTACTCGCGTCAGCGGTTCCAGGACCGGCTCCGCCGACAGGATGAACGTGCCCCAGTGCATGGGCGCCATACGCCGCGCACCCAAGTCCACAGTGGCCTGGACCGCCTCCTCCGGGTCGCAGTGGACGTCGCTGAGCCACCAGCGGGGGTCGTAGGCGCCGATGGGCATGAGGGCGAGGTCGATTCCGGGGTAGCGGCGGCCGATGCGGGAGAACCAGTGGCCGTAGCCGGTGTCGCCGGCGAAGTAGAGGCGCTGTCCGTCGCGGTCGGTGAGAACCCAGCCGCCCCAGAGGCTGTGGCAGGTGTCGGTGAGGGTGCGCTTGGACCAGTGGTGGGCGGGCACGAAGTCGAAGCGCACGCCGGACAGTTCGGCGCCCTCCCACCAGTCCAGCTCGGTGACGCAGGTGAACCGGCGCCGCTGGAACCAGCGGCCGAGGCCGGCGGGCACGAACACCGGTGTGGTGCGCGGGAGTCGGCGCAGTGTGGGGGCGTCCAGGTGGTCGTAGTGGTTGTGGCTGATGACGACGGCGTCGACGCGCGGCAGGTGCTCCCAGGGGACTCCGACGGGGGTGATGCGGGCCGGGGTGCCGAGGATGCGGCGGGACCACACGGGGTCGGTGAGGACGGTCAGCCCGCCGATCCGGACGATCCAACTGGCGTGTCCCGCCCAGGTGGCGGCGACCGTGCGGGTGCCCGTGCGGGGCAACGGGGCGGGTGCGTAAGGGAGCCGGGAGATGTCGGCGAGGCTCTCGGGGCCGGGGCGTACGGAGCCCTCGCGGGCGAAGCGGGCGAGGGCTTTGAGGCCGGGCAGAGGCGCGGTGAGCCGGTCGTGGAAGGTCCGCGGCCAGACCCGGTGTTCGCCCAGCGGGCGGGGCTCGGCCAGCGGCGGGAACGGGGGCGCGAGGGGGGCCGGGGCCGCGGGGGCGCCAGCTTCTCCACTGGTCGTCGTGGTGGTGGCGGAACCGGGCTCATGCGTCTGCTGCGTCATCGAGGAGGCTCCCATCGCTGAGCGTCGTCGCAAAGATCGGCGAAGGCCGACCTCAAGGAGATCAACGCGCGTTGCACGTGTGGCAGTTCCAACGGTGAGGGTGACATGAGGCATTCCGTGCGTTCCTCGTCCGTGCCGCCCAGCAGGGACCCCGTGGCGAGCCGCACGCGCAGCGCCCCGAGGTCGTCGCCGAAGCGGTGACCGCCGGGCGCGGGCATGCCGAGCCGGGTGGTGAGGAGGTCCTCCAGTTCCTGGGCGTCGCCGACGCCCTGCTCGGCGAGCACCTCGCGCAACGGGCCGAGGTCGACGTACAGATGGCGGCCGGCCTGCGGTGGCCGGGCGAGCGCACCGGCCGCGACGACCGCGCCCTGCGCGGCGGCCGCCACGCGCGCGTGCAGGCGTACGGCGGCCTCGCGGCGCTCGGTGACGGGTGCGGGTTCGTCGAGGGCGTACCCGGCGGCCGCGGCGACCGGTGCGGCGATCCGGGCGCCGAGCGCGGTGAGGATGTCGAGCACGCGCGCGTGGAGGTGCTCCCCCGCCTCTCCCGAGGGGAAGCGGGCGACGGCAGCGGGCCAGCCGGGCGGCAGCAGGGCACCGGCCAGATCGGTGACGACAGTGACCCCGTCGGGCACCATCTCGGCGGGGCTGAGCAGGACCGTCTCGCGCGGGTCGTGCACGGTGTCGCGCCAGGTCTCGTCGCTGACCAGATGCAGGCCCTCGGCGGCCGCCGCCTCGACGGTCTCGTGCAGCAGTTCGGGCGGGGTGACGGTGGCGGTGGGGTCGTCGGCGACGGACAGCACCAGCAGCCGGGGATCCCCGCCTTCCGTACGGACCCTGCGGACGGTCTCCAGCAGGGCGTACGGGTCGGGCACGCCGCCGCCCTCGGCCGAGGTCGGCACATGGAAGACGGGTCTGCCGAGCAGGCGGGCGTAGGGCGCCCACCAGGCGGCGCACGGGCGGGGCACGAGCACGTCACCGGTGTCACCGGCGATGGCGGCGGTCAGCGCGAGCAGCAGCGCGGGGGCACCGGGTCCCGCGGCCACCCGGTCGGGGACGCAGGGAAGCCCGCGCCGGGTCCAGTAGCCGCAGGCCGCCTCCAGCAGGCCGGGGGCGCCGCCGACCGGCTGGGCCTCGGCGCGGCCCGCCGCTGCGGCGAGGACGGCGGAGAGTTCCGGGAGGACGGGCAGGCCGTCGCCGGGCAGGGGCGGCCCGTAACGGACCGGCCCGTGGCCCTCCGGGTCCGTCCGCCGCATGTCCGCCTCCGCGCAGTCCGTGGTGCCGTGTGGTGTTCCCGTCGGGGCCGTGCTCTCCTCGTCGGCTGTGCCTTTGCCTGGACCTGTTCCTGGGCCTGCTGCTGTGCCTGGTCCGGGCCTGCTCCTGTGGTGCCGGCTACGTGGAGGGTGCGTACGGTGCTGCTGTCGGTGCCCTCGGGATGTGTACCCGGCGGACGGCCCTCCATGGCCGTCCGCCGTAATTGTCCTCCGGCACGGCCCGGCACGAACCCGGCCCGGGCCGCCCCGCGTCAGCCGTCCACGGACCTCCTGCGGCCGGACAGCCGGTAGACGGCGCCTCCGCAGGCGGCGGCGATCAGCACACCGCCTGCGACCAGCGCCGGAACCGAGTCGTTGAAGCTGCCGCCCGTCCCGGCCGCGACCCCGCCCTGTCCTGTCCCCTGGGCGCAGTCGCCGCTGTCGCCGCTATCGCCGTCGTAACCGTCGTAGCCGTCGTAGCCGCTGTCGCCGCCTTCCCGGTTCTCGCGGCAGCCGTGTCCGCCGGAGCAGGCCGAACCGTGGGAGTCCGCGCACTCCTGTCCGTCGCCGTGGCACTGCCCGGGCTCACGGCACTGTGTGGCACCGCCGGAACAGGTGCGCGAACCGTCCTCGCACTCCCGCCCCTGCTCCTGCCCCGGCCGCTGTCCCTGTCCCTGTCCCTGTCCCTGTCCCTGCTCCTGCCCTTGCTCCCGCCCCTGCCCCGTCGTCTCCTGTCCCGCCCCGGGCTCCTGCCACTGCCCCGACCCCGTCTCCTGCCCGGCCCTCGAATCCTGCCGTTCCCCCTGCCCCGCCGTCTCCTGCCCCACCCCCGGCTCCTCCCGCTGCCCCTGCGCCGGCCCCGGCGTCTCTCCCTGCCCCAGCTCCTGACCCTGGCCCTGACCCGGGCCCTGGCCGTCGTCACACTGCACGCTGCCGCCCGCCAAGGGCGGCGGCGTGGTGTCGGGGGTGTCCGGTGCCAGTCCGGTGAGGTTGTCGCAGGGCGCGGCGGGGGTGGCGCCGGGCTGGACGGTGCCGGGGCCCGCCGCGTCCGCGGGGGCCGCGGGGGCCGCGGGGGCCGCGGACGCGGCGGGCCCGGCTACGAGCGCGGCACCGGCCAGGACGGCGACGGACAGGGCACGGGCGGTGCGGCGCATGGGGCGGGCTCCTCGGCGGTGCGGGCGTGGGACACGGCGGTCGTGCCCTCGCTGCCATCACAGCCCGCCCGGCGCCGCGGCGCGCGCGGCCGGACCCCATTCGCGGGACGCGAACGGCCTAACGGGTGACCCCACGACAGCGGCCGCCGAACGGCTCCGCAGAGGTTTTCCGCACCCCACGCAGGTGACTCGGTAGGTGCTGGCCTTCGACCCTCTGGAGGAAGTCATGCAGCGAGGCAGTGACCGACTGAGCGTCCACCGGGACGACGAGATGAAACACGAGCTGCAGGAGCTGCTCAGGTCAGGGCACCCGACACGCACCGAGGAATGGGCCGATCCGGAGCCGACCGCCGACGACGACCCGGAGGTCTGGAGCGGGCCGGTGGGCGGTCTGGGATCTCCTGCGTCGCTGGAGCGGGTACGGCTGGCGCTGGCCCGGAACCTGAACCGGCACGCCTTCCCCGCCGACGCCCACGAGCTGGCCCGGGCCCTGCGCCGGGGCAACGCACCGGGCGCGCTGATCGACGCGGTGGCCGGGCTGCCGCGCTCGGGGCGGTACGCCAACGTGCAGCAGCTGGCCGAGGCGCTGGTGGGCGTCTGACGAGCCGGGACCGGAGCGGTGAGCGCACCGGGAACGGCAGGTGAGGCCGAACGCGGGCGGCACCTGGGGGCTCCTCAGGTGCCGGACGTGCCCGGAGTCACCGCCTCGCCGCAGCCGCGCTCCCGTGCGCCCTCGCGGGTGCGACCCGAGCTGACGAGGCGGCGCGGGTTGCGGCGCAGGTACTCGCCCTCGAGCTGTGCCATGCGCTCGTTGTGGGCCCGCAGGGCGTCGTTCGAGCCGTACAGGAGGGTGTCGTGGCGCGTGCGGTGGATCGTCTCCAGCTCCTTCATGAGCTGCTGGTCGTCCAGCCGGCTGGGGTCGACTCCGGTCATGGTGGCACCCCGCTCGTCGTGTTGGTTCATCCGGTTCGGGTACCCGCCCGGCACGCACTGCCCCCGAGCGCTTCCGGGAGGGAGCCGTGGAGCTCGCATTCCTGAGTCCACTGTACGAACATCCGGCTCCCCGGGCCCTCCGGCGGAGCCGCCGGGCTACCGGGCCCGTTCCACCCGGCGTTCGTCCCAGACCGGCTCCGGGGTCTCGCGGACGCGGCCGTCGCTGCCGAAGACCAGGAAGCGGTCGAACGAGCGGGCGAACCAGCGGTCGTGCGTGACCGCGAGGACCGTGCCCTCGAAGGCCTCCAGGCCCTCCTGGAGAGCCTCGGCCGACTCCAGGTCGAGGTTGTCGGTCGGCTCGTCCAGCAGCAGCGCGGTGACTCCCTGGAGTTCCAGCAGGAGGATCTGGAAGCGGGCCTGCTGGCCGCCCGAGAGCCGGTCGAAGGGCTGTTCGGCCTGGCCGGTCAGCTCGTAGCGGCGCAACCGGGACATGGCTGCACCCCGGTCCTGCGCGTGTTCCTTCCACAGGATGTCGAGCAGGGTGCGGCCCTCGAGCTCGGGATGGGCATGGGTCTGGGCGAAGTGGCCGGGGACGACCCGCGCGCCGAGCTTCCACTTCCCCGAGTGCGCGACCTCGTCACCGGCGAGCAGCCTGAGGAAGTGCGACTTGCCCGAGCCGTTGGAGCCGAGCACGGCGACCCGCTCGCCGTAGAAGACCTCCAGGTCGAAGGGGTTCATCAGGCCGGTCAGTTCCAGCCGCTCGCAGGTGACGGCCCGCACGCCGGTACGGCCGCCCTTCAGGCGCATGGTGATGTCCTGCTCGCGCGGCGGCTCGGGCGGCGGGCCGACCTCCTCGAACTTGCGCAGGCGGGTCTGCGCGGCCTGGTACCGGGAGGCCATCTCGTGGCTCACGGCGGCGGCCTGGCGGAGGTTCAGCACCAGCTTCTTCAGCTGGGCGTGCTTCTCGTCCCAGCGGCGGCGCAACTCCTCGAAGCGGGCGAAGCGTTCGCGGCGGGCCTCGTGGTAGGTGGCGAAGCCGCCGCCGTGCACCCAGGCGTCGGCACCGGCCGGACCGGGCTCCACGGAGACGATCTTCTCGGCGGCGCGGGCGAGGAGTTCGCGGTCGTGGGAGACGAACAGGACCGTCTTGCGGGTCTCCTTCAGCTGCTGTTCCAGCCAGCGCTTGCCGGGCACGTCCAGGTAATTGTCGGGCTCGTCCAGCAGCAGGACCTCGTCGGTGCCGCGCAGCAGTGCCTCCAGGACGAGACGCTTCTGCTCACCGCCGGAGAGGGTGCGCACCTGCCGCCACTGGGCCCGCTCGTACGGCATGCCGAGGGCGGCGGTGGTGCACATGTCCCAGAGGGTCTCGGCCTCGTAGCCGCGCGCCTCGGCCCAGTCGGCGAGGGCCTGCGCGTACTGCAGCTGGGCGGCCTCGTCGTCGACGGTCATCATGGCGTGCTCGGCCCGGTCCACGGCCTCGGCCGCCTCACGGATGCGGGGCGTGGCGACGGAGACGAGCAGGTCGCGGACGGTCGTCTCGTCCCGGACGGAGCCCACGAACTGGCGCATCACGCCGAGGCCGCCGCTGACGGTGACCGTGCCGCCGTGCGGTTTCAGTTCGCCGGAGATCAGCCGCAGGAGGGTGGTCTTCCCCGCGCCGTTCGGGCCGACCAGAGCTACGGCGGCGCCTTCGCCGACCCGGAACGAGACATCGCCGAGCAGCGTCCTCCCGTCGGGGAGGTGGTACTCGAGGTGTGCGGCTTCCAGATGTCCCATGAGGAGGCATTCTGTGGGGCGCCGCCGACCTGGGGCAAACGCATATCCCGCGCACTCCGACGGCGCCTGCCTCATCGTCCCGGCGCACTCGACGGCGCCTGCCCCCTCAGCCCGACCCGCTCCGACGACGCCCGCCCCTCAGCCCGCCGACGCCCGCCCCTCAGCCCGCCGCGCCCACCGGCGCCCCGGCGGGCCCGCCCTCGCCGACCGGTTCGACCGTCGCGCCGGCCCAGGACAGCGCCTTGAAGCCGTCGGACGGGGAGCCCTCCAGGATCACCACGCCGGTGTTCTCCAGCGGGCGGGCGGCGGCGAAGGCCACGTCGACGTTGTCGGCGCGGGCGGCGGTCCACATGCGGATGGCGGCACCGTGGCTGATCATCGCGACGCTCCCGGCGCCGCTCGCTGCGGCCTCGGCGATCACGGCGTCGTACCGGGCCAGGACCTCCTCCCCGTTCTCCCCACCGGGGATCCTGAGCGTGGTGTCTCCGGCCGCCCACGCGAACACCGTGCGCATGTAGCGCTCGCCCTCCGGGGAGTCGCCGGGCACCATCTCCAGGTCGCCGGCGGTGATCTCACGGATGCCGTCGCGGACGATCACCCCAAGGGCGCGGGCCGCGGCCAGCGGGGCGGCCGTGAGCTGGGTGCGGGTCAGGGTGGAGGCGTAGAGGGCGTCGATGTCCTCGTCCGCGAGCGCGGCGGGCAGGGCGGCGGCCTGCGCCTCGCCGAGCGGGGTCAGGCCAGGGCCGGGTACGGCGGTGTCCAGCAGATGGTCCAGGTTGGACGGGGTCTGGCCGTGGCGGATGAGCAACAGACGCATGGCAGGGCCCTCCGGGTGTCGATCATCGCCCGCCGGACAGGAAACGTCCGGTTCAGGGTACCCGGCAGCCTATGAGCCCAGACGTCGATCTCACTGTCGCCAAGCCCGGCCCCCATCCCCTGCGCCACCGGCTGCTCGCTCTCGACAGCCGGCTGTTCGCGTTCGCGGCGGCGCGGCACTGGCCGTTCGCCGAGCCCGTGCTGCCGCGGCTGAGCCGGAGCGCGAACCAGGGTGTCCTGTGGTTCGCGACCGCGGCCGCGATGGCGGCGAGCCGTACGCCGCGGGCCCGCCGGGCGGCCGCCCGCGGGCTGGCGTCGCTGAGCCTGGCCTCGCTGGCCATCAACACGCTCGGCAAGCGCTCGGTGCGCCGCCCCCGGCCCGCCCTGGATCCGGTCCCGCCGGTCCGGCACCTGAAGCGGCAGCCGATCACCACGTCGTTCCCGTCCGGTCACTCCGCGTCGGCGGCCGCGTTCGCGACCGGCGTCGCCCTGGAGTCACCCGCGTGGGGCGCGGTAGTGGCTCCCGTCGCCTGGTCCGTCGCGCTCTCCCGCGTCTACACCGGCGTCCACTTCCCGAGCGACGTGCTCGCGGGCGCCGTGCTGGGCGCGGGTGCCGCGTTCGCCGTACGGGGCATGGTGCCGACCCGCGCCCAGGTCGTGCCGCCGGCCCGGCCCCGCGCCGAGGTCCCGGCTCTGCCCGACGGGGCGGGGCTGGTCGTCGTGGCCAACTCCGGCTCGGGCACCGCGGACCGCGTGCGCGCCCTGCGCCTGGGCCTGCCGCTCACCGAGGTCGTCGAGTGCGAACCGGCCGACGTGTCGGTCGAGTTGGAGAAGGCGGCGGCGCGTGCGCGGGTGCTCGGCGTGTGCGGCGGGGACGGGACGGCGAACGCCGCCGCCGAGGTCGCCCTGCGCCACGGCCTGCCGCTCGCGGTGCTGCCCGGCGGCACCCTGAACCACTTCGCCTACGACCTCGGCGTGGAGGACGTCCGCGACCTCGCGCGGGCGGTCCGGCGGGGCGAGGCGGTGCGCGTGGACGTCGGCCGGTTCGCCTGCGGCGACCGGCGGGGCATCTTCCTCAACACGTGCAGCCTGGGCGTGTATCCGGAGCTGGTGCGGGAGCGGGAGCACTGGTCGCGCCGGATCGGCGGCTGGCCGGCCGGGGTGCTCGCGGCACTGCGCGTGCTGCGCGCGCACGGGCATCCGATGGAGGCCGAATTCCGTGGCCAGGTACGACCGTTGTGGCTGCTGTTCGCCGGGAACGGCACCTACCACCGGATGGGCCTCGCCCCCGGCCGCCGCGTCGACCTGGCCGACGGGCTGCTCGACGTGCGGGTGGTGCACGGCGGCCGCCGCCCCGCACTGCGCCTGCTGGCGGCGGCACTGGCCGGCCCGCTGACCCGCTCCCCCGCACATGCGGCGGTCCGGGTGAGCCGCCTGCACATCGCGGGTCTCGCGCCCGGCACGCTCCTGGCCCACGACGGCGAAGTCACCGAGGTCTCGGGCGAAGTGGCGCTGGAGAAGCTCCCCGAGGCGCTCACCGTGTACCGCCCCCTGCACGGACACTGACGCCCCATCAGTCCACATGGCAAAACGCAGTTCTCACCATTCGACATGGAGACCTACGGTGAGGTGTAGCGACCGAAGCTCGGACAGGGGAGTTCAACCATGCCGAAATCGCAGGAGACCGCCGTCTACACGCACGGGCACCACGAGTCGGTGCTGCGGTCCCACACCTGGCGTACCGCCGCCAACTCCGCGGCCTATCTGCTCGGTTCGCTGAAGCCCCACATGAAGATCCTGGACATCGGCTGCGGCCCGGGCACCATCACCGCCGACCTGGCGGAACTGGTCCCCGACGGCCGTGTCACCGGTGTCGACCACGCACCCGGGATCCTGGAGCAGGCCCGGGAGACCGCGGCCGGACGCGGCCTGGCCAACGTGGACTTCGCGGTGGCCGACGTGCACGCTCTGGACTACCCCGACGACACCTTCTGCGTGGTCCACGCCCATCAGGTGCTCCAGCACGTGGGCGACCCGGTGCAGGCACTGCGCGAGATGCACCGGGTGACGAAGCCGGGCGGGTTCATCGCCGTACGTGACGCGGACTACGCGGCGATGACCTGGTATCCGGCGGTGCCGGGTCTGGACGACTGGCTGGACCTGTACGAGCGGGTCGCCCGGGCCAACGGCGGCGAGCCCGACGCCGGGCGCCGGCTGAAGGCCTGGGCGCTGGCCGCGGGCCTCACCGACATCACGGCCACCTCCGGCACCTGGACGTTCGCCACGCCCGAGGAGCGGGCCTGGTGGAGCGCGCTGTGGGCGGACCGCACCCTCGCCTCGGCCTACGCCGGACGCGCCACGCAGGGCAGGCACGCCACGGCGGAGCAGCTGCGGGCGGTGTCGGAGGCGTGGCGGGAGTGGGGCCGGCGGGACGACGGCTGGTTCACCGTCCTGCACGGGGAGATCCTGTGCCGCAAGGAAGCGGCGGTCATGGCTCGTCCCCGCTGAACTCCCCGGAGAACGAGTAGGCGGCCCAAGGCCCGGTGAGGTGCACCCGCACTCCGGGCACCTCGGCCTTCGCGCGGTCCACCAGCTCCACGAACTCCTCGGAGTCTCCCCGGCGCACCAGATAGGCCGCGTCGAGTGTTCCGGCGGGCGCGGGGTGCAGCCGGGAGTCCTCGGCGTGCCGGGAGAGCCGCTCGTGCAGGGCTCGGGCGGGCACGGCGGGCTCGCTGTCGCCCCTGTCGTCCCTGTCGTCGCTTTCCGTGTAGGCCCTGACGCGCCACTCCACCCGGCCCTCCAGCCGGTCGAGGACGCGCCGGAAGTCGTCCTCGCGGGCCTCGACCATCGTCCGCACCCCGCTGTCGTCCCGGAAGACGGTGCCGGGTCTGAGCGGCAGCGGGGTGGTGACGGTGGTGAGCGCGTCGATCACGCCTCGGTGGGCGCGGGTGGTCTCGGCCAGCCAGTCGTGGTCGTCCCGACGGGCGCGCAACGCCTCCTCACAGAAGTCTCCCTCGGGGACCGTGCTGACGACCACGACCAGCCCGTGGTGGTGCAGCAGCGCCGGCGGGGCGCCTCCGATGCCGGTCAGCTGGGCCTGCAAGGGCGCTCCTAGCGGGCGGCAGACGGCGTAGACGTAGCGCAGTCCGGTCATGGGGCCTCCTCAGGCGGGCTCGGCCACTTCATGGGCGGATGGGCGTGCCTCGCTCAGCGCACGACCGCCTCCTCGACCAGCAGTTTCGCCGCCGCCGCGATGCCCACGGCGTCGATGCCGGCCGCGTGCAGCTGCTCGTCGGGCGCCGCCGAGCCGGGCATGGTGCGCACCGCGAGCCGGACCAGGCGGGGCACGGGCCGGGCGTCGGCGAACGCCTCCGCGACGGCGTCGCCGAGGCCGCCCTGCTCGTGGTGGTCCTCGACGGTCACCAGACAGCCGGTCTCCTCGGCGGCCCGGCGCAGGGTCTCCACGTCGACGGGCTTGACCGAGTACAGGTCGACCACCCGCACCTCGATGTCCTCCTCCGCGAGCCGGTCGGCGGCGGCGAGCGCCTCGTGCACGGTGACGCCGGCCGCGACGAGCGTCAGCCGGTCCCGGTCACCGGAGCGCAGCACCTTGCTGCCACCGACCGGGAACTCCTCCTCGGGACCGTAGATCACCGGGGTCGCGCCGCGCGAGGTGCGCAGGTAGCGGATGCCGTCGAGTCCGGCCATCTCCGCGACCAGCCTGGCGGTCTGGTTGGCGTCGCACGGGTACAGCACGGTCGAGCCGTACAGGGCCCGGAACATCGCGAGGTCCTCCAGACCCATCTGCGAGGGCCCGTCCTGCCCGATCGCGACTCCCGCGTGCGAGCCGACCAGGTTGATGCCGGAGCCGCTGATCGAGGCCATCCGCAGGAAGTCGTGGGCGCGGGTGAGGAACGCCGCGAAGGTGGCGGCGTACGGCACCCAGCCGCGGGCCGCGATGCCGACGGCCGAGGCGACGAGCTGCTGTTCGGCGATGTAGCACTCGAAGAAGCGGTCGGGGTGCTCCTTGGCGAACACCTCGGTACGGGTGGAGTCGCCGACCTCGCCGTCCAGGGCGACGACGTCGCCACGGGCGGTGCCGAGCGCCGCGAGGGCCTTGCCGAAGGCGTCCCGGGTGGCGACCTCGTCCCCCTTGTCGTACTGCGGCAGTCGGACGACCTCGGTGGTGAGCGAGCGGAGCATCGCGGCGGCGGGCGGCTCGCCGACGCGGACGCGCAGATCGCGCGGTCCGCCCAGTTCGGCGACGGCCTCCTCGGGTTCGGGCAGCGGCTTGCCGTGCAGGCCCTCGCGGTCCTCGACCGAGGCGACGCCCCTGCCCTTGAGGGTGCGGGCGAGGATCACCGTGGGCTGCCCGGTCCGCGCCACCGCCTCGCCGTAGGCCCGGTCGATCGCGTCGACGTCATGTCCGTCGACCTCGATGGTGTGCCAGCCGAAGGCAGCGAAGCGGCGGGCGTAGGCGTCCAGGTCGTGGCCGTGCCGGGTCGGGCCGCGCTGGCCGAGCCGGTTGACGTCCACGATCGCGGTCAGGTTGTCCAGGTGCTCGTACGCTGCGTGTTCGGCGGCCTCCCACACCGAGCCCTCGGCCAGCTCGCTGTCCCCGCACAGCACCCACACCCGGTAGCCGACGCGGTCCAGACGCTTTCCGGCCAGCGCGATGCCGACACCGACCGGCAGACCCTGGCCCAGCGAGCCGGTGGCCGTCTCCACCCACGGCAGCCGGCGCGGGGTCGGGTGACCTTCGAGGCGGCTGCCGATCCTGCGGAAGGTGAGCAGCTCGCCGTCCTCGATCACACCGGCCGCCTTGTAGGCGGCGTACAGCAGCGGCGAGGCGTGTCCCTTGGAGAGCACGAAGCGGTCGTTGGCGGGGTGCTCGGGGCGTTCGAAGTCGTAGCGCAGATGGTGGGCGAGCAGGACGGCCATCAGATCGGCGGCGGACATCGAGGAGGTCGGATGCCCGGAGCCCGCCGCGGCGGCGGCCCGCACACTGTCGACGCGCAACTGCTGGCCGAGTTCGGCGAGTTCGGCGGTGTTCATGAGTCTCCTTCGGGGGGTTGCTGGGGAGCGGGCTGCTGCGCGGCCTCCGCGTCCAGGGGCACCGCCCCGGACCGGACGAGGCCCAACTGGACCGCTTGGCGCGGGAGTAGGGCGTCCAGGAGCCAGTCGGCGGCGACACGGACGCGGTTGCCGGGCAGCGCGGCCAGGTGGTAGCCGCGGGTGACCGCGCCGGCCGGCAGGCCGGACAGCGGGATGCCGAGCGGGTTGGCGGCGGCCCGGACGCCCCCGAGGTCGACGGCGAAGCCCAGGTCCCGGTGGCGGTAGGCGCGCCGGCGCCGGCCGAGACCCAGCGAGGCGGCCACGTTCTCGCCGGCCACCCGGCCCTGTCGCCAGGCGTGCTGGCCCGTCATGGGCGTGAACTCTCCCGGGTGCTGCAGATCCGGCACGGCCGCCGCGTCCCCGCAGGCGAACACGTCCGCGTTCCCCGGCACCTGGAGGTACGGATCGACGATCAGCCGGCCCCGCTCCAGCGGCTGTCCGACGGCCTCGACCAGCGGATCCGGCCGGACCCCGACGCACCACACCAGGGTCCGTGACTCGACGAACTCCCCGTCGGTGAGCAGCACCCCGTCCCGGGTGGCCTCCTTGACGGAGGTCCCCGTCCGTACGTCTATGCCGCGCGCCCGCAGCACCCGGTCGGCCGTGCGGGAGAGCCGCTCGTCCAGCTCCGGCAGCACCCGGGGTGCGGTGTCCAGCAGGATCCAGCGGGGCCGCCCGGCGCCCGCCTGGTGCCGGCGCGCGAGGCTGCCGGTGAGCAGCTGCATCTGTGCGGCCACCTCGGTGCCGGTGTAGCCCGCGCCGACCACCACGAACGTGCATCTCGCGGCGCGGACGGCGGGGTCGTCGGCCGTGGCGGCCAGCTCCACCTGCCGGGTCACGTGGTCGCGCAGGTACAGGGCCTCGGGCAGCCCGCGGAACCCGTGTGCGTGCCGGGCGACACCCGGGATCGGCAACAGCTTGTTGACGCTGCCGACGGCAAGCACCAGCCGCTCGTAGCCGACCGTCCCGCTGCCGCCCTCGGGATCCGTGTAGTGGACGGTGCAGCGGTCGAGGTCGACACCGTGCGCCTCGCCGAGCAGCAGCCGCACCCCGCGCAGGGTGCCGGGGAGCGACACGGTGACCCTGCGGGGCTCCAGGAGCCCGGCGGCCACCTGGGGCAGCAGGGGCAGATACAGGAAGTAGTCGGTCGGGTTGAGCAGCGTGATCAGGGCACGGCCCCGGGTCACACGGGCGAGGGTGCGAGCGGCCCGGTACCCGGCGAAACCGGCGCCGACGATCACGACGCGTGGTCGACTCACGGTGTGCCTCCGGCGGTGTGGCTCCTCCGAGGCTTTCCGCGTAACCGGGGCCGCGCCACCCAAACGCCGCTCACCTCACCCGGACGCCGGTGCGGGCCCCGTCGCGCCCTGCGGGGTCAGGCCCGGTGGTGCGGGCCTCCGGGGTCCAGGTCCGGTCGGACCGGGGCTTCGGACGGCATCGGCGGGTAGGGCGTGCCGGGTGTGCCGGGCAGGGCGGCGGCCTCACCCACGGCGGCCGCATGCGGATGCTTCGGGTGGGCGGCGCCGCGCAGCAGGTAGGCGATGACGCCGAGGAGCGCCGCGGTGATCAGCGCGGCGGCCCAGCCGGGCAGGCCGGTGGCGAGGCCGAGGCCCAGGGCGAGCGCGAGTGCGCCGCCCGCGTACAGGGCGGCGGCGCCCGAGGCGGCGTAGAGCAGGGCGGTGCGGCGCTGCCTGCGGGTCTGCTCGCGCAGCTCGTCGCGCACCGTCTCGCGTGCCACCTGAGCCAGCTCTTCGACGAGGTGCTTGTCCAGATGTTCCAGGTGATCCAGGTGATCCATGTGCTCCATGAACTGCGAGTACCCACCGCGCACGATGCGTAACAGCGTCGGCCACGGCCCAGGCCTGTGCGCGCCCGCCCGCCCCAACTAGGCTCTTCCGCATGGAGATTCTGGGCGCCTCGCTGCGCATCTGCGTCGACGACCTCGAAGCCGCGATCCCCTTCTACGAGCGTCTCGCGGGCGGCAGAGCGCTCCGGTTCGAACGCGGGGGCGTGCAGGTCGCCGCGATCGGCTCCTTCCTGCTGATGAGCGGTCCCGAGGCCGAGCTGGACCTGCTGCGCAAGGTGGCGGCCACGATCGCCGTGAAGGACGTGGACGAGGCCCACCGGCTGCTCACGGAGCTGGGCGCCCAGATCGTCGCGGGGCCGGTGCCGACTCCGGTGGGCCGGAATCTGCTCGCGGTGCACCCGGACGGCTCGGTCTTCGAGTACGTCGATCACGGCGGCTGAGCCGCACGGCCGCTCAGGGCGTGTCCGGGCGCATCCGGAAGTCGAAGCGGGCGGGCAGGGGCTCGTCGGTGAGCCGGGCCCACAGCCGGCCGATCGCCTCCGCGCCCTCCCGCAGGTCGGCGACCTCGAAGCCCGCGTCGAAGACGGCCCGGGCGTCGGCGCGCCGCCCCTCGGCGAGCAGCAGCTCGGCCTCCAGCAGCCGGAACCGGCCGCGCCCCCGGACGGCGGGAAGCAGCCGCTCCCAGACCGCGCGGGCATCCGCCGTGCGCCGGGCCCTGAGCAGCGCCTCCAGGGCCTCCCGGCCGAGCGCGGCCACGGCGGCCGTCCAGGCCTCACCTTCGTCGCGCCGCTCGCGGCACAGGTCGTCGAAGGCCTCCGCGTACCGTTCGGCGGCCCGCTCGTGGTGGCCGGACTCCTGATCGGCCACGGCGAGGCAGCGCAGCAGGGGCCACAGGGACGGGGCGAGCGGGAGGGCACGTTCCCAGCTGCGGACCGCCTGGGCGCGGTCGCCGGCGTGCCACTGGGCGACGCCGAGGTGGTACTCGGTGTGCGGGGTGGCGGGCGCGGTCTCCAGCATGTCCCGCCAGTGCGGGGCGACGAGCGTCTCACCGGGCGGGCGGACCCGGCGCGGCTCGGGCAGCGACCCGGTGCGCAGCAGCTCCCGCCAGGGCGCCTGCGCCTCGCCGAGGGTGGACTCGGCGAAGGGTGTGCCGGGCAGTTTCCAGTCGGCGCGCAGGACTTCGAGCGCGCCCCAGCCGGAGCCGGTGGCCAGGATCTCGCCGGGTTCGGTGTCGGCGTACGGCTTCCAGGCCGCGTGCGCCTCCTCGACGCTGGCGCGCGGCAGCACCGCGGCGAGCCGCTCCTCGGCGCCCTGGACGACCGACGGCCACTCGCCCTCGGCGGGTGTGTCCAGCGGGCCGTACGCCTCCAGCCAGGACACCTCGCTCTCCGGGTCCAGCCGGACGTGCTCCAGCTGGGTGCGGGCAAGTCCCGCCTGGATCTCGCAGTAGCCGCCGGCGCCGGGCTCGGTCAGCCACTGCTGCCAGCGCCGGCCGCCGGGTCCGCTGCCCCACACGAACAGCTTGCGGCCGCGCAGCACGTCGGTGGAGGTCTGCACCAGCCCGTGCCCGTCCGCGTCCAGCGCGGCGATCCAGCGGCGCCGCTCGTCGGGCACCTCGTAGAAGTAGTCGGCGGCGTAAGGGCTGTTGAGGGGGTGGGAGCGGTCGATGCCGTCGTGCGAGGGGACGGGCACCCGGCGCAGGCGGCGCTCGTAGCCTATGGGGGTACCTCCCACGCCCTCAAGGCAGTGGGGGAGCCAGGCCTCCTCGGCCGGGGCGAGGATCCGGCGCTCCTCGGGCACGGCGATGTTGGACCACCAGTACGTGGGCACCGGGCGCTCGTGCGGATTGCGGATCCGGACGCCGACGTGCAGGAAGTCGGAGCCCTCCGGGAGCCACAGGTCGACCTGGAAGGGCAGGTCGCGCAGCCGCTCCCACTCCCACAGGCGCAGCATCTCGCCGCCGTCGGGGGCGGGGACACGGGCGGCGTGCAGGGGGGCGCAGGAGAGCGTGGTGTGGCCGGTGGCACCGATGTTCCACTCGATGCCACCGGAGAACCAGGCGCCGTTGAGGGCGAAGCAGGCGGGCTGAAACACTGGGTTGCGGTAGAGGAGTTCGCGTCCGGTGGGCAGGTGGACCAGGGAGGCGATCCGGCCGCCGAGGCCGGGCAGGACGGTGGCGCGCAGCCGGTCGTTCTCGATCACCAGGGCGTCGAGGGCGCGGGGCTCGCGGGTTCGGCCGTACCCGTCACGGACGCGCACCGGAAGCAGGCTGCGCAACGGCTCGTGGCCGAGCTGCCGGGCCATGTCCCTCGGCATGTCGTCCCGATCGCCGGCGTCGACTCGGTGGACCTCGTCATGGTGGTCCCCCCGCTCGAGCGAAGCCGAGAGTGAGGGAGGGAGGAGAGGGGGCAGGGGGTTGTCGGGTCCCAACTGCGCGGCCGGCAGGGTCAGTACCTCACGTCGGATCCTCGTCACGTGGACCATGGAACCCGGGGTGCGGGGAGTCGGCCAGGGGCGCTGCCGGTCAGGATTGCGCAAAGGCGCCCGCGGCGGGGTCGCGCATCTCGGCGGTGAGTGCCCAGCGTTCATGGTCCCGCCAGGCCCCGTCGATGAAGATCATGTCGGGTGAGAAGCCTTCCAGGCGGAAGCCGGCGCCCCGCGCCATCGCGACGGAGGGGGCGTTGTCGGGCTGCGCGTTGATCTCCAACCGGTGCAGCCCCAGTGGCCCGAACGCGTACCCGATCACCAGGTCGAGGCCCTCGCGCATCAGCCCCCGGCCGGCCGCGTGGGCGAAGGCGCCGTAGCCGAGGGCGCCGCACTGGAAGCCGCCGCGGACGATGTTGTTGATGTTGATGAACCCGGCGATGTCCCCGGTGTCCTTCTCGCACACGAGGAAGCCGGCCTTGGTCGGATCCTTGATGAGCGGCCCGGCGTAGGCGGCGTAGCCCTCGTCGGTGTCCGGCGGGAACAGCCACGGCCGGTGCAGGTCCTTGCTCTCCCTGGCCCGGGCGGTGAACTCGGGACCGTCGTCGAGCGTGAAGGGGCGGATGCCCACGCGGGGGCCTTCGGCGAGGTAGCGGAATGCGGTGTGCGGCATCCCGCCAGCCTACGTCTCACCGGTCGCGGTGACTCAGCCGAGCACCGGAAGCTCCAGCACCCGGCGTCCCCGGGCGCGCTGACCACGGTGACCGGCCTGATCCCCCGGTTCCCGCAGTACGCGTCGTCGCTCGTCGCGATCACGAACCGCAGCCGGTGCCCCTTCGTGTACCGGTGCACGATGCCCCGGCAGGGTCACGGTGAAGCGCCTGGTCACGTCGGGCACGCGGACCGGCGCGACCAGCCGGTGCACCAGTGTCTGCGTGCCGTCGGGCGCGACGTCGTACAGCTTGGCGAACAGGACGAGCCCGTCGGCGGCGTTGCCCGAGTTCTGCGTCCGCTCGGCCGTCGGTGGGCGGGTCGGCGGCTCGCCGGTCCAGCCGGGATCCGGGCACGCGTCGGGGCACGAAAACCTCCACACTGAGGCACCGCGGATACCAGCCGGTAGGTACCGGCCGGTCCTCATGCTGTGACACGTGCCGGACCAGGGTCAATCTGCCTGCGTGTGGTTTCTTGACGGAGATTCAGTAGGGAATCTCAGCGCAGGGCGGGCTGGTCCAGCGCCAACGTGCCCGCGTCCGCGTCGAGTTCGGCAGCGACACCGAAGGGGACGGTCAGCGCGCCCTCGCAGTGCCCGAATCCGAACTCCTCGACGACGGGCACGCCGAGCGGACCGAGGCGGTCGGCGAGCAGGGGCCGCACCCGCTCGTAGGGACCGCACCGCACCCAGGAGCCGAGCAGCACCCCGCGCACCCCGTCCAGCCAGCCGGCACGCAGGAGTTGGGTCAGGTAGCGATCCAGGCGGTACGGCTCCTCGCCCACGTCCTCCAGGCACAGCAGCCCGCCGCTCGCCGAGGGACGGGCATGCGGGGTGGCGAGGTCCGCGGCGAGCAGGCTCAGGCAGCCGCCGAGGGTGACCCCGCGGGCCCGTCCGGAGACGAGGGCCGGGCCGCCGGAGGCGAGGGTGCGCACGGCCTCCGGCTCGAAGAGCGTGGACCGCAGATGCGCCTGCGCCCGCTCGTTCTTGATGAAGTCGATGCCGGCCGCCATCGGCCCGTGCAGGGTGGCCAGCCCCAGGCGGGTGGCGAAGGCCTCGTGCAGGACGGTGATGTCACTGAAGCCGACGAACACCTTCGGCCCGGCCGCCCGCATCGCCTCCCAGTCGAGCAGGTCGATCATCCGCTGGACGCCGTACCCGCCGCGGGCGCACAGGACCGCGTCCACCGCTGGGTCGCACCAGGCGTTCTGGAAGTCGGCCGCACGGTCGGCGTCCGTGCCCGCCAGGTAGGCGAACTCCCCGTGCCGATCCAGCACATGGGGTGCGACCACCGGGTCGAGGTCCCAGCCGCGCAGCACGTCGAGCCCCGCCTGCAGCCGCTCCTCGGGCACCGGCCCGCTGGGGGCCACCACGGCGACGCGTGCCCCGGGCGCCAGCCGGGTGGGCCGTACCAGCTCTCTCACGTGCGCAACTCCAACTCCGGGACACCGGGGACATCCAACTCGAACACCTGAGCGTACAGGGACAGCTCTGCCTCCAGCGCCCGCACCATGGTCTCGGCGCGACGGAACCCGTGCCCCTCCCCCGCGAAGGTGAGATAGGCGTGCGGCACGCCCCGGCCCGCGATCCCGGCGAGGAAGCGCTCGCACTGGGCGGGCGGGCAGATCACGTCGTCCAGGCCCTGGAGCAGCAGGAAGGGCACGGTGAGCCGGTCGGCGTGCGTGGTGGGCGAACGCTCGGCGTACCGCGCGGGCACGTCGGTGAGCGGGCCGATCAGCGACTCCAGGTACCGCGACTCGAAGTCATGGGTCTCCCCCGGCCCCCAGGTGGCCAGGTCGAGGACGGGGTAGACGATGGTGCCGCAGGCGTAGACGTCGGTCGTGGTCAGGGAGGCGGCGGTGGTCCAGCCGCCCGCGCTGCCGCCCCGGATCGCGAGCCGGTGGCGGTCGGCGGTGCCCTCCTCGGCGAGGGCCAGGGCGACGGCCGCGCAGTCCTCGACGTCGACCACGCCCCACTGCTCGCGCAGCCGCTCCCGGTAGGCACGGCCGTACCCGGTGGAGCCGCCGTAGTTGACCTCGACGACCCCGATGCCGCGCGAGGTGAAGTAGGCGATCTCCAGGTCCAGCACGAGCGGCACCCTGCTGGTGGGGCCGCCGTGTGCCCAGACGACATAGGGCGGCAACTCGCCGTCGAGGGCGGTGCGGCGCGGGTGGTGCGGCGGGTAGACGTGGGCGTGCACCTCGCGGCCGCCCGGGCCGGTGAAGGTGCGGATGTGCGGCTCGGGGTAGTACACCGGGTCGACCGGATCCCGGTGCCGGGCGCCGATCGCACGGGCGCGTCCGCTCCTGATGTCCAGCTCGACCACTTCGTATCCGGTGCGCGGGCTGGCGCCGACCGCAACGACCCGGCTGCCGTGGGCCGCGAGGCTCGGCGCGAACTCGGTCCAGGGGCCGGCGGCGTCGACCACCTCGCCGGACTCGGGATCCAGTATCCCGAGCACGGTTGCGCCCCGACCGTGGACGACCGCGATCAGCCCGTTGTCCAGCGGCGCGAACCAGCGCAGGCCGAGCTTCCACAGTGGCCCGGCGAACTCCTCCTCGCGCGGGCACAGCGGGGTGCCGTCCCGGTACAGGTTCCACCAGCCGTCGCGGTCGCTCGCGTACAGGAGACGGCCGGCCGCATCCCACTCCACCTGCGCGACGGCCTCCTGCGCACCGCCCGCGACCGTACGAACGGCATGCAGGGTGCCGTCGCCGCCGACCTCGCCGACGAGCAGTTCCGTGCCGTCCCACGGCATCCGCGGATGGTCCCAGGCCAGCCACGCGGCCCGACGCCCGTCGGGCGAGAGCCGGGGGCCGGTGACGAACCGGTGTCCGCCGTCGGTGAGTTCGCGTACGGCGGCCCGGTCGTCGGCGGCCGAGCCGTCCAGCGGTACGGCGGCCAGGACGCGCCGTACGTCGTCCGGACCGTCCCCGGTGAACTCCTCCAGCACGCACCACACTTCGCCGCGGGCGAGGTCCACCTGCGGTTCCGCCCAGCGCAGCCCGCCCCCCACCGGGGAGAGAGGGGTCAGCGGGCGCGGCTCGCCGCCGGGCTCGTACCGGTACAGGCGCTGGTCGGTGAAGTGCGTGAACACCACCAGGGGCCCGTCGTCCCGCATCACCCCGGTCCAGGGCAGGCCGCCGTACTCGATGACCCGGCTGCGCACGTTCCACGGCGCGGCCAGCAGTGACTCCTCCGTACCGCCCGCCCGTCTCCCGCCACCGCCCTTCCAAGGAGGCGCTTCGCGCCCCGCCTCTTCATTCAGCCGCCGCACCAGCGCCCGGCGGCCGCCCTCGGCGGGCCGGGGCTCGGTCCACCAGACCTCGTCCCCGACGAAGCCCACCCACTCCGGGTGCCCGTCGTGCGCGGCGGCCAGCGCCGCGTCGATGGGCGAGGGCCAGGAGCCGTACGCCTGCTTGTGCACCTCGTCCCCCATCTCCTAGGCCGTCCGCAGGAAGCGGTCGAGCACCCGGACGCCGAAGTGCAGCGCCTCCACGGGGACGCGCTCGTCGACGCCGTGGAACATCGCCTGGTAGTCGAAGCCCTCGGGAAGCCTCAGCGGAGCGAATCCGTAGGCGGCGTCGATGCCGAGCAGCGAGAACTGCTTGGCGTCCGTGCCACCGGTCATGCAGTAGGGCACCACGTGTCCCTCGGGCGCGAACTCCTCGACGGCCGCCCGCATCCCGGCGAACGTGGGCGAGTCGACGGGGGCCTGCAGCGCGACCGACCGGTGACGGAACTCCCAGTCCACGTCCGGCCCGGTGAGCCGGTCGAGGGTGGCGATGAACTCCTCCTCACCGCCCGGCAGATAACGCCCGTCGACGAAGGCCACCGCCTCCCCGGGGATCACGTTCACCTTGTAACCGGCGTCCAGCATGGTCGGGTTGGCGCTGTTGCGTACGGTCGCCTCGACCAGCTTGGCGGCCGGGCCGAGCTTCTCCAGCAGCGCGTCCACGTTGCCGAAGTCCGCTTGGAAGCCGTACAGGGCGGCGAGTTCGGTGAGCGCGGCCCGTACCGTCGGTGTGAGCCGCAGCGGCCACTCGTGCTCGCCGATGCGGGTGACGGCGGCGGCGAGCCGGGTCACCGCGTTCTCCTTGTTCACCTTGGAGCCGTGTCCGGCCCGCCCGCGCGCGGTGAGCTTCAGCCAGCCGGTGCCGCGCTCCCCTGCGGCGATGGGGTAGATCTCCCGGCCGGCGCCGTCGTGGAAGGTGAAGGCACCCGACTCGCCGATGGCCTCCGTGCAGCCCGCGAACAGCTCCGGATGCCGGTCGGCGAGGAACCCGGAGCCGTCCTCGGCGCTGTCCTCCTCGTCGGCGGTGAACGCGATGACGATGTCGCGGCGGGGCCTGATGCCCTGCCGGGCCCAGGAGCGGACGACCGCGAGGATCATCGCGTCCATGTTCTTCATGTCGACGGCGCCGCGCCCCCACACGACGCCGTCGCGGATCTCGCCCGAGAAGGGGTGCACGCTCCAGTCGGCGGCCTCGGCCGGAACCACGTCCAGGTGGCCGTGGACGAGCAGGGCGTGGGCGGACGGGTCGGTGCCCGCGATCCGGGCGACGACGTTGGTCCGCCCCGGTGTCCGCTCCAGCAGCAGGGGTTCCAGGCCGGCTCCGGCCAGCCGCTCGGCCGCGTACTCGGCGGCGGGCCGCTCCCGGCAGTCGCCACCGCCCCGGTTGGTGGTGTCGATCCGGATCAGGCCGGAGGTGAACTCCACGACCTCGTCCAGCGCCTGCTCGTCAGCCATACTGCTCCTCCACCGCGGCCGAGACGATCGTGGTGACCGCCTTGAAGGTCCGGATTCCCTCGTACATGGTGTCGCTGGTGTACGCCACCTTCCGCTCGCCGATGCGCGCGACACCCGGGACGACGGTCGCCGCCATCGCCAGGTGCTCGGCGTCGAACTCGACGGCGACGGTGAACGGCCCCCCTTGCACGGGCTCGTGGCGGACGGCCAGCCGCGCGGCCTCCTTGGCCGCGGCGCGGATGTCGGCGGCAGTCCGGGACGGGGTACGACATACCGCCGCATACCGGGACACATGGTCCTTGACCGCGACCTTCAGCGCCTCGGGCGCGTACCCGAGGGCGTCCTCGCAGGCCAGGTCGTCGCCGGTCACGAGCACGACCGGTACGCCGTACTCGGCGACGACATGCGCGTTGAGCAGACCCTCGCTCGCGCGGACGTCGTTCACCCACACCCCGGTGATCTGGTTCGCGAGGTAGGTGTGGGCGAGGACGCCCTCCATGCCGGCCCCCGCGTGGTAGCCGACGAACGCGATGCCGTCCACGTCACCGTGCTGCACGCCCTCCACCATGGACAGCGCCTTGTGCCGCCCCGTGAGCATCTCGACCCTCTCGTCGAGCTGCTCCAGCAGCAGGTTGCGCATGCTCCAATGGGCCTCGTTGACGAGCACCTCGTCGGCGCCGCCGTCGAAGAAGCCCAGCACGGCTGCGTTCACGTCCGAGGTGAACATGGACCGGCACCGCTCCCACTGCGGTGTGCCCGGGAGCACGTCGGCCGGCCAGGTGACGCCGGTGGCACCCTCCATGTCCGCACTGATCAGGATCTTCATGCCCGGCACGTTACGCGTCCTGACCGGGGACAGGCTACGACGGGGCCGCGCAGGGCGGCGGCCACGGCGGCCGCCGACCCCGCGCCGGAGGAGGCTCCTGGGTCCGAGGCCCGCTCACTTCCCGGCCAGCACGAACCAGCGCGCCGGCAGGTCGATACGGGTGCCGTCGGTGAGGTACTCGGTCTGCGGCAGGGCCGCCTCGCCGGTCGCGAGCACGTCCAGGCCGGCCTCGCCGAGCAGCCGCGGGATCTCCTCGTCCTCGGCGTCGGCGGGCTTGAGACCGTGCTCGAAGACGCGGCGCAGCTTGGGCGGCGGGCCGTCCGGGCCGGTGGCGGCCCGCTTGAGGACGTCCCGCGAGCCGGAGGTCAGTTCGATGACGAAGGCACGTCCCTCGGTGCCGATGATCTCGGCGACCGCGGCGGCCACCGCGGCGCGTGCGTCCGGCTCGCTCTGGTGGATGACGGCCCGCATGTACACGTGGCTGTCGCCGAGCCGCTCGTGCAGGGCCCGTACGGCGCCGGTGTCGGTCAGGTCGAGCTGCTGGAACTCGACGGTGTCGCCGTCCCCGGCGTGGCGGGCGTGCTCGACGGCGGCGTGCGAGAGGTCGACGCCGACGGCGCGGGCGAACCGGGTGGCGAGGTAGCGGGTCTGGGTCCCGTTGCCACAGCCCAGGTCGACGATGGTGCGCGCGGTGTCCGCGTACGGCAGGAGCAGCTCGCTGTGCGGCTGCGCGGTGAGGGAGGGATCGGAGTCCCAGATCGCCTCGCCCGTCGCGTCGGAGGTCTCGCGCCAGTAACTCTCCCACGCGTTGCGATAGTTGTCCGAGACGTTCATGACGATCTCCCCACGGTCGGTTCCGTGATCGGGATATCGCGACGGTGGCGGGTTGGGCAAGGGGCGGGAGGTCACCTTCACCGGAAGTACGGACCCCGGGATGCGGGGCGGCACGGACACCGTGCGTCGAGACCAACCTGGGTGATTGCGCCCCGGCCACATCCCGGAAGGGAACACCAGAAGTGGTTGACCTCTGAGTCCCCTGGGGGGGTGGATCGCAGACAGATCGTCATCGACCGGTATTGAAGGCACACCTGTCAGCCGGAAAGAATGCTGGTCATGGGACATCTTGAAGTCGCTCACCTGACGTACTACCTACCGGATGGACGTGCTCTGCTGGCGGACGCTTCGTTCCGTGTGGGCGAGGGGGCGGTGGTCGCTCTCGTAGGACCCAATGGAGCGGGAAAGACCACGTTGCTCCGGCTGATCTGCGGTGAGCTCCAACCGCATGACGGGTCGATCACGACCAGCGGTGGGCTCGGCGTGATGCCTCAGTTCATCGGCTCCGTACGAGATGAGCGAACTGTTCGTGATCTGCTGGTCTCGGTGGCACAACCACGGGTACGCGATGCCGCACTCGCGGTCGACGAGGCCGAGAAGGCCATCATGGAACGCGATGACGAGGCCGCGCAGATGGGCTACGCGCAGGCTTTGAGCGACTGGGCGGAGGCCCGGGGCTACGAAGCCGAGGCCGTCTGGGACATGTGCACCATGGCCGCGCTCGGGCTCCCGTACGAAAAAGCCCAGTGGCGTGCGGTACGAACCCTTTCCGGCGGTGAGCAGAAGCGGCTTGTGCTCGAGGCCCTCCTGCGCGGTCCTGACGAGATGCTGTTGCTCGATGAGCCGGACAACTACCTCGACGTACCCGGCAAGCGATGGCTCGAGGATCGGCTCAACGAGACGCGCAAGTCGGTCCTGTTCATCTCCCACGACCGGGAACTGCTGACGCGCGCCGCGCAGAAGATCGTCAGTGTGGAGCCGACTCCCGTGGGGTCGGAGGTGTGGGTGCATGGTGGCGGCTTCGCCACCTATCACGAGGCACGCGCGGAGCGGTTCGAGCGGTTCGAGGAGCTGAGGCGCCGTTGGGACGAGAAGCACGCACAGCTGAAGCGGCTGGTGGTCGACATGCAGCAGTACGCCGCGCGCAGCGACGAAATGGCCTCGCGCTATCAGGCGGCGAAGACACGACTGCGTAAGTTCGAGGAGGTCGGACCCCCTCCGGAGCCGCCGCGCAAGCAAGAGATCACCATGCGGCTACGCGGGGGCCGCACCGGGGTACGGGCCGTGACTTGCGAAAATCTGGAGCTGACCGGGTTGATGCAGCCCTTCTCGCTGGAGATCTTCTACGGCGAGCGGGTTGGGGTGCTGGGGTCCAACGGATCGGGGAAGTCGCACTTTTTGCGGCTGCTGGCGGGTGAGGAGGTCGGGCACAGCGGCCTGTGGAAGCTGGGCGCGCGTGTCGTACCGGGTCATTTCGCGCAGACGCACGCACATCCGGAGCTGATGGGTCGCACCCTGGTCGAGATTCTGTGGACCGAGCACGCCAAGGACCGGGGCGGAGCGATGTCGCTGCTGCGTCGTTACGAGCTGGATCGGCAGGGCGACCAGGCCTTCGACCGGCTGTCCGGTGGCCAGCAGGCCCGTTTCCAGATCCTGCTGCTCGAACTGGCGGGCACGACGATGCTGCTGCTGGACGAGCCCACCGACAACCTCGACCTGGAGTCCGCGGAGGCGTTGCAGGAGGGTCTCGAGGCGTACGAGGGGACGGTGCTGGTGGTCACCCACGACCGCTGGTTCTCGAAATCCCTCGACCGTTTCCTGGTGTTCGGCGCGGACGGTGTCGTACGCGAGTCTCCCGAGCCGGTGTGGGACGAGCGGCGCGTGGCGCGGTCCCGATAGCGAAGTGGGCGGCCCCGGAGGGGCCGCCCACTTGGATCGGGGATCGGCCGTCAGCTGCCGGGGGCGAACAGGTGCGGCAGCGGCTGGTGCATCCGGAGCAGTTCGAGCACGTCCGTGGCATGGGCGGCCACGGAGATGTTGTCCAGGTAGCGTCGGTGGACGAACCCTTCGTCGGCGGCGTGCCGCAGGAAGCCGAGCAATGGCTCGTAGAACCCATATGTGTTGACCAGGGCGCAGGGTTTGTCGTGGAAGCCGAGCTGAGCCCATGTGACCACCTCGAAGAACTCCTCCGCCGTGCCCATCCCGCCCGGCAGACTGACGAACCCATCACCCAGCTTGGCCATGAGGGCCTTGCGTTCATGCATGGAGTCCACCACGTACTGGGCAGTCAGCCCCTGGTGCGCGACCTCGTGTGCGACGAGGTCGCGGGGGATGACACCGATGACTTCGCCGCCGTGGGCGAGGGCGGAGTCGGCGACGATACCCATCAGGCCGGTGGAGGCACCACCGTAGACCACCCCGATCCCGGCCATGGCCAGGGTGCGCCCCAACGTGGCCGCTTCCGTGGCGTATTCAGGTCGTGCGCCCTCCGAGGCGCCGCAGAAGACGGTGATGCGCTGCACGGCTGGCTCCTCAGATTCCGCGGGCGGCCGGCTCGGCCGGGGTGACACCGAAGTGACGGCGGGCCGTGGAGACACCGAGGTCCTGCACCGCGAAGGCCGTCATGTAGTAGGCCTGGGACGGCGTGTTCGGGTCGACCGTAAGGCGGAAGCTCGCCTCGGCCTCCTTGCCGGGAGCGACCTTCACCTTCTGCCTGGCGGGCTGGATCTCGCAGTCCGAACGCAGGTAGCGCGGCACGAACAGGCCGATGTTCACCGCTGCTTTGCGCTGCGCCTGGACCCGGACCCTGACCTCGATGGTTTCGCCCGCGGCCGCCTCGTCTTCCGCGTCGATCCACACGGCGGGCGCGCCGGGGATCCGGAAGGAGACGTCGCCGCAGCGCAGGCAGATCACGGACAGGGTGTCCAGCGCGGTGGGGACGAGAGCCTTCTTGGTGAACTCCTGGGCGGGGCGCCCGCAGGTGCACTCGACGGTGCGTACGGACGACTCGTCCAGCACGCTGCGGACCCCGAAGTGGCCCGGGTAGTCGGCGAGTTCGTTCTCCGGGTCCTCGGCAAGCACGGTCCCGATCGTGTGGTCGAGCGATTGCAGGTCGGCTGTGAGGTCGGTGTGGATCCGCTCGGGCCCTTGGGCGGTGGGCTCCTGGCGAGTCACCCAGCGCTCGACCTTGCGTGCCAGTTTCTCCAAGCGCGGGCGCAGCGGGTTGTTGTGCGGGAGCAGATCGCTCGCCAGGTATGCCGTCAGCCGGGTGGACGTGGTGAGCAGCAGCGGGTCGGGTCGTTGTGCGGGGCTCTCGGGGGCGCTGCCGGTGTCGTCGGCCAGCCCGTAGTGCACGAACGCGGGGTAGGGCTGGGCGGTGCCGATGCTCGCGTTCAGCACCGGCGTGGAGGCGGTGCCGGCGAGCGCTCCACGCATCCAGGCGTCGTTCTCGGGCCGGTCGGAGTCGTGCACGGTGAGGGCGGCGACGACGTCCTTGGCCGGGCCGTCGATGGCGTTCAGCATCAGCTGGTACTTGGGGTCGTACACCACCGCGTCCGCCAGCGGTCCGCTGTTGCACGAGCTCAGCACGACCTCGACCGCCCGCACCTCGTGCAGGCGGATCAGCTTGTCCTTGGGCTTGTAGCAGTCGGGGCCGTAGGCGCAGCGCGGGCCGAGCAGGTCGGCCCGGCGCGGGGCGGCGGTGCTCAGCCCGCACAGCGTGAACTCGGCGAGATTGACGGAGTCGTCCTTGCCGTGGCCCTGGAAGAGCACTCGGCGCCACAGAGGATCCAGGACCTGGGCCTGGATGTCGTCGGCTTCCAGGCGGCGTTCGTCGAAGACCCGGACGCCTTCGACAGGCACGGGCCGGTCCGTGGCCGTGAACAGGCCCAGCTCGGTGACCTCGGGTGCCACAGCGGCGTACTGCTTGGCGGTGAACCAGGCCAGCGAGGCGGCGTCGCGGCCGGTCAGGAACGCGAGATTGAGTCCCGGATGGGCGTAGGCGGCAAGAGCGGTCTCCCGTACGGTCCCCAGCGTCAGCTTGTCGTACACACCGACCACGAGGAGCGAGCGGGCACCGGGGTCGGTGGCGAAGAGTTGTGCGTCGAGCCTGTCCTCGGGCACCCACTGTGCGGCCATGGGACGGATCAGCTCCACCAGGCCCGCCGGCAGGTCGTGTTCGCCGAGCAGGACGCCGCGGGCGTACGGGGTGGGGCGGGCCACCGTGGCGTACAGGGCGGCGGCGCGTTCGGCGGAGGCCACCAGGTCCGCGCGGTCGTCGAGCCACACCGGGACGGTCGTAGGAGCGGGCGTCGCGAGAAAGTCGCGGACCGCAGTGCGGTACCCCTCCTCGTCGGCGAATACGGTGAAGATCGAAGCCGGTCGGGACTCGGTCCCGCGGGACACAGGGGGCATGGGGTGGTACTCCTCGGTCAAGGATCGGATGCCAATCGTGCGGTGCCCTCGGGGTTGTGTTCCCAGGGCACCGCACGACCGGCGGGGCGTTCGGCCCCGTGGTGTCACAGCTGGCGCAGCACCTCGGCGAGCACCTTCGCCGACTTCTCCTGCTCGGCGGCATCCAGTTCCGGCGAGAGCGGCAGGCACAGGATGCGGCCCATCCGTTCACGGGTGGCGGCGAAGCCGTCCCGGCTCAGGAAACGCGGGATGTCCTCGGTCGCGAGGTTCCACGGGAAGCCGTCACCGTAGAGGGATCGGCGTCCGGCGAGCACGGGGTGCGCGGGCAGGTCGTACTTGTCCAGGGTCCAGCTGGAGATGCCGGCCTCGGTGACGGCCTTGACGGCGCGGTCGCGCAGTTCGCGGCTCTCGAAGCTTACGCGGATGCTCACCCGGGTCTCGCCTTCACGGCGCGGCAGGACGGTCATGTCGAGCCGCTCACTGATCGCCTCCGCGGCGAACGTGTAGTGCCGCTCCAGACCCTCGAGGATCTCGTCGAGGTGGCGGAACTGCTGGAGCTGGATCGCGGCGACGCCCTCGCTGGTGACGAAGTTCTCGCCGTAGAAGGCCTCTTCGCCCCAGATCGGGTAGCGGCCGGGTATCCGGATGGAGCCGTGGTCGTGGTACGAGCGCATGACCTCGTAGGCCTGCTCGTCATTGGTGGTCAGCAGGCCGCCCTCGCCGGAGGTGAGCACCTTGGCATGGTGGAAGCTGAAGGTGCCCGCGTATCCGACCGTTCCGGCGTGTCGGCCGTCGGGGAAGCGGGCCCCCATGGCCTGGGCGGTGTCCTCAATGACGTACGGGACGTGTGCGGGGATGTCGGCGACCGAGCCCTCCATGTGCGCGACGATGACGCGCTGGGCATCGTCCGGCAGCAGGGAGGTGTCCAGCATCAGCCGTTCGTCGACGTCGACGGGGATCGGGATGAGGCCGCAGGACAGAACGGCACCGGCCACGGCCACGAACGTTACCGCCGGGATGTAGACCACGTCGCCGACCGAAGGCCGGGTCGAGATCAGGGCAAGGCGCAGGGCTTCCGTGCAGTTGTGCACACCGAGTGTCCGCTTCGCGCCGAGGCGCTCGCAGACGGTGCGCTCCAAGGTGACCGCGACCGACTCGGTCTCGGTCTGGTAGCGGAAGAGGATGCCGTTGTCGATGGCCTGACGTAGCTCCCCCATGTCGGACCAGTTGAGGTAATTGGCGCCGAAGGGGAGCATGCGTAGCCCAAGCCGCTTCTCGAGGCTGCTCACAGCGTTCACTTTCCTTAGCTATGCGGGGGGGTCGTCTATACGGGCGCGAGGACCAGTTGGCGGAGCTTGCGGGCGACGCGCTGGGCGCCGCTGAGGTCGTCGTCGCTGTCCGACACCGCCCAGTCGATCCCGGCAGGCACGGTCCACGCGTCGGGGGCGGTACACACCGGCACGGGCACCGCCTTGGTGACCTTGTCGAGCAGGTCCTGCTGTATGTCATCGAGGGCAGGCAGCAGGGTCAGGGGCGCGCCTCTGCCGCGGGCGAGGGTGAGCGCTGCCAGCGTCGGCGTGGCCGTGAACACCCCGCAGCCGGAGTGGAGTTCGTCGAGATCGCAGTCGGCGGTGTCGAGGACCGTGGTGTCGGTCACATCGGCCGCCAGGGCGCGCAGTTCGTCGACGGGGCCGTCGCACACCACCGTGCAGGGGCCCTCCGCGGCCTCGGTCAGCCGTGGCAGCAGCGGCAGCAGCGCCCGGCGTGCGGCGTCGAGCACGTCGGCGGTGCCGGCGGTGCCGGTGCCGAAGGCGACCAGAGCACCCTTGCGCTTGCCGCTCCAGCCGCGGCGGGCCGGCGCGAACGACGCCACGGGCGTGACACCGCGGGACAGGTCCGCCGTGTCCTCGTACCACGTCGGGCGGTGGGCCATGCGCAAGTCGGCCTCCACCGGCACGACCGTGGGCGCGGCGTCCGCGTACAGATGAAGGGCTGGAATGCCCTCGGCCCGCAGGGTCCGGGTCGCCCACGGCTCGTCGACGACGAGCGCGGCTCGGACCGTGTGGGCCGCGATCGCCGCGCGGAGTTGGTCGGGGTCCTCGGCGGTGACGCGGACCACCTCCATCTCCGTGACGTGGTGGGCCGCGCGGCGGGCGGCGGTCTGGGAGTCAAGGGTGCGCCCGGCAACCACGAGGACATTCCAGGGGGACGAATTGGCTGGGGTGTGATGCATCATTCTCCGACCTGTGACGACGCGTCGACTCGGGCTCAGAACTGCCACTCGGGCACGCGGCCCAGACGCGCGACGTCGTCGCTGTATCCGGCGGCGGTGGTGGAGCACCCCGTGCAGACCGTGGGCCCTTGGTCCCGGAAGTAGCCCTGGTGCTTACGGAACCGGGGGCTGTCCAGCCACACGGCGCCGTCGTCCTGGACGACCGGGGCACCGCCCATGACCTCGTCCTCGGAGCGGTGCGGCAGGCAACTGCACCCGAACGCACGGTTGTTCTTCGCGTCGAGGTAGATGACGTCGTCGACCAGGTGACACAGCGGTTCGCTGGCGCGCGGCGTGACGGAGGTGGTGAAGTAGCGCTCCTGCTCCTCGGGGGTGTCGCCGTAGAAGCGGCGCCCGAGGGGGATCAGGTGGGTGGCCGGGTCCGCCTCGTAGATCGGGTCGCAGACCTTGCGGACGTCGTCGGGGTCGGAATAGGCGATGTGCCGGTTCAGCTTGATCGCAGAGAGTTCCCACTGCCGCACGCCGACCTCGGTGAGGATGGTCTGGAGCTGGGGCATCTCCGCGTAGTTGTGCGGCCCGACCACGGTATTGACCCGGGGCAATATGCCCAACTCGGCTGCCATCCGCAGGCCTTGGATTCCGTTCTCGAACATGCCCGGGCTGCGGCGGAAGACGTCGTGGGTCTCGGGCGAGGCGCCGTCGATGCTGACGATGACCTGGGCGAGGCCCGCGGCTTGCAAGGCCTCGATCTTGCGGGGCAGCATCATCCCGTTGGTGATGATGGACATCTTCATGCCGTGGTCGGTGCCGAGGCGCACCAATTCCTCGACGTCGTTGTGCATCAGGGGCTCGCCCCCGGTGAACCGCACATATCCGACGCCGGTCCGCTTCGCCTCGGGAAGGATCGCGGCGAAGTCCTCGACGGAATACCTGAAACGGTCCCGCGAGAGGCCGTATTCACACATGAAACAGTCCGCATTGCACGCTTCGAGAATGCGTATGAAGAGATACCTGTCACGCCCAGTCAAGCGTCTGTCCTCCACAAAAGGGTATAGCGAAGTCAGCCCTGCTGATACTTTGAGAAGCCCACGGCGCGAATGCCGGACAGAACGTGCATCCGAAGACCTATGCACCACACCCCTGAACATCCCCCGTTGATCCGGCGACACTACCCCAAGAATCCAAAGCGATACAAGATCTTGATCTTGACCGGTGCCTCAACTACCCTCCGCCCACTGCCTGGACGGCAGCCCTCCGGTTGGGTGCTTTCGTCGCCTTTATCGCGGCGGGACCGACCGCCGCCTTCGACAAAGGTGTCCGTAAAGACGGCACACAACCGCAGCTGGGCGCAAACTCGGAACGATGAATTCCGGATCTACGCGAACCGGCCGACGGGGTGAAGCTATCCGCATCACCGCGTGAGCTCAAGGGTTGATCACCCTCGGGGTTTCGTCTAACGTGCTTCTGCTCGTGGGCCCCACGGTGAGGCCGAGCGAGCCGGGGACGGGGATCAAGGAATACTTATCTCGGGGGCTTCTTCTCGTTTCCACCCTGCCGCCCCAAACGGAGCTGATTTCGCAACAGAGGCGGTGAATGCGGACCATGCATCGGGTGCTCGTTCCGAAAACACTGGACGAACTCCATTCCGCGCTCTCCCAGGGGGGCCAGGTCGTCGGCGGCGGTGCCGGCATCATGTCGGGGGCGATGCATCCCCGGCCGCCGGCCGTCGCCATCGATCTGAGCGGGCTCGGGCTCGAGGGCATGGACCCGGTCGCGGGCCATGTGGGCGCGATGGTCCGCCTGGCCGCACTGGAGCGCTTCGAGCTCACCGGCCGCAATGCCGTCGCCGCGGCCGTGGCCGCCACGGCCAGCCCCACCGCGCGCCGGCTCATCACCGTAGGCGGGGTACTGGGCGGTCGGCTACACGGCGGCGACCTCACGCCCGCACTTGCCGTGCACGGGGCGTGCGTCCAGGTCCTTACCCGCGACGCACCGCAACTGCGCTGGCTGCCCCTGCTCGACCTGGCGGACCTGGCACGCCCCTTCGCCGTCCTGCGCGTGACGCTCGGGGCGGCCGGCCCCAGCGCGTTCCGGCGTATCGCGGGCCATCAGACGGTGGCGCCGAGCCTGGTCAGCGTGGCCGGGCTGCGCCACCCCAACGGCACCCACACCTTCTGCGTGAGCGCCGCCACCCCACGCGCCGTCCTCGTCGACGCCGAACGCCTGCCCCCTGTCGAGAAGTTCCTCGACGACCACCGCGCCTCAGCCGCGTACCGCAGAGAGATGACCAGCGTCCTCATCTCCCAACTGACCCAGGAACTTGCCGGTCTGGAGGCAGCGTGACCGACTCCCCGTCCACCGACCGCCCCCGCATCGTGGAGGTGGACGGCACACCGACCGAGATCGTGGCGTCCCCCTGGGAGGCCACCGCCTGGTGGCTGCGGGAGCAGGGCCACACCTCCGTCAGGGTCGGGTGCGAGGAAGGCACCTGCGGCGCCTGCGTCGTCCTCGTAGACGGCACAGCCACCCCCTCCTGCCTGCTCCCCGTGGGCCGACTGGCCGACGGGACCCGTATCGCCACGGCGCGTACCCTGCACGCGTGCCCGGAGGGGGCGGCCCTGGTCGACGCGCTGGCCGACGACAGCGTCGTCCAATGCGGCTTCTGCACCCCGGGCATCGTGGCCAGTTGCGTCGCGGCACACCGCGAGGGACTGGATCTGGGCGACGCAGAGGTCGTACGGAACGTGCTCAGCTCACACGTGTGCCGTTGCAGCGGCTACACCGGCCTGGTCAGGGCCATCACGCGGAAAGGTACCGCGGAAGTGTCACAGCAGAAATGAGCAACCATTCATGTCGCCGACCCCCTCAGCCGCCGCGTCCATGACCCGGTCCGACGAGCGGCCGCGTGCCCGAGAGACCCGCGCCAAGGCAGCCGGCGAGGCGTTGTTCGTACTGGACCGCCTACCGCAGGACATTCTGTACGCACGACTGCTGCGGGCCCGCGGCCCGCACGCGAAGGTACGGATCGACCGCGCCCTGCTCGCCTCGATGCCCGGGGTGCTGGCCGTGCTCGGCCCCGAGGAGGACCCCGGTGTACCGCACACGGCCAATCCGCACGGCGGACGCGAGGACATGGCGGTCTTCACCGCCGAGGCCCGGTTCGCGGGGGACGTGGTCGGTGCCGTCGTCGCCCGCAGCCGGGCCGAGGCCCGCGCCGCCGTCGCGGCGGCCGGGGCGGTGGTCGAAGAGCCCCTGCCCGCGGTGCTCGACGTGCGGGCGGCCCGGGCGAACGGTGCCCCGCCGGCCCACCGCGAATTCGCCGACAGCGGCAACCTCCTCGCCGAACTCGCCTTCGGGACCGACGAGGACGACGTCGCGCGGGCGCTCGCCGCCAGCGAGCACGTCTTCGACGAGACCTACCGCACGGACGCCACCGCGCACGCCTTTCTCGAACCGCTCACCTCCGCCGCCGAGTTCGGTCCGGACGGCACCTGCCGCGTGTGGTCGAACACCCAGTGCCCGGTGCTCAGCCGGGACATCCTCGCGCGCATTCTCGGCGTCGCACCGAACGATCTCAGGTACGAACCGGTCGCCATCGGCGGGTCGTTCGGCGGCAAAGAGGAGTTCCTGCTCGACGCCGTCGCCGGCCTGTGCAGCCGGGCCGTGGACGGTCGTGCGGTCGTCGTCGAGACGGATCGCAAGGAGTTGACGGCCATGTTCCGGCTGCGTCATCCCTTCAGCGTGCGCGTGACCACGGGGTGCGACGCGACCGGCAGGATCACGGCCCGCCGCATCCACGCTGTGTCCGAGGGCGGCCCGTACGCCCTGCACAGCCCCGCCGTGCTGGCCAACGGGCTGACGCTCGCCCTGTCGATGTACCCCGTGGACATGGCACGGGCCACCGGTGAGTGCGTCGCCCTCAACCGGACGCCCGGAGGCGCCTATCGCGGCTACGGCGCACCCCAGGTCGTCTTCGCTGTGGAATCACAGCTGAACGAGATGTCCGATGCGCTCGGCATCGACCCCGTCGCGCTGCGGCGGCTCAACTCGCTGCGGCCGGGTGACATCGACCCTGTGCACGGCTGGCGTGCCGAGTCGTACAACGTGCTGCGCTGCCTGGCCGAGGTGGAGGCTCTGCCGCCGCTCGAGCGCCGCACCGACCATCCCCGGTTGCGTCGCGGGCGCGGCATTGCCTGCTTGGCCAACGTCTCGGGCGTCACGGGCGCCGCAGGCGTCGACGAGGCCCGTGCGCGCTGTTCCGTGCGCGCGGGGCGCATTGTCGTCACCACGGCCTGCCCGGATGTCGGGCAGGGCCTGCACTCGCTGCTCGCGACCGTCGCCGCGCAGGAGACCGGTGTGCCCACAGCCCTCGTCGACGTGGAGTTCGACGCACACGGCCAGGACCGCGGGATCTACGCGTCCCGCGGCACCTATCTGAGTGCGAATGCCGCGGCCCTGGCCGCCCGTCAGCTCAAGGCGGGGCTGCCCTCGCACACGCTCGCGCCCGACGCGGCGGCCCTGCCGCCCCTGTGGGACGGGCACACGGCCGAGGCCACCTTCCGAGCCCCCGACAACGCACTGGTCGCCGGGGTACAGGTGGCCGACGTCGAAGTGGACACGGACACCGGGCAGATCAAGGTCCTGAAGGTGACCTCTGTCCACGACGTCGGGCGGCTGATGCAGCCGGACGCCGCGCGGGAGCAGGTCATCGGCGGTGTCGTCCAGGGGCTCGGCAGCACTTTGACGGAAACCCTGCCGTTCGACGGCGACGGCGCCGCCTACGACGCGACACTGCTCGGCCTCGGTGTGCCGGGGGCGGCCTGGCCGGTGGAGGTGGATGCCGTCTTCCCCGAGGAGCCGCATCATCCGGTCGGCCCGCTCGGCGCGAAGGGCCTCGGCGAGTCACCGCTGATCGGCATCGCGGCGGCGGTCTCCGCCGCCGTGCACGACGCGGTCGGGGTCCGGTTGCGCCACACGCCGTTCACACCCGAAAGAACCTGGCGAGCCCTGCGCGACCACCAGCACGAGGACGCACAGGCCTGCGACAGAGCACAGAGAGGAATGACGGCCATGGCGGCACAGCGGCGCAAGCCATTCGGTCTCGTCGTGCACGGCAACCCGTTCGGCTGGGGAAGCATGGGCAAGATCTGCCATGTCCTGGACCGACTGCCCGAGGCACGGTCCGTCCTGCTCGGCAAGAGCCTGGGGCACGAGATCATTCGCGAGGGCGTCCTGGAAGGTTCCTACCCGGGAGTCGAGGACCTGGGCGGGCCGGAGGCGGCCCAGATCGTGGCACGGCACGACATCGACGTCGCACTGGTGGCCAACGACCCCGAGGGCGCCGACCGGTTGGCGTCGCTGGGCATTCCGGTGGTGTTCATGGACAGCCTGCCGTTCCTGTGGACCGCGGCCGATCCCATGCCTGCCAAGGCGGCCGCTTACTGTGCCCAGCGCGCCCTCGAACTGCCGACCGCCGCCAGGGAGGCGCTGCGCAGGGTCGAGCCCGTCGACTGGGTGGGAGCCATCCTGCCCGCCCCCACAACCACGGTGGACCACGATCCGCGCCGGATCGTGATCAACGTCGGTGGCCTGGAGTCGCCGTTCGGCCGCAACCTGGGCGACAGCTATCTGCGGGCGGTGCTGCCACCACTGCTGGATGCCCTCGCACAGCAGCATGCCGACGCCGACATCCATCTGTGCGGCAAGGTCAGTTGGGAGGCACTCAAGGCCCTCGGCATCAGCACCGACCGGCTGACCTCGGTCGGCATCCGGACCGCCGACGAGTTCGACCGCCTGGTGGCCGGCTGCGGGCTCGCCGTCACCTCGCCCGGCCTGACCACCCTGCTGCAGCTTCAGCACCACGGCATGCCCGTGGTCACCTTGCCGCCGCAGAACGTCAGCCAGGTCCTCAACGCCCGCGCCTTTTGGACCGGCCAGCCACAGTCCTGCCACATGGACTGGCCCCAGGGGGTCATCGACTGGGCCCGCTTCTGGGATCTGCGGGATCAGGGCGAGGAAGTCACCGTCCGCTACATGTATGAACGCATCCGCGCCGCCGCCGACGACGTCTCGCTCCACCCGCTGCTCGGCTCGGAGGCCCACACCGCGGTGCGCAGCGGCTCCTCGGGCGCCCCGCAGCCGCTGCTGCTGGAACTGCTCGGGACGGACGGCGCTGCGGAAGTGGCCGACGTGATCCGCGCCCAGGCCGCCGCGCGTGACCGGTCCGTGCGATGAGTCCGAGCCGCCGGATGCGAGCAGGGGCCGGTACGCGGGTACCGGCCCCTGTCGGACCTGTGCGTGATGCCGCACCAGAACCGGCGGGCAAGGCGCTGCTACGCCTCGTGCGCGGGTTCCTCCGCGGCGACGCCGGTGCCGGCCTCCTGCTCGGCGTCGCTCGGCCCGGCCGGATCCGCCAGGCGGTCGCGCACCAGGTGGCCGAGGACGGTCACGGCCAGGGCTGCGCAGGCGGCGGTGGCAAACACGGCGGACGGGCCGAAGGGATCGGCCATCAGGCCGGCGACCTGGCTGCCGGCGGCCATGCCGATGGCGTTGGCCGTCATCACCCAGGTGAACGCCTCGGCCAGCGTCTGCTGCGGCGCGAGCCGGCTGACCAGCATGAACTCCATCGCGGTCAGCGGAGCGATCGAGACGCCGCCGATGGCCAGCGCAACCCCGAGACTCCAGTTGTCCCAGGCGAGAGCGGCGAGGCCGAGGCCTGCGGCGAAGGCGATCAGGCCCCAGGTGAGCTGGTGTTCCACGCGAGCGGTGAACTTGCGCCGCCCGTACCAGACACCGCCCAGCGCACTGCCGACGCCGGAGCAGGCGTACAGCACTCCGGCCGCGCCGGGCGCACCGTACTTCTCGGCGGAGGCCGGGACGGCGAGGTTGAACATGCCGAGGGCGAAGGTGCAGCCCGCGAGAACCACGAACAGCAGGATCAGCGGACGCGAGCGCAGCGGCCCCGCCCAGTCCCGCTTGACCGCCCCGGTGACGCCCAGTTCCTTGCCTGCCTTCGTCCAGGCCAGACCCACCGCGCCCACACAGGCGATCACCGCGCCGATCAGGATGGCAGTGCCCGCCGACAAGCAGGCGATCAGCACGCTGAGCAGCAGCGGCCCGCAGATGACGAACACCTCGGCGAGCACGGCCTCCATGGCGTAGGCAGCCCGGCGCTCGGCCTCGTCGGTCAGCCATGTGCCCCACAGCGCCCGGATCGCACCGCTGACCGGAGGGATCGCGCCACCGGAGAGCAGCGCCCACACCAGTGCCGCGCCCACATGATCCGGAACGCTGTGGACGAGTCCTGCCAGCAGCGCCGGGAAGAGCAGGCCGGTGACTGGCAGGACGACCCGTTGGCCGCGCCGGTCGACCTCGCGCGCGATGAGCGGGCCGAACAGCGCGCCCCCGACGGTGTAGGCGCCGAGCACGAGACCGGCGGTGCCGTAACTGCCGGTGCGGTCGGCGACGTAGAGGACCATGCCGAGACTGACGAGGTACAGGGGCATCCGGCCGAGGGCGCCCCACACCACGGGGGCCCGCACGTCCGGGTTGCGGAAGAAGGCCATGAACCCCACCTTCTCCGTTCCCGTCTCCGCTGTGCTCATGATGCGGCCGACACCTCGAATTCGAATCGGTCGAGAATGTACTGCATGCGCGCGGCGGTCTCCTCGACGCTCTCGCCTTCCACGTGCAGATATCCGGAGGAGGCGTTCGACGCACGGCGCGGATCGACCCTGTCACCGGTCTTGAACTTGAGCTGTCCTCCCACCACACCGGGCATCCGCTTCAATTCGTCCAGGCCGGTCATCCGGGTAATCGTCCCCGCGCGCACCGGCAGCAGCAGATCACCGACACAGCGCTTCTGCGTGTACTCGAGTTCCGGGAAACGACCGAGGTAGGTGTCCAGCGTCACGGCGAACACGTCAAAGCCGTGCGAGAGCCCATGGTTCGTAGGTATCTCGCATCCGGCGATCCTTGCCCCAATTTCACTCATGTGGTAGGAGCCGTCCTCCGAGAGGAAGAACTCCATATGCAGATAACCGTGGTCGATACGCATTCCGTCGACCAGCTTCTGCGTCAATTCCTTGACATCCACCGGCAGCGTCGACGGATCAACGATCGTGACATTCGCATTCATCGACCCGGATACCGTCTCAAGCAGCGCGGCAGGCGTCCACGACGGCCAGGCGTCGAGAACCACTCCTCGCGCCACCACGGCACAGAGTTGATACTCCTTGCCGGTCAGGAATTTCTCGACCATCCATTCCCGCTGGTCGAGTGCCGGCAGCTCCTCCAATTGCTCGGGACCGTCAATCTTGTAGGTGTCGATCGATGCGAAAGAGTCGACCGGCTTGACGATGAGCGGCCATCCATGCGTATCCGCGAAGGCCCTGATCTCCTCGACCGTCGCCACCTCGCGGTACTCAGCACAGGGGATGCCGAGCTCCTGGAAGCGCTCCTTCATCTGCGGTTTTCTCCGCACCATGGTCACCTGCTCGGTGTCCAGGTGAGGCAGGCCCACCAGGCCCGCGAAGCGCTGCGACACCTCCTGGAGAGGCTCGTGCGGATTACAGAAGAAACGGGGCTGCACCTCGCGCGACGCAACCCATTCCCGGTAGTGGTCCGCCGCCGACTCCAAGGTCTCACCGGCTCGCACCACAAAGGTCGGAAACCGCTCTGTGCGCGCCACGTACGATTGTGGCAGGGCGTTCGACCACGGCTCAAAGCGGAGCAGAATTACATCTATGTCCGGGCGCTCCATGACATAGTCCGTGAAGCTACCCGGACGGTCATCCACGAGCAGCAGACATGGTCGTTCGACGTCAGGCACGACCATCCCCCCTCCATATTCCACCGTCGTCGACGGTTTTCGCGAGATCTCTCACAGTCTGCACGACTCCCGAAGGATTGTCACCCGTGAACCGACCCCACTTCTCCCGACATAAAAGAGGGGCGAATCCGGGCATCCCACCCCCGGCGGACCGAACCTGCTCTCCGTCGGAAGTCAAGGCTTGCTCTTGAGATTTGCACACCGTATCTTGAGCGTCGCTTCCGCTGCTACCCCGGAGGCGCAGTCAGTGATCCGGCCGCCGGGAGTGTCACAGTCAATTTTCGCTGGGGGATCGAAAATGCCGCAACTCTCTTCTGTTATCATTTACAGCCTTTCCATGGCCGAGGTCGATCAGATCGAGGCACTGATATCAGAACTGCTCGCCGATGGAGCAGAACCCGCGTCCCATGAGTTCAACGATGATGTCTGGCGGCACATCGGCGCCTTGCCCGAAGGGCTGCGCGGATTCCTTCAGGAGTTCCGTCGCTCCGAGCCGGCCGCGGCCTGCGTCGTCGAGGGCCTGCCCGTCTTCGACGACGAAGTCGGCCCGACCCCGCTGCACTGGCGGGACGCCGCGGCAAGCACCACCACCCGACGCGAGGAGTGCTACCTCGCACTGCTCACGGGTTGCCTCGGTGACGTCTTCGGCTGGTCGACCCTGCAGGCGGGGCGCCTGCTGCACAACGTTCTGCCCATCCCGGGCGAGGAGGAGCAGCAGAGCGGCCACGGCAGCGACGTACTGCTCGAGTGGCACACGGAAGACGGGTTCCACCCCTACCGCTGCGACTATCTGGGCCTGTTCGGGGTGCGTAACCACGACAAGGTGCCGACCACCTTCGCCTCGATCCGGGACACCCGGATCAGCGACGACGACCGCGCTCTCCTCTTCGAGAAGCGGTTCCTGATCCTTCCCGACGAGGAGCACCTGCGGCAGCTGGCAGAGACCGACCCCACCTCGACGGGCCTGCGCAGGCTGCGGGCCATGCGGGAGGAGCCGGAGCCGGTGGCCGTCCTGTTCGGCGCGCAGGACGACCCCTACCTGCGTATCGACCCCTTCTTCATGACGTGCCTCGAGGGTGACGCCGAGGCCGAAGCGGCGCTGAAGCGGCTGATCGCCGAGCTCGAGAGGGTGCAGCAGGACATCACCGTGACCGCCGGAACCATGCTGTTCATCGACAACTACCGTGCCGTGCACGGCCGCAAGGCGTTCGTCTCGCGTTACGACGGTACGGACCGGTGGCTGAAGAAGTCGGTCTCCACCCGCGATCTACGCCGCTCCAGCGACATGCGGACCTCCACGCACACCCGCATCATCGCATGAGCTCCCGGGGCCTGACCCCGGCCCTGACCGGCCCCCCGTCACCTGACCCGACGCCACTGTGAGGCTTGCACCGTGCTGCTCGACTGGACCACTTGGCACAACGGCTGGACCGCGCCAGGCTCCACCGCCGACGCGATCTTTCGAGGACTACTCGCCCTGGTTGTGCTGCTTGCCGCCTTCGAGCCCATCAAGGAGCTGGACACGAGTGTCAGTTGGCGGGCAGACACCCTCGGGGCACGCCTGGGGACCCGGTGTGTCACCCCCGGGGCGCGTATCGCCCTGTCCGCGCTGCTCGTCGTGGCAGCCGCCCTGTTCACCGCGGACCTGCTCAGCGTCGTCGCGCTCGTGGTGATCGCGGCGGTCTTCACCCTCCTCGCGGTGGTCTACCTCTCACAGGAGTTCGCCGGGTACGTCACCGAAGAGGACGACGGGACCAAGAAGTTCAAGGTCCACCACCACTTGCACCTGACGGGCATGGCCGTGCTCGCGGCTTCCGCGGCCGGCGTCGCGGCCGTGGTGGCCGGACACGCCGACGAGCCGCGCACGGTGACGCTGTGGATCGCCCAGGGCGTATGGGCGGCCATCGGCGCGCACTACGTCGTCTCCGCTGTCTCCAAGGTCCGCAAGCGGGGCCTACGTTGGCCGGACCGCAGACTCTTCCCGTTCTACATCACCTTGTTCGCCCACTACCGGCGGGGCGACGGCAAGCTCGTCGAGGAGAAGGGCCTGCCCTGGACCCTGGTGCGCAACCCCGACTGGGGCGTCGTACTGCTGTGGACAGCACTGCTGATGGAGTTCAGCACTCCGCTGGTCCTGCTCGGCTACGGTCCGCGCCTGGTCCTCTGCGCCTGCCTGGTGATCTTCCACCTGAGCACCCTGTGGCTACTCGCCGTCGACTTCCGCGAGAACGCCATGCTGGCCGCCCTGGCCGCCCTGCCCCTGCCCTCTCTGGGCGGCTCGCTGGGTGAACTGCACCTGGACCCGCTGCCCTGGGCGGTCTTCGCGGTGTGCGTCGTCCTCTCCTTCGCCTTCGACGATCGGGTCTTCCCCTTCTCGAACCTGCCCATGTTCGCCGCCGCGTACAAGCCCATCTCGGTCATCACCCTGCGCTCGCTCGACGGCACCGTCCGCTACGCCACCCCCACCTACGCCCACTGCCCCACCACAGGGCTGTCACGGGAGTACGCCGCCGCGCATTCCGAGAGCGACGGCCTGGAGGCCTTCTTGAACCGGGTACGGGAGCGGACAGCCCGCCAGGACCCTCCCCTCCCCTCCGACGCAGCCCTATGGGCCGAGGTCATCGATGTGACACCGGCCGGCCATGTCGTGACCTCACCCTCCCTGGTGGCCCACCTCCGTCCGTCGGACCACTCCGACGCAGGACCGCACGCCCAGTGAGTCCTCCCGTGCAGAGCGCCGTACCACCGCCCTGGCCAGGCAGTCCTTCGCCGATCCCGGCGCCCTCGCCAAGGCCACCGAGCTGGCCACCACTCAGCTCAACGCTCATGCCAGACCGTGGATTCGGGGCCGTCCGGCTCCACCCGCCCGCACCAGAAGACGCCGCTACGTGTACATGCTTGAGGGACGCGGCCGCCTCCCGGTTCACTGCCTTCCGATGACGGCCTGTTCGAACCAGACGGTCTTGCGGTGCCCGGTGGCGCTGGCGCCCCACTCGCGGGCCAGCCGGCTGACCACGCGCAGTCCGCGGCCCGACTCGTCGTACGGTCCGGTACTGAGCATCGCGGGCAGGCCCGGTTCGTCGTCCGTGACCTCGAAGAGCAGGGCGTCGGTGCGGACCACCCGCAGTCCGATCCGGCCGCCCGAGCCGTGCTGGACGGCGTTGGTGACGACCTCGCTGACCAGCAGCTGCGCCGTCTCCACCGTCTGCGGCAGACCCCACTCCAGCAGCTGGTCGTGGACCAGGCGCCGGGCCCGGGCCACCTCCTGCGGGGCGGCGTCGAGGTGCCACTCGGCGACGTGGTCGTCGGGGATGCCGTTGAGCCGGGCCATGAGCAGGGCGACGTCGTCCTTGCGGCCGCCGCGGGTGTTGAGGGCGCGGATGATGGTGTCGCAGGCGACGTCCATGGAGGCCGCGGGGTGGGCTGCGGACTCGCAGAGCGCGGCGAGGCCCTCGCCGATGTCGGAGCCGCGCACCTCGACCAGTCCGTCGGTGCACAGCACCAGCCGGTCGCCGGGCTTGACGCGGACGACGGTGGACTCGAACGCGACACCGCCGACCCCTATGGGAGCGCCGGTGGGCAGGTCGAGCAGTTCGCTGCGGCCGTCCTCGGCGCGCACCAGGACGGGCGGGATGTGTCCCGCGTTGGCGAGGTGCAGTTCGCCGCGGATCGGGTCGTAGACCGCGTACAGGCAGGTGGCGAGGTAGTTCTCGCCGAGTCGCCGGGCCAGGTCGTCCAGGTTGCGCAGCAGTTGGGCCGGCGGAGTCTCCATGGTGGCCATGGTCTGTACGGCCGTACGCAACTGGCCCATCATGGCGGCCGAGTTGAGGCCGTGGCCCATGACGTCGCCGACCACGAGGGCGGTGCGCGAGCCGGGCAGCTTGATGGTGTCGAACCAGTCGCCGCCGATCCGGCCGAGCCGGGTGCCGGGCAGATAGCGGGTCGCCACGTCACAGCCGGCCATCCGCGGGGTCACCTGCGGCAGCATGCTGTCCTGGAGGGTGTCGGCGACGTTCTCCTGGTACGTGTACATGCGGGCGTTGTCGAGCACGAGGCCGGCGCGGGCGGCGAGTTCGGCGCCGGTGGTGCGGTCCATGTCGTCGAACGCCGGGCGGTCGGGGCGGCGCATGAGCACCATGAAGCCGAGCACGACGTTGCGCGCCTTGAGCGGCACGATGAGCAGGGAGCGGTGGGTGATGAGCGGCCTGAGGTCGCGCTTCTCGAACTCGCCGGAGATGCGGTTGGACAGCTCCTCGGTGACCCTCGGGATGAGGACCGGTTCGCCCGTGACCATGCACTTGTAGAACGGGGTGTGTTCGGGGAAGGCGAAGGCCTCGCCGACCGGCACGGTGTCGTCCCAGCGGCCCGGTTCGTCGTTGTGCTCGACCCACACCCGGAACATCACGGTGCTGGCGTCCGGCGGGCCGTCCGGGAAGCCCTCGCCGGCCAGGACGGCGGCGCGCAGGTGGGTGCCGGCGAAGTCCGCGAAGCGCGGTACGGCGGCACTGGTGACCTCGCGGATCGTCTCGCCGAGGTCGAGCGAGGTGCCGATGCCGGAGCTGACCTCGTTGAGGAACTCCAGCCGCTCGCGCACGGCGGCGTACTCGAGGTCGTACTCGGCTCCGGTGGGGATCACGGGCGCGGTGCGCTGCTGCGGTACGACGGCTTCGACGGGGCCGCGGCCGGGGCGGCGCGGGACTCCCCAGTACGGGGTGACGGGCACCCGGTCGTACTGGCTGAACTCCAGGACGGGGTAGCCGAGTTCGAGGACCTGGGAGACGATGCGGCCGCTGAGTTCCGGGCCCATGTTGGGCAGGATCTCGGGGAGCCGGCGTTCCAGGTCCTCGGAGGCGGGCAGCTCGGTGTGACGGGCGAAGCCGGGCGAGATGCGTTCGGCGGTCTCGTCGTCGTAGCCGCGCTCGTCGCGCAGCCGGGTGGCGTCGGCGGCGAGGACCAGCAGCCGGGACGGTCCCGGGCCGATCAGCGGGTAGGCCCACCAGAGCACGTCGATGCGGGTCCGGTCGCCCTCGTCCGGGCACAGACGGGCGCGGCCCGCGGTCGCGTAGCCGGTGCGACCGTCGAGGGAGGACTCCAGGTCGGGGCCAAGCCCGTCGTGCGCCTGATGGAGACCGTAGGTGTCCGGCAGCGCGTCGTCGGGGAGGTCGTCGGAGAGTGCACCGGAGACGGGGAGCAGGTCGACTGCGGGACGCCCGATCGCGTCCTCCCGGTCCACGCCGAACAGGCGGCGCGCGCCGCTGCTCCAGTGGGACACCAAGCCGTCGCGGTCGACGACGACCACGCCCAGCGGAACCCGGCCCGCGGCCGCGTCGCCGGCGCCGCGGCCGGGAGGTACGTCCCGCTCGCTGCCACGGTCCATGGCCCAGGCCCTCTCTCCCCACGGCTGTTCGCAAACGATCTGTGCCGCCCGCCACTACGGTACGGCGGCGGCCGGTCGCGATGTGTGGCAATCCTGGAATTTGTTTCACCGGATCGCCCCGGCGCGCAGCTCAGCGCCCTGCGGGCGCGCAGCTCAGTCCTCGTGGCCGAGTTGCAGGTCACGTTCGGTGCGGCCGCCGCGCGCGACCTGCAGGACGGTTGCGACTGGTGGGTAACCTGCGGCGATGACGGTGTACTCGCCGGAGGACAGGTCCACGAACCGGAACGAACCGTCCGCTGCGGTGGTGAGGGTGTCCACGACGTTGCCCGCGGCGTCCAGCAGCGTCACCCGGGCGTCCTCCACGGGGCGGCCGCCGTTCGTCCGGACGGTGCCCTTCAGGACGGCGCCGCCCGCGAGTTCGATGTCCTGCCGGGTCTCCCGGGCGGCCTGGACGGTGACCGGGAGGGCGGCTGGGCGGAAGGCGGGGGCGCTGGCGGCGAGGGTGTACTCCCCGGCGACCAGTTCGGTGATGACGTAACCGCCCTCGCGGCCGCTGCGGGTGGCCGCGACGACCTCGCCGTGCACGTTGGTGAGGGTGACGGTGGCGTCCCGGACGGCGCTGCCGTCGGCGGTGAGCACGCTGCCCGCGAGGCGTCCGGCGCCGCCGAGCACGACGTCGAGTTCGACGGGCCGCTCGCCGACGGTCACGGAGACGGCCTGCGGCTGGTGGCCGCCCGCGGCGGCGATGAGCACGTACGAGCCGGAGCCGGGGGTGGCGAGCGCGTACCGTCCGTCCTCGCCGCTCGCGCCCCGCCCGATCTGCTGTCCGGAGACGTCGATGAGGGTGAGCGCCGCGCGGGGCACCACGGTCCCGTCGGGGTGCTGCACCGTGCCGCACACCGGGATTCCGGCGGTGTGCGGCGAACGGGCCTGTGGGATGGGGGCGTTCACGGCGGGGGGCTCCGTCTCGGTGGCGTTGTGGGACACCAGCGGTTTCTCCTTGAGGAAGAAGGCGATGAGCAGGCCGAGGACGAGCACCGGGACCAGGTAGAGGAAGATCCGGGGCATCGCGTCGGCGTAGGCGCGGATGTAGGCGTCGCGCAGGGCCGGTGGCAGCGCGTGGACGAGCTGCGGGGTGAGCGACTCGGGGTCGGGCAGCCGGGCGCCCGCGCGTGGGGGCAGTTCCCGGTGCAGGGCGTCGGCGAGCCGGTCCGCGAAGAGGGTGCCGAAGACCGCGGCGCCGACGCTGCCGCCGATCTGCCGGAAGTAGGTGTTGGCGCTGGTTGCGGTGCCGAGGTCGGCGGGGCGCACGGAGTTCTGCACGGCGAGGACGAGGACCGGCATCACCAGGCCGATGCCGGCGCCGAGGACGGCCATCCAGATGCTGTAGTGCAGCCGGGGTGTGCCGGTCTCCAGACGGGACAGCAGCCACATGCCGACTGCGGAGATGACGCAGCCGAGGAGCGGGAAGAGTCTGTAGCGGCCGGTGAGGGTGATGAGCTGCCCGCCGATGACGGAGGCGCCGACGATGCCGGCCATCATGGGCAGCATGAGCAGCCCGGACTCGGTGGCGCTGGCCCTGTCGACCATCTGCAGGAAGGTCGGCAGATAGCTGGCCGCGCCGAACAGGGCGACGCCGATCACCAGGCCGACCAGACCGGTGACATTGAAGACGGAGTCCCGGAACAGCCTGAGCGGGATGAGGGGTTCGGCGGCGAAGTGCTCGGCGACGAGGAAGAGGACGGTGGCGGCGAGGGCGCCCGCGCCGAGGCCGAGGATCTCCCGGGAGTCCCAGGCGTACTCGGTGCCGCCCCAACTGGTCAGCAGCACCAGGCAGGTGGAGGCCGCGGCGAGCAGCAGCGCCCCGAGCACGTCGAGCCGGGCGCGGACCCGCGGCCTGGGCAGCTTGAGGACGACGGTGACGACGGCCAGGGTGACCACGCCGAAGGGGACGTTGACGTAGAAGCACCAGCGCCAGGAGAGATGGTCGGTGAAGTAGCCGCCGAGGAGCGGTCCGGCGACGGAGGCGAGGCCGAAGACCGCGCCGATCAGGCCCATGTAGCGGCCGCGCTGCCGGGACGGCACGATGTCGGCGATGATCGCCTGGACGCCGATCATGAGCCCGCCGGCGCCCACGCCCTGGAGGGCGCGGAAGGCGATCAGCTGGTCCATGCTCTGCGCGCGCCCGGCGAGCGCGGAGCCGACGACGAAGACCAGGATGGCGAACTGGAAGACGCCCTTGCGGCCGACGAGGTCGCCCAGCTTGCCGTACACGGGCAGGCCGATGGTGGAGGTGAGCAGATAGGCGGTGATCGCCCAGGACATCCGGTCCAGGCCGTGCAGCTCGCCGACGATCTTCGGCAGCGCGGTGGCGACGATCATCTGGTCCAGCGCGGCGAGGAGCAGGGCGAGCATGAGCCCGAAGAAGACCAACCGCACCCGGCGCGCGCCGAGTCCGGCGGCCGGGGCGGAGGTCGGAGGTTCGTCGGCGGTCTCCGCCGGGGCCGGTGTCGCGGCCGGCTCGTGCTGCACCAGAGTCGTCCCGCCCACGTACGGCTCCCCTCGTCGCGCCTGTCACACATTTCCCGCGTAAGGCGACAACTGCGAACAAGTACGGCGAGTTACGGTGCAATCCCGGACGGGACAGAGATCCACTCGAACCGGTGAGGGGGCGCAACGCCGGGCGCAACACCCCTTCACCGGCGGGAGTTTGGCCCTACTTCTCCACCTGGGCGGCGAGGTTGGCGAGGATCGCGTCGTAGATGCGGCCGAGGCCCTTGGGCGCGAAGGTCTTCTCGAAGAAGCCGCCGATGCCGCCGGCGCCCTTCCAGGTGGTGGTGACGACGACCCGGGAGCTGCCCTCGCCGGCCGGGGTGACGCGCCAGGTGGTGACCATGGAGGAGTTGCGGTCCTTCTCGACGAGTTCACCGTCGCTGGGCTCGCTGACCTCCAGGAGGCAGTCGCGGACACGCTTGCTGGTGGCCTGGAGCTTCCAGTGGACGAGGGTGCCCTCGCCGTCGCCGCCCTCGCGCACCTCGTACTCGCTGAAGTGCTCGGGCAGCAGCTGCTGCCGCGTGCCGCTGTAGTCGGCGAGCGCGTCGAACACCTGCTCCGCGTTCGCCGCGACGACCCGCTCCGTGGTGGCTTCGACCTGCGCCATTGCGTTCCTCCAGGACCTGGTTTCTCGGGGTTGGAGCAAGCCAACCACCCCGGCGCCCGGCCACCCAAATCGGGGTCGCACGATCATGGGAACGTATGTTCTATTCTGTGCGCGAGCGCTACCTAGGAGGCGTCATGCGCTGGGAGAACCTCACCGTGGACTCCGGGGAGTCCGGCGGTCACGGCCGGGCCGCCGATGCCGCGCTGTTCGGCGCGGACGCCGTCGTCACCCGCACCTTCGACACGCCGGAGTTCCGCGGGATCACCTTCCACGAGGTGCGAGCCCGCTCGGTCCTGAACCGGGTGCCGGGCGCCTCGCGCATGCCGTTCGAATGGACGGTGAACCCCTACCGTGGCTGCACGCACGCGTGCGTGTACTGCTTCGCCCGCAAGACGCACAGCTACCTGGACCTCGACACGGGGATCGGCTTCGACACCCAGATCGTGGTGAAGGTGAACGCGCCCGAGGTGCTGCGCCGCCAGCTGGCCTCGCGCCGCTGGCAGGGCGACCACGTGGCGATGGGTACCAACGTCGACTGCTACCAGCGCGCCGAGGGCCGCTACCGGCTGATGCCGGGCATCATCTCGGCGCTCACCGAGCACGCGAACCCGTTCTCGATCCTGACCAAGGGCACGCTGATCCTGCGCGACCTGGAGCTGCTGACCCGGGCGGCCCGGGTGACGGACGTCGGCATCTCGGTCTCCGTGGGCTTCACCGACACCGAGCTGTGGCGCACGGTGGAGCCGGGCACACCGGCGCCCGAGCGCCGCCTGGACGTGGTCCGCACCCTCGGCGAGCACGGCATCGGCTGCGGGGTGCTGATGGCCCCGGTCGTCCCGTTCCTGAGCGATCACCCGGCCCAACTGCGGGACACCGTGCGGGCGATCGCGGCGGCCGGGGCCACCTCGGTCACTCCGCTCGTGCTGCATCTGCGGCCGGGCGCCCGGGAGTGGTTCATGGCCTGGCTCGGCCGGCACCACCCGCACCTGGTGCGCCGCTACGAGCGGCTGTACGCGGAGGGCGCCTACGCGCCCAAGTGGTACCAGCGCCGGATCACGCGTCAGGTGCACGAGCTGGCACAGGAGTACGGCATCGGGCCCTCGCGCGCGGGCATGGCCCGGCGGATCCGGCCGGCCGAGGCCCCGCCGGCCGCCGAGCCTCCAGCCGTGTCCGAGCCGACCCAACTCACCCTTCTTTGAGCGCGTTGGAGGGCATCCCTCGACCCAATTGGGTCAACTATTGACATAGTAGGTTCTTCAGGGCGCTCTCTTCGGGACGATGCGGCGAGAACCGTGAGCCTCGCGGTTCGCATCACCCTCCGTCCCGGGAGGACCCATGAGGACACGCGCAGCGATGCTGTGCGCAGCCGCCGCCGTGGCGGCGGGCTCGGTCACGGCCGTGCCCGCGCAGGCGGCCCCCACCGCTCCGGCGGCGAAGCTCACCTGGAAGACCTGCGGCACCAGCGACTACCCCACGCTCCAGTGCACGTCCCTGAAGGTGCCACTGGACCACACGCACCCGTCCGGCACGCAGATCACCCTCGCCCTGTCCCGCGTCCCGCACACCGCGGCGACGTCCCAGGGCCCGCTGCTGGTCAACCCCGGCGGCCCCGGCGGCAGCGGTCTGACCCTCGCCGGGTTCGTCGCGTCCGCGCTGCCCAGGAGCGTGGCGGCGCAGTACGACGTCATCGGCTTCGACCCGCGCGGAGTGGGCCGCAGCACCCCGGCCCTCGACTGCTCACCCCGCCACTTCAGGACGGTGCGTCCCGACACCGTGCCCGCCACGGCCGCGCTGGAGCAGAAGAACCTGCAGCGCGCGCAGTCCTTCGCCGCCGCCTGCGGTCGCAGGTACGCGAGCGTCCTGCCGTACATCAACACCGTCGAAGCGGTCCAGGACATGGACTCGGTCCGGCAGGCCCTGGGCGCGCAGAAGATCAGCTACTTCGGCTACTCCTACGGCACCTACCTGGGCGCGGTCTACGCCAAGCTCTTCCCCGACCGGGTCCGCCGACTGGTGCTGGACTCCATCGTGAACCCGACCGGCATCTGGTACGAGGACAACCTCGGCCAGGACTACGCCTTCGACGACCGCCACCGGGCGCTGATGGCGTGGATCGCCAGGTACGACTCCACGTACCGGCTCGGCAAGGACCCCGCGAAGGTCGAGGCCGCGTGGTACGCGATGCGCAAGGCCCTGGCGAACAAGCCGGCCGGCGGCAAGGTCGGCGCCTCCGAACTGGAGGACACCTTCATCCCCGGTGGCTACTACAACGGGTACTGGCCCTACCTCGCCCAGGCGTTCTCGGCCTACGTCCGCGACAAGAACGCCGAGCCGCTGGTGGAGGCGTACCAGCACTTCGCCGCCGTGGACGCCTCGGGCGACAACGGCTACAGCGTCTACACGGCGGTGCAGTGCCGTGACGCCTCCTGGCCGCACTCGTGGAACCGCTGGCGGACGGACACCTGGGGGGTGTACGCGAAGGCACCCTTCATGGCCTGGAACAACGCCTGGTACAACGCACCCTGCGCGTACTGGCCGGCCGGCACCCTGAAGCGGGTGAACATCGCCAACGGCAAACTGCCGCCGACACTGCTGTTCCAGGCGACGGACGACGCGGCGACCCCGTATCCCGGCGGTGTGACGGCCCACCACCTGCTGGCCCGCTCCAGCCTGGTGGTCGAGGACGGCGGCGGCAACCACGGCATCACGCTGAGCGGCAACAGCTGCCTGGACAAGTACCTGTCCGACTATCTGACGAGCGGCAAGGTCCCGCACGGCACCGGCACGGCCGACGCGGTGTGCCGGAAGTCCCCGGACCCGAAGCCGCTCAAGGCGAAGGCGGCCTCGACGTCGTCGCGCGGCTCGACCCTGCACGGCCTGCTGGGCCTCCGCCGCTGAACGGCTCCTGACGGCCCGTCGGGGGCATGGCGGGAGGTGTTGTCGGACCCGTGGTCCACCATGGGACGCATGAGCGAACCGACCCGCATCCCCGCCCCCGACGGGGTCGCGCCCGCGGCCCAGTACAGCCACGTGGTCAGCGCGACCGGCCGCCTCGTCGCCGTCTCCGGCCAGCTCGCCCTGGACGAGGACGGCAAGCTCGTCGGCGAGGGCGACCCGGCCGCGCAGGCCCGGCAGGTGTTCGAGAACCTGAAGCGCTGTCTGGCCGCTGCGGGGGCCGGCTTCCAGGACGTCGTCAAACTGACCTACTTCGTCACGGACATCGCCCACCTGCCGGCGATCCTTCCCCAAGCTCTCAACTGCGTTCGAGCAGGGGAGACCCCAATGGCCCGCGCCGCGCACATACCCGACGACCGTCTTCCGGCGGCCTCGGCCGTCCAGGTGGCCGCGCTGGTCGCCCCGGAGTTCCTGATGGAGGTCGAGGCGCTCGCGGTGGTGGGCGGATAAACAGGGGCGCATGCGGGAGCGGATCTCTAGGGTGCCGCCATGAACAACCCGTTTCCGCACATCCGTCCGATGACCCTCGACGACTGCGACCGCGTCTCGGAGATCCGTGTCCGCGGCTGGCAGCACGCCTACCGGGGGCTCATGCCGCAGCCGTACCTCGACGCGCTCAGCGTGGCGCGGGACGCCGAGAAGCGGCGGGCATGGTTCGGACAGGGGGACGGCGCGGTGGCGAACCTGGTCGCCGAGCAGGACGGCCGGATCGTCGGCTGGGCGGCGCACGGGCCCTACCGGGACGGTGAGGTGCGCACCGGGGACTGCGAGTTGTACGCCCTCTACCTCGATCCCGAACACATGGGCAGTGGGATCGGGCGGGCGCTGCTGGCCGCGTCGGTCGAGCGGTGCTCGGGGTACCCGCGCATGTTCCTGTGGGTCCTGAAGGAGAACACGCGCGCCCGCCGCTTCTACGAGCGGGCCGGTTTCCGTGCGGACGGCGCCGAGGAGCCCTTCGACGTGGACGGCGTGGCCGTACCCGAGGTGCGGTACGTCAGGGAGCTGTGAGCGGGCGTCAGCTCTGCTTCTGCTGCGGGATGCGGGCCAGCGCGTGCACCGCCGCCTCGGCGAGCGCCGGATGCGCGAGGGCCTCGTTCAGGACCCGGCGGGCGCGGCCGTCGCCGAGGGTGCCGAGGCCCTCCACGCAGGCCAGCGCCACCCGCCGGTACGGGTCGTGCGGGCGCAGCCGCCGCTCCAGGGTGGTGATCAGCGCGGGCACGGACTCGGGGGCGTGCAGCTCGACCAGGAGCCGTACCGGGTGCAGGGCGTAGGCGACGCGCAGTTCGTTGGTGGCGAGCGCGGCGGCCGCGCGGGCCGTGCGCGGGTCGCCGAGGCGGGCGAGCGCGTAGGCGGCGGAGGCGCAGCGCGGTGGGTCGCGGTGGTTGAGCAGCAGCACCAGGGACTCGAAGGCACGCCGATCGCCGGCGACGCCCAGCCGGAACGCGGCCAGCTCCCTGGCCCACAACGGCTGTCCCGGCGCGGTGAGCACCTCCGCCAGTTCGTCATGGTCCTCGGTCGCCGCCAGCTGCTCGTACGCCGCCGAGCCGCGCGACTCCTGCCGCATGCGTTCCGTGAGCGATCGCAACTCTTCGTCCACGAAGACCAGCCTAGGCGGGGCGCACCCGTGGAGGGAGCTACATCACAAACTCGGTCCGGCCCAGGTCTGGCGCGCTCGTTACTCGCCGGTTAAGCTCAGACGAGCGAGTTACCCACTCGCACATCCACTGACGACGGTTTGGTGACGCAGCCGTCGTGAGTTGGTCGGTTCGGTACATCGGTACCGCAGTACGACCCGGCTCCGGGACAGGGCCGGTCGGAATCAGCCTCTCCCGGGCGTGTGCACGCCCGTGGCGACGGCCCACCGGGCGTGTGCGCCTGCAGCCCGGAAACACCCGCATCTCCTTTCTTTTCTCTCCGCCCCGGTGTGCGCCTCCTGGCGCACCCGGTGCGTTCCCAGTCGTCACCCTCATTCCTGGAGTCCCGCGATGGCCACTCCCCTGTCCGACACCCCCCTGTCCCCGCTCAAGACGATCGCCGTCGTCGGCCTCGGCACCATGGGCACCGGCATCACCGAGGTCCTCGCGAAGGCCGGACGCGAGGTGATCGGCATCGACATCAGCGAGGACCAGGCCGCGAAGTCCGTCGCCGCCCTGGAGGCCGCCACCGCCCGCGCCGTGGAGCGCGGCCGGCTCACCGAGCAGGAGCGCGCCGACGTCCTCGCCCGGGTCCGCACGTCCACCGACATCGGCGCGGCCGCCGACGCCGACCTGGTCATCGAGGTGGCCCCGGAGTCGTACGAGATCAAGCACCAGATCTTCCGCGACCTGGACGCCGTCGTCCGCCCCGGGACGATCCTCGCGACCGGCACGAACGCCCTGTCGGTCACCCGGCTCGCCGCCGACTCGGCCCGCCCGGAGCGCGTGCTCGGCCTGCACTTCTTCAACCCGGCCCCGGCGATGAAGCTGGTCGAGGTCGTCTCCTCGGTGCTGACCGCACCGCAGGCCGTCGCCGCGGTCACCGACCTCGCGATCGAGCTGGGCAAGGAGCCGGTCGCGGTCGGCGACCGTCCCGGCTTCGTCGCGGACGGGCTGCTGTTCGGCTACCTCAACCAGGCCGCCGCGATGTACGAGGCCCGGTACGCCTCCCGCGAGGACATCGACGCGGCCATGCGGCTCGGCTGCGGCCTGCCCATGGGCCCCCTCGCCCTGCTGGACCTCATCGGCATCGACACCGCGCGTACGGTCCTGGAGGCCATGTACGCCGAGTCCGGCGACCGGCTGCACGCCCCCGCCCCGATCCTGAAGCAGCTCAGCGAGGCGGGCCTGACCGGCCGCAAGTCGGGGCGCGGCTTCTACACGTACGAGGAGCCGGGCAGCGCCACCACCGTGCCCGACGCGCTGACCCCGGTCGAGGGGAACACACAGGTCACGGGCCGTTCCGTGCGCTCCGTCGGAGTCGCGGGATCGGGCACGATGGCCTCCGGGATCGCCGAGGTCTTCGCCAAGGCCGGGTACGAGGTCGTCCTCGCCGCCCGCAGCGAGGAGAAGGCCCAGGCCGCCAAGGCGCGGATCGGCAAGTCCCTCGCGCGCTCCGTGGACAAGGGCCGGATGACCGCCGAGGCCGCCGCCCAGACCCTGGACCTGGTCACCCCGGCGGGCTCCTACGACGCCTTCGCCGACGTCGACCTGGCCGTCGAGGCGGTCGCCGAGGACCTGGAGATCAAGCAGCAGCTGTTCGCGACGCTGGACAAGGTCTGCAAGCCGGGCGCGGTCCTCGCCACCACCACCTCCTCGCTGCCGGTGGTCGCCTGCGCCCGCGCCACCTCGCGCCCGCAGGACGTGATCGGCATGCACTTCTTCAACCCGGCCCCGGCGATGAAGCTGGTCGAGGTCGTCCGCACGGTCCTGACGGCCGACGACGTCCACGCCACCGTCCGCGAGGTCTGCGCGAAGGTCAGGAAGCACGCCGTGGACTGCGGCGACCGGGCCGGGTTCATCGTGAACGCGCTGCTGTTCCCGTACCTGAACAACGCGGTCAAGATGGTCCAGGAGCACTACGCGTCGCTCGACGACATCGACGCCGCGATGAAGCTCGGCGGCGGCTACCCGATGGGCCCCTTCGAGCTGCTGGACGTCGTCGGTCTGGACGTCTCGCTCGCGATCGAGAAGGTGCTGCACCGCGAGTTCCGCGACCCGGGCCTGGCCCCGGCTCCGCTGCTGGAGCACTTGGTGGCCGCGGGCTGCCTCGGCCGCAAGACCGGCCGCGGCTTCCGCGAGTATGCCCGCCGCTGACGGCGTCGGTGACTGGTTCGACGGTGCCTCCGAGGGCGCGGACTGGGGCGGGCTGCTGGGCCCGGTGGCGTTTCCCGCGCTCTCCGGACCCGGCACTCCCCCGCCCTCCACGGGCGGGGGAAACCCCGGACCTGCGCATCGAGCTGCGGACATGCAGTACGTTCGGGTCATGTCCCAGCCCGCCAAGTCCTCACGTACACCAGCCACGCCCGACGCGCCGGAAAGTGCCGCAGGCAGTCGCGCCGCCGCCCAGCGGCTGAAAATGCGCCGAGAGCTGGCGGCCGCAGCGATGGAGCTGTTCGCGACCAAGGGGTACGAGGCGACCACCGTCGACGAGATCGCGGCCGCGGCCGGGGTCGCGCGCCGCACCTTCTTCCGCCACTTCCGCTCCAAGGAAGAGGCGATCTTCCCCGACCACGACGACACGCTGATCCGTGCCGAGGCGGTCCTCAACGCCGCCCCCGCGCACGAGCACCCGCTCGACACCGTGTGCCGTGGCATCAAGGAAGTCATGAAGATGTACGCGGGCCGGCCGGAGATCTCGGTCGCCCGCTACAAGCTCACGCGCGAGGTGCCCACCCTGCGCGAGGCGGAGATCGCCTCGGTCGCCCGCTACGAGCGCCTGTTCACCCGTTATCTGCTCGGCCACTTCGACGAGCACGCGCACGCCGACGACGCCAACGACGACCCGCTGCTCGCCGAGGTCGCCGCCTCCGCCGTCGTCACGGCCCACAATCACGTCCTGCGGCGCTGGCTGCGGGCGGGCGGCCAGGGCGACGTGGAGGCCCAGCTCGACCACGCCTTCGCGATCGTGCGCAAGACCTTCGGCACCGGCATCGGCGCCGGACGCGGCTCGGCGCCCAGGCCGGCCGCGACCACGGCCCCGGCGACGGTGTCCGCGCACGGCGAGGTGCTCGTGACGGTCGCCCGCACGGACGCCCCGCTGGACGAGGTCATGCGCACCATCGAGGAGGCGCTCAAGGAGCGCTGAGACGCTCCGAGCACGCGCTCCCGCTGTGACAACGGCCACCCCACGGGGTGGCCGTTTTGGCATGTCAGAGGCCCTTTTCCGGCAGATTTCAGAAGCCGTTCGATCGATCATCGCTCATTTGTTACGTAAAGATTTCATCTGAGGCGAACTCATGGCACTCAGTGCCTTGCCACCTGACACGCGGTGTCATACGTTGAAGGTGTCCGGGCGGCCGGCGAGCAGAGACCGATCGTTCGCCGGCTGTCCCCGCAAGCTCATGGCCTGCGCGCCCGGACGCCTGCGTCACAGGCAACCTCCCGCGCCACAAAGCGCTGCCGAAGCACCACCTCGCCGAACCGACGGCATCACCCAAAACCCTCAGCAGCTCTCCCAGCAGCACCGACGAACCCCCAGCGCCCCTCCCTCAGGGCGCTCACCGCCGGAGGCAATACCGTGACCGTGAAGGACATCCTGGACGCGATCCAGTCGCCGGAATCCACTCCGGCCGACTTCGCCGCTCTGCCGCTCCCCGAGTCGTACCGTGCGATCACCGTGCACAAGGACGAGACGGAGATGTTCGCGGGCCTTCAGAGCCGCGACAAGGACCCGCGCAAGTCGATCCACCTGGACGAGGTGCCGGTGCCCGAACTGGGCCCCGGCGAGGCGCTGGTGGCCGTGATGGCCTCCTCCGTCAACTACAACTCCGTGTGGACCTCGATCTTCGAGCCGCTGTCGACCTTCGGGTTCCTCGAGCGCTACGGCAAGGTCTCCGAGCTGACCAAGCGCCACGACCTGCCGTACCACATCATCGGCTCCGACCTCGCGGGCGTCGTCCTGCGCACCGGCCCCGGCGTGAACGCCTGGAACCCCGGTGACGAGGTCGTCGCGCACTGTCTGTCCGTCGAGCTGGAGTCCAGCGACGGCCACAACGACACGATGCTCGACCCCGAGCAGCGCATCTGGGGCTTCGAGACCAACTTCGGTGGTCTCGCCGAGATCGCGCTCGTCAAGTCCAACCAGCTGATGCCGAAGCCCAAGCACCTCAGCTGGGAGGAGGCCGCGGCCCCGGGCCTGGTCAACTCCACCGCCTACCGCCAGCTGGTCTCCCGCAACGGCGCCGGCATGAAGCAGGGCGACAACGTCCTGATCTGGGGCGCGAGCGGCGGACTCGGCTCGTACGCCACGCAGTTCGCGCTCGCGGGCGGCGCCAACCCGATCTGTGTCGTCTCCAGCGACCAGAAGGCGGACATCTGCCGGTCCATGGGCGCCGACGCGATCATCGACCGCAACGCCGAGGGCTACAAGTTCTGGAAGGACGAGCAGACCCAGGACCCGAAGGAGTGGAAGCGCTTCGGCAAGCGCATCCGCGAGCTCACCGGCGGCGAGGACATCGACATCGTCTTCGAGCACCCCGGCCGCGAGACCTTCGGCGCCTCGGTCTTCGTCACCCGCAAGGGCGGCACCATCACCACCTGCGCCTCGACCTCGGGCTACATGCACGAGTACGACAACCGCTACCTGTGGATGTCGCTGAAGCGGATCATCGGCTCGCACTTCGCCAACTACCGCGAGGCCTGGGAGGCCAACCGGCTCATCGCGAAGGGCAAGATCCACCCGACCCTGTCGAAGGTCTACTCCCTGGAGGAGACCGGCCAGGCCGCGTACGACGTGCACCGCAACCTCCACCAGGGCAAGGTCGGCGTGCTCTGCCTGGCCCCCGAGGAGGGCCTGGGCGTGCGCGACGAGGAGATGCGCGCCAAGCACATCGACGCCATCAACCGCTTCCGGAACGTCTGAGAGCCTTAGATGACAGAGCGTCAGAAGGACCGTCCGTGGCTCATGCGGACGTACGCCGGCCACTCGACGGCCGAGGCGTCCAACGAGCTGTACCGACGCAACCTCGCCAAGGGCCAGACCGGTCTGTCGGTGGCGTTCGACCTGCCGACGCAGACCGGCTACGACCCCGACCACATCCTCGCCCGCGGCGAGGTCGGCCGGGTCGGCGTGCCCGTCTCGCACCTCGGTGACATGCGCCGGCTGTTCCAGGACATCCCCCTGGAGCAGATGAACACCTCGATGACGATCAACGCCACCGCCATGTGGCTGCTGGCGCTCTACCAGGTCGTCGCCGAGGAGCAGGGTGCGGACATCACCAAGCTCCAGGGCACGACCCAGAACGACATCGTCAAGGAGTACCTGTCCCGGGGGACGCACGTCTTCCCGCCCGGGCCGTCGCTCCGCCTGACGACGGACATGATCGCGTACACGGTCTCCCACATCCCGAAGTGGAACCCGATCAACATCTGCAGCTACCACCTGCAGGAGGCCGGGGCCACGCCGGTGCAGGAGATCGCGTACGCGATGTCCACCGCGATCGCCGTCCTCGACGCCGTGCGCGACTCCGGCCAGGTGCCGCAGGAGCGCATGGGCGACGTGGTCGCACGCATCTCCTTCTTCGTGAACGCGGGCGTCCGCTTCGTCGAGGAGATGTGCAAGATGCGGGCGTTCGGCCGCATCTGGGACAAGGTCACGCGTGAGCGGTACGGCATCGAGAACCCGAAGCAGCGACGGTTCCGCTACGGCGTCCAGGTCAACTCGCTCGGCCTGACCGAGGCGCAGCCGGAGAACAACGTCCAGCGGATCGTCCTCGAGATGCTGGCCGTGACCCTCTCCAAGGACGCGCGTGCGCGTGCCGTGCAGCTGCCGGCCTGGAACGAGGCCCTCGGCCTGCCCCGCCCGTGGGACCAGCAGTGGTCGCTGCGCATCCAGCAGGTCCTCGCACACGAGAGCGACCTGCTGGAGTACGAGGACATCTTCGAGGGCTCGCACGTCATCGAGGCGAAGGTGACCTCCCTCGTCGAGGAGTCCCTCGCCGAGATCGACCGGATCCAGGAGATGGGCGGCGCGATGGCCGCCGTCGAGTCCGGCTACCTCAAGTCGCAGCTGGTCTCCTCGCACGCCGAGCGCCGGGCCCGGATCGAGTCCGGCCAGGAGAAGATCGTCGGCGTCAACATCTTCGAGACCACCGAGCCCAACCCGCTCACGGCCGACCTGGACACCGCGATCCAGACGGTCGACCCGGCGGTCGAGGCCCGGGTCGTCGAGGCGATCGGAGGCTGGCGCGACACCCGCTACCAGCCGCCCTTCAACCACCCGCGCCCCTGCAAGGCGCTGGAGCGGCTGAAGGAGGCCGCCAAGGGCACCGACAACCTCATGGAGGCCACCCTGGAGTGCGCCCGTGCCGGGGTCACGACCGGCGAGTGGGCGGGCGCGCTGCGGGAGGTGTTCGGCGAGTTCCGCGCGCCGACCGGTGTCTCCTCCGCTCCCATCGCCGTTCCCGTCGAGGCGGGCTCGGCGCTCGCCGAGGTCCGCGCCAAGGTGGACGCCACCGCCCGGGAACTGGGCGTCGGCAAGCTCCGCTTCCTGGTCGGCAAGCCCGGCCTGGACGGCCACTCCAACGGCGCCGAGCAGATCGCCGTCCGTGCGCGTGACGCCGGCTTCGAGGTGGTCTACCAGGGCATCCGGCTGACGCCCGAGCAGATCGTGGACGCCTCGCTGGCGGAGGACGTGCACGCCGTGGGCCTGTCGATCCTCTCCGGCTCGCACGCCCAGCTGGTGCCGGACGTGCTCCAACGGCTGCGTGTGGCCGGTGCCACAGATATACCCGTGATCGCTGGTGGCATCATCCCGAATGGTGACGCCGACCAGCTGCGGGCCGCAGGAGTGGCCGCGGTCTTCACCCCGAAGGACTTCGACATCACCGGGATCATCGGCCGCATCGTCGACGAGATCCGGAAAGCGAACAAGCTCGACCCCCTGGAGGTCCCCGCATGACCGTCAACCGTCTTCGTCCGCGGCGTTCCTGCCTCGCCGTGCCGGGGAGCAACCCCCGCTTCCTGGAGAAGGCGCAGGGCCTCCCGGCCGACCAGGTCTTCCTGGACCTGGAGGACGCGTGCGCACCGCTGGCCAAGCCCGAGGCGCGGCACACCATCGTCAAGTTCCTCAACGAGGGTGACTGGACGGGCAAGACGCGGGTCGTGCGCGTCAACGACTGGACGACCGAGTGGACGTACCGTGACGTCGTCACCGTCGTCGAGGGGGCCGGCCAGAACCTCGACTGCATCATGCTGCCGAAGGTGCAGACCGCCGAGCAGATCGTCGCCCTGGACCTGCTGCTGACGCAGATCGAGAAGACCATGGGCTTCGAGGTCGGCAAGATCGGCATCGAGGCGCAGATCGAGAACGCGCAGGGCCTCAACAACGTCAACGCGATCGCGCAGGCCTCCCCGCGCGTCGAGACGATCATCTTCGGCCCGGCCGACTTCATGGCCTCCATCAACATGAAGTCGCTCGTCGTGGGCGAGCAGCCGCCCGGCTACCCGGCGGACGCCTACCACTACATCCTGATGAAGATCCTGATGGCCGCCCGCGCCAACAACCTCCAGGCGATCGACGGCCCCTACCTGCAGATCCGCAACGTCGAGGGCTACCGCGAGGTCGCCCAGCGCGCCGCGGCCCTGGGCTTCGACGGCAAGTGGGTGCTGCACCCGGGCCAGGTCGAGGCGGCCAACGAGATCTTCTCGCCCTCCCAGGAGGACTTCGACCACGCCGAGCTGATCCTGGACGCGTACGACTACTACACGTCCGAGGCCGGCGGCAAGAAGGGCTCCGCGATGCTCGGCGACGAGATGATCGACGAGGCCAGCCGCAAGATGGCCCTGGTCATCTCCGGCAAGGGCCGCGCCGCCGGCATGCAGCGCACGTCGAAGTTCGAGATCCCGGAGGCCTGAGCGCGATGCAGTTCGGACGCACCTACGAGGAGTTCGAGGTCGGGGCGACGTACAAGCACTGGCCGGGCAAGACGGTCACGGAGTACGACGACCACCTGTTCTGTCTCCTCACCATGAACCACCACCCGCTCCACATGGACACCAACTATGCGGAGAAGACGACGGACTTCGGCAAGAACGTCGTCGTCGGGAACTACATCTACTCGCTGCTGCTCGGCATGAGCGTGCCGGACATCTCCGGCAAGGCGATCGCCAACCTGGAGATCGAGTCGCTCAAGCACGTGGCGCCGACCTTCCACGGCGACACGATCTACGGCGAGACGACCGTGCTCGACAAGTGGCCGTCGAAGTCGAAGAACGACCGCGGCATCGTCTACGTCGAGACCAAGGGCTACAAGCAGGACGGCACCCTGGTGTGCGTCTTCCGCCGCAAGGTCATGGTGCCCACCGAGACGTACACCAAGGAGCGCGGCGGCGAGCAGCCCGGCCGCCCGGAGCTGAAGCAGCAGGAGAAGTAATGGCACGCCTCGCCCGGACCGCCGGCCTGACCGACGTCCAGCAGGAGATCCTCTCCACCGTTCGGGACTTCGTCGACAAGGAGATCATTCCTGTCGCGACCGAGCTGGAGCACCGCGACGAGTACCCGCAGCAGATCGTGGACGGCCTGAAGGAACTCGGCCTGTTCGGTCTGATGATCCCCGAGGAGTACGGGGGCCTGGGCGAGTCGCTCCTCACCTACGCGCTGTGTGTGGAGGAGATCGCCCGCGGCTGGATGTCGGTGTCCGGCATCATCAACACGCACTTCATCGTCGCGTACATGCTCAAGCAGCACGGCACGCAGGAGCAGAAGGACCACTTCCTTCCGCGCATGGCGGCCGGCGACATCCGGGGCGCGTTCTCGATGTCGGAGCCGGGCCTGGGCTCCGATGTGTCGGCCATCACATCGAAGGCGGTCAAGGACGGCGACGAGTACGTCCTGAACGGCCAGAAGATGTGGCTGACGAACGGTGGCACCTCGTCCCTGGTGGCCGTTCTCGTCCGAAGTGACGAAGGACACCCCGAGGGCACCGCGCCCCACAAGTCGATGACGACCTTCCTGATCGAGAAGGAGCCCGGCTTCGGCGAGGTCCGCCCCGGCCTCACCATCCCGGGCAAGATCGAGAAGATGGGCTACAAGGGCGTCGACACGACCGAGCTCATCATGGACGGCCTGCGGGTTCCGGCCGATCGGGTGCTCGGCGGCGTCACCGGCCGAGGTTTTTACCAAATGATGGACGGCGTGGAGGTCGGCCGCGTCAATGTGGCGGCGCGTGGCTGCGGCGTCGCTCAGCGTGCCTTCGAACTGGGTGTCCAGTACGCCCAGCAGCGGCACACCTTCGGCAAGCCGATCGCCCAGCACCAGGCCATCCAGTTCAAGCTGGCCGAGATGGGCACCAAGGTCGAGGCTGCGCATGCCATGATGGTCAACGCGGCACGCAAAAAGGACTCCGGGGAACGAAACGACCTCGAAGCAGGGATGGCGAAGTACCTCGCCTCCGAGTACTGCAAGGAGGTCGTGGAGGATGCATTCCGGATCCACGGCGGCTACGGCTTCTCCAAGGAGTACGAGATCGAGCGCCTCTACCGGGAGGCTCCGATGCTGCTCATCGGCGAAGGTACCGCCGAGATCCAGAAAATGATCATCGGGCGCAGGCTGCTCGAAGAGTATCGATTCCAGGGCTGATTGTCCGGATACGGGGTGTTTTCTTCGAGAAGAAGATCACACCCCGTTGACACTCTTCGGCCGCCGACTCGGCTTCCTGGCTTGCCCAGTTGTGGCCCGCGCCCGGTACGATCCCGGGAAAGCCGCCGTCCCCCGTCAGAGCGCGGCATCATCCGCTACGAAGGTCATCCATGCCCCACAGCCAAACCTCTGCACCTCGCGACCGCCAGGTCGGCGTACGCCTCGCGCGCGGAGCATCGCCGTGGCTTCTCCCGACCGTCGCCACCGCAGCCCTCAGCCTCGCCCGCGCCCGCCGTTCCGGCGCCGCCAAGGCCGTGGCCTTGCCCGCCACCGCGCTCGCGGCGGGCATGCTGTGGTTCTTCCGCGACCCCGAGCGTGAGATCGCCCAGGGCCGCGTCATCTCGCCTGCCGACGGCGTGGTGCAGAGCATCATGCCCTGGAAGGACGGCCGCACCCGCGTCGCGATCTTCATGAGCCCGCTCAACGTCCACGTCAACCGCGCGCCCCTCGCGGGAACGGTGACGTCGGTCGAGCACATCCCCGGCGGCTTTGTTCCAGCTTTCAACAAGGAGAGCGAGAACAACGAGCGCGTAGTCTGGCATTTCGACACCGAACTCGGCGACATCGAGATGATCCAGATCGCCGGCGCGGTGGCCCGCCGCATCGTGCCCTACCTCCCGGAGGGCACGAAGGTCGAGCAGGGCGACCGTATCGGTCTGATCCGCTTCGGCTCGCGTGTCGACCTCTACCTGCCCGAGGGCGTGGAGGTCGCGGTCGAGGTCGGTCAGAAGACCGTGGCTGGGGTGACTCGCATTGACCGTGATTGATCCGGAGACCCAGGCGGGCTGGGTGCCCGAGGCAGACGAGGTGGACGAAGAGGAGGAGATGCCCCTCTCTCTCCGCCTCTCAATAGCGGACACCCTCACGCTGGGCAACGCCACGTGCGGCTTCATGGCGGTGTACTTCACCACCACCGGCATCCTGATCCCGCACCTCACCGACAGCCAGGAGTCCGGCATGGCGCGCAACAGCGCGGCCACGGCGGTCATCCTGATGCTGTGCGCAGCCGTGTTCGACCTGTTCGACGGCCTGGTGGCGCGCAAGCTCCGTTCCTCCCCCATGGGCGCCGAGCTGGACAACCTCTCGGACCTGATCAGCTTCGGCCTGGCGCCCGCGTACTTCGTGCTGGTCTACGGCATGGTCGCGGACGACGCGTACCAGAAGGTGGCGGCGGTCGGGGCAATCGTGGTGCTCCTGGCCGTGGTGCTGCGTCTGGCACGCTTCTCGTGCGTGACGCCGACGAACGGCATGTTCCAGGGCATGCCCTCGCCGTTCGGGGCGCTGACGGTCGTCTCGATCGTGCTCCTGGAGCTGCCCTTCTTCGCGACGCTCCTGGCGATCCTCGGTACGGCCTGGCTGATGGTGAGCCGGGTCGAGTACCCGAAGCCGCGGGGCCGCCTCGCCGTGGCCATGCTGTCCTGGATCGTCCTGTCCATGGGCCTCCTGACCGCCTGGGCCTTCGACGCCCCGGGCGGCCAGCTGCTCCTCCAGACGGGCTGCGCCCTGCAGCTGGTCATGGGCGCGGTGATCCCGCTGTTCGCCACGGCGCGCCGGGTGAACAACTTCCGCGACAACCGTCGGGAGGCACGGGCGGCACAGCTGCCCTGACCCTCCGCACCGACACACCGGGTGTGGCCCGAGCCTCCGAGGCTCGGGCCACACCCGTTTTGCGTTCAAGGGCTGCGTTCGGCTCCCCTTTGACCCGTCAACTACCCCCGTTTTCTGTCGAGTTGCACTGGTTCAGGGGCTGGAGGACGGTGGAAACAGGGGGATTTTCCGATATTCATCCCGCTATGCGGATGGGAGGACGGCCATGCCCGGACCTGTACAGACAGACCACCCGGTCGTGCACACCTCGAACAACCCTGCCAACCCGAACAAGCAGGTGAACCTCTTCGTCCGGGAGTGGGACGGCACCCAACACGGCCAAGACCCCGAGCCGGTACTGATGCTCCACGGCAGAAGCGTGCCGGTGCTCGCCGGATACGACCTCGTGCTTCCCGGAGTGCCCGGGGACGACGCCCTCAGGTACAGCTGGGCCCAGCAGCTGGCCAAGGAGCACTACGACGTGTACATGATGGACGTGCAGGGCAACGGGAAATCGCCGCGCCTGATGATGGACGACCCGTGCAACGCCAACCCGTCCCAGCGGGACGACGTCCTGGGCTCGCTCGCGGCCCCGTGCGGGACTCCCCCGTACCCGCACGAGTTCGGCACCTCGCAGAGCGAATGGGCGGAGCTGGCCACCGTCGTCAAGTTCGTCAGGTCACGGTGCATGAACAAGCCGATCCACTTCATCGGCTGGTCCGCCGCAGGACCGATCATGGGTCCGTACGCCCTCCTGCACCCCACGGAGGTCAAGAGCCTGTTCTTCCTCGCCCCGATCTTCGCGCCGCTGGGACGGTGGTCGGAGAAGCCCACGGACCCGTTCGGGCTCCCCAAAGGGGTCACGAACCTGCCCGTGACCCCGCCGCAGGCCATGTTCGGTTTCCCGATGCACGTCAACAGCAAGACCGGCTTCAAGATCGCATGGGACCGCGAGACGGGCAGCCCGCTCCAGCGGGAACCCGGCATCGAGGACACGGTGTGGGCCGCCATGATGGACAGCGACCCCGTCGGCGCCAAGTGGGGTCCCCTGCTGCCGGACGGCACGCACGAGGGCGTCCACAGGTTCCGGAACTCCTTCTGGTGGGGCTGGAACAACCAGACCGCGACGTACAACAGCGTGCTCGGCAACCAGGTGCCCATCGCCATCGTCCACGGCGAGCTGGACCGGACCGCCAACACCCCGCCGACGCTCCCTGTGCCGGCGGTCCTGCGCTTCTCCGTCCCGGACCTCTACACGGCCGTCCCGGGGCCGGACAAGCTGATGTTCCAGCTGGCCGGCGCGGGACACTCCATGGTCTGGGAGCGCCCCGCCAAGACCCTGCACCAGATCACGAAGCAGTGGCTGGCCCACCAGAAGGTGTGGGGCCTCACGAGCGGCAGCTACTACCGGGACCTGGACGGGGAGCTGACCGAACTGGAGTAGGACGGACCGTGCGGCGACCGCTCAGAGCAGGAAGTCCTGACCGATCCGCTCCGCGACCCGCTCCAGGATCGGCCCGGCGTCCGCGATGCACTTCGCCACGTCCGGCTCCACGGACGTCAGCGGGTACGCCCGGCCGATCCCGGCCCGCTGCAGCGCCTCCTGCGGCAGAGCGAGCCGGCCGCACACCGCGACGACGTCCTTGCCGGCCGCCCGGGCCGCCGCGGCGACCCCCGCCGGCGCCTTCCCGTGCAGCGTCTGCTCGTCCAGCGAACCCTCGCCGGTGATCACCAGATCGGCCCGGTCCAGCGCCGGTGCGAAGCCGAGCACGTCCAGCATGACCTCGATACCGGGCCGGAAGCGGGCGCCCAGGAGGAGCGCGCCGTAGCCGATGCCGCCGGCCGCCCCGGCGCCCGGCGCCGCCGCGTGCTCGGCGGCGCGCGGCCCCACGGCCGCCTCCAGGACCTTGGCGAAGTGGGCGAGCGCCGCGTCCAGGGCCGCCACGTCGTCCGGGGCGGCGCCCTTCTGCGGGCCGTACACCGCGGGCGCGCCCTGCGGCCCGGTCAGCGGGTTGTCGACGTCGCTGGCGAGCACCAGCTCCACGGCGGACAGGCGCGGGTCGAGACCGGACAGGTCCGCGCGGGCCAGCTCGGCGAGACCGCCGCCGCCCGGCGGGACCGGCTCCCCGTCCCCGTCCAGGAACCGGGCGCCGAGCGCCGACAGCATGCCGGCGCCGCCGTCCGTCGTGGCGCTCCCGCCGACGCCGAACACGATCGTCCGCGCACCCGCGTCCAGCGCGGCCCGGAGCAGCTCTCCCGAGCCGTAGGTGGAGGCGGTCAGCGGCGCGAAGACACCGGCCGGCAGCCGCTGCAGGCCGCTCGCCTCGGCCATCTCCACCACCGCGGTGTCGCCGCGCAGCGCGAACGCGGCCGTCACCTCCTGGCCGAGCGGCCCGGCGACCCGGATCTCCCGGCGCTCGAAGCCCGCCGCGACCGCCGCGTCCACGGTGCCGTCGCCGCCGTCGGCCACGGGCAGCGCCTCGACGTCGAGGCCGGGCACGACCCGGCGCAGCCCGGCCGTCACCCGCTCGGCGACCTGCACGGCCGTCAGCGAGCCCTTGAACTTGTCCGCGGCGATGAGCACCCTGCGGGTCTCGTTCACTGCAGCGTCCGCCACCTTGCTTTCCCCTTGCTCTCCGGGCCCCGCGCACGTCAGGGCCAGTCGCGCCGCTGCGACCTTAACCGGAGGACACCCCCGCCGTCATGCCCCGACCGAACCCTGGGCAGCGCCTGGGAGCCGGCTGGGAAAACGGGTAGACCCCAGCCATGAGCAATCAGGGCACCGGGCCGGGCCTCGCCGACCGCATCCACGGGGGCTGGCTCGGCCGGATCGCGGGCAACATGCTCGGCAAGCCGGTCGAACAGGGCGAGGTGTGGACCCGCGAGCGCATCGACCGCTATCTGCGGCAGGCCGCCGCCCTGCCGCTCACCGACTACCTGCCGGAGCCCGCCGACGCGGCCGACGGCGCCGTGCTGCGCCCGGAGTGGCGGCAGTGCGTGCGCGGCCGTATCCACGGCAGCTGCCGCGACGACGACGTCGACTACGCCGTCCTCGGCCTGCATCTGCTGGAGACCCACGGGTTCGACTTCAGCACCGAGCAGGTCGGCGACCTGTGGCTGCTCAGGCTGCCGTACCTGCAGACCTTCACCGCGGAACGGGCGGCGTACCGCAACCTCGCGAACGGTCTGAAGCCGCCGCTGACGGCGACGTACGACAACCCGTACCAGGAGTGGATCGGCGCGCTGATCCGTGCCGACGTCTACGGCTGGACCTGCCCCGGCGACCCACCCCGCGCAGCCTCACTGGCCCGCCGGGACGCGGTGCTCTCGCACACCGGCAACGGCGTGTACGGCGCGATGTTCGCGGCCGCGCTGATCTCGGCGGCGTTCACCGCGCCGGGGGTGCGGGAGGCGCTGGAGACCGCGCTCGCCGTGATCCCGGCGAGCAGCCGGCTGGCCCGGACCGTGCGCCGGGTCGTGTCCCTGCACGAGACCCGGCTGCCCTGGGAGGAGACGCTGGCCACGGTGTCCGCGGAGACCGCCGGCCTCGGCTGGATCCACACGGTCCCGAACGCGGCCGTCCTCACGGCCGGGCTGCTCTACGGCGACGGCGACTTCACCCGGACCATCGCCCTCACCGTCCGCGGCGGCCTGGACACCGACTCCAACGGCGCCACGGCCGGTTCGGTGGCCGGGGTGCTCACCGGCGCGGCGGCCGTCCCGGCCCAGTGGAAGGACCCGCTCGAGGACACCGTACGGAGCGCGGTGTTCGGTTTCGACGGGGTACGGATCAGTGCGCTGGCCGAGCGCACCCTGCGCCTGGCGTCACCTGCGCCGTAGCCGTCCGGTGCCTGGTTACTCTTCCTGCGTGACCACGACCAGTGATTTCGCCACGTACATCGCGAGCCTCCCCCGCGTGCTGGCCGGTGCCGCCGCGCTCTTCCGGGACGACGAGGGGCGCGTGCTGCTCGTCGAGCCCAATTACCGTGAGGGCTGGGCACTTCCGGGCGGCACGATCGAGTCGGACGACGGCGAGACGCCCCGCCAGGGGGCGCGCCGCGAGACGCTCGAGGAGATCGGCCTGGACCGGGAACTCGGCCGGCTGCTGGCGGTCGACTGGGTGCACGGCACCGGCCGGCCGCCGCTGGTGGCCTACCTGTACGACGGGGGCGTCCTGTCCGAGAGCGAGTTCAAGGCCATCCGGCTGCAGGAGGAGGAACTGCTGTCCTGGCGTCTGGTGACCCGCGAGGAGATCCCCGGGTACCTGCCCGGCGCCCTCGGCCGCCGCGTCCTGGCCGCACTCGACGTGCTGGCTCAGGGCACGGGCACGGCGGAGCTGGAGAACGGCCACCGGGTGGCCCAGGACCTGTCCCCCAGGTCCTGATGCCGCCGGGATGCGGGTGACCCCGGCGGCGGGCACGTTTCAGGCCGTGCGGACCGGCTGCCCGGCGACAACCGGGTGGTCGCGGTCGATGAGCCCGTGGGCCGCGGCGCCCCCGGGCGAGCCGAGGTCGTCGAAGAACTCGGCGTTCGCCGCCCTGTACTCGGCCCACTCCGTGGGGGTGTCGTCCTCGTAGAAGATCGCCTCGACCGGGCAGACCGGCTCGCAGGCTCCGCAGTCCACGCACTCGTCGGGGTGGATGTACAGGGCGCGCCGTCCTTCGTAGATGCAGTCGACGGGGCACTCCTCGATGCAGGCCTTGTCCTTCACGTCGACACAGGGTTGTGCGATCACGTAGGTCATGGAAGCTCCCTCTTCATCCGGTCCCTCTCCATCTGCTCGGCGAGCTTGAGTGCCTCGTCGATGAGGGTCTCCACGATCTTCGATTCGGGCACGGTCCGGATAACCTCTCCCTTGACGAAGATCTGCCCCTTGCCGTTGCCGGAGGCGACGCCGAGGTCGGCCTCGCGGGCCTCGCCCGGGCCGTTCACCACACACCCCATGACGGCGACGCGCAGCGGCACCTCCATGCCCTCCAGGCCGGCGGTCACTTCGTCGGCGAGCCGGTAGACGTCGACCTGGGCGCGGCCGCAGGACGGGCACGACACGATCTCCAGCCGGCGCTGCCTCAGATTCAGCGACTCCAGGATCTGGATGCCTACCTTGGCCTCCTCGGCGGGCGGGGCCGACAGCGACACACGGATGGTGTCCCCGATGCCCTCGCTCAGCAGCGCGCCGAAGGCCACCGCCGACTTGATCGTGCCCTGGAAGGCGGGTCCGGCCTCGGTGACGCCCAGGTGGAGCGGGTAGTCGCACTGCTGGGCGAGCAGCCGGTAGGCGCTGACCATGACCACCGGGTCGTTGTGCTTGACGGAGATCTTGAGGTCCCGGAAGCCGTGCTCCTCGAACAGCGAGCACTCCCACAGCGCGGACTCCACCAGCGCCTGCGGGGTGGCCCTGCCGTACTTGGCGAGCAGGCGCCGGTCGAGGGAGCCCGCGTTCACCCCGATCCGGATCGGGACGCCCGCGTCCCCGGCGGCCCGGGCGATCTCCTTGACCTTGTCGTCGAACTGCCGGATGTTGCCCGGGTTGACGCGGACCCCCGCGCATCCGGCGTCGATGGCGGCGAAGACGTAGCGGGGCTGGAAGTGGATGTCGGCGACGACGGGGATCGGGGACTTGCGGGCGATGGCCGGCAGGGCGTCCGCGTCGTCCTGCGAGGGGCAGGCCACCCGGACGATCTGGCATCCGGCCGCGGTCAGTTCGGCGATCTGCTGGAGGGTGGCCCCGACGTCGGCGGTCGGGGTCGTGGTCATGGACTGCACCGAGACGGGTGCGTCGCCGCCGACGGCGACGGAGCCGACCCTGATCTGCCGGCTGACGCGGCGTGGGGCGAGGCGCAACGGCACGGTGGGCACCCCGAGCGAGACGGACATGGCACGTTTCTCCTCAGTGTGGGGGTACGACTGGGTGGGGCACGGCGCGGTGGGTGCGGCGCACGGCGGCGCGGCTGTAGGTCAGCGCCGCCGCCAGGTCGTCGGCGATACGGGGGGCGGTGAGTCCGGCGGAGTCGAGGATCTCGGACCGGGAGCCCTGGGCGAGGAACCGCTGGGGCAGACCGAAGACACGCACCGGGGCGGGCGCGCCCGCGTCGCTCAGCGCCTGGGCGACCGCGGCCCCGGCTCCGCCGGCCCGGCCGTTGTCCTCGACCGTGGCGACCAGCCGGTGTCCGAGGCTCAGTTCCACCAGGGCCGGCGGCACCGGCTTGATCCAGCGCGGGTCGACGACGGTGACGCCGACGCCCTCCGGGGCCAGCAGCGCGGCGACCTCGAGGCAGGTGCCGGCCATGGCCCCTACGGAGACCAGGAGCAGGTCCGCGTGCTCCCCCCGCCGGAGCACGTCGACCCCGCCGACGGTGCGGACGGCGGGAACGTCCTCGCCCGTCGTGCCCTTGGGGAAGCGCAGGGCGGTCGGGCCGTCGTGGACGGCGACGGCCTCGCGCAGGGCGCGGCGCAGGGTGGCGGCGTCGCGGGGCACCGCGAGCCGCAGCCCGGGGACGAGGTTCAGCAGCGACAGGTCCCACATGCCGTTGTGCGAGGGGCCGTCGTCGCCGGTGACGCCCGCCCGGTCCAGCACCAGGGTGACCGGGGCGCGGTGCAGGGCCGCGTCCATGAGCAGCTGGTCGAAGGCGCGGTTGAGGAAGGTGGCGTAGATCGCCACCACCGGGTGCATCCCGCCCAGGGCCAGGCCCGCGGCGGCCGTGACCGCGTGCTGTTCGGCGATGCCCACGTCGAGGGTGCGTTCCGGGTGGCGGGCGGCGAACTCGGTGAGGCCGGTCGGGTGGAGCATGGCGGCGGTGACGGCCACCAGGTCCGGCCGCTCGGCGCCGAGTTCGGCCAGTTCCCGGCCGAACACGGCGGTCCAGGAGGGCGAGCCGTCATCGCTCGGCCGGCCGGAGCGCAGCGGACGTACGGCGTGCTGCCGGTCCGCCTCGTCCTGCTCGGCCGGGGCGTGGCCGCGGCCCTTCTCCGTGACGCAGTGCACGACGACGGACCGGCCGAGGTCCCGCGCCCGGCGCAGGGCCGCCTCCACGGCCGTGATGTCGTGCCCGTCCACGGGACCCAGGTAGGCCAGGCCCAGGGTCTCGAACAGGCACTCCGGGGTGGTCCCGGTGCGCAGCGCGGCCAGGTGCTCGGCGATGCCGCCGGTGGTGGGACCGTAGGAACGGGTGTTGTCGTTGAGTACCACGATCACCGGGTGGCCGGGTGCGGTCGCGATGTTGTTCAGCGCCTCCCAGGCCATGCCCCCGGTGAGCGCCCCGTCCCCGAGGACGGCCACCACGGCGTGGTCCGTGTCCCCGCGCAGCCCGTACGCGCGGGCCGCGCCGGCCGCCCAGGACAGCACGGTGGAGGCGTGCGAGTTCTCGATGACGTCGTGCGGGGACTCGGCACGGCACGGGTACCCGGACAGTCCGCCGCTCTGCCGGAGCGAGCCGAGGGCGCCGGCCCGGCCGGTGAGGATCTTGTGGACGTAGGACTGGTGGCCGGTGTCCCACAGGATGCGGTCGCGGGGGGACTCGAACACACGGTGCAGCGCGACGGACAGTTCGACGACCCCGAGGTTGGGGCCGAGGTGTCCGCCGGTGCGGGTGACGGTGTCCACCAGCAGCCGCCGGATCTCCGGTACGAGCCGGTCGACCTGCTGCACGGACATGGCCCGCAGATCCTCGGGGCCCCGTAACTCCTCGACGATGCTCTTCTCGGTGCTGGTCTCCGGCGCGCGTGTCTGCGTCGTCACGCGTGTCTCCTCTGCTGCGTCCATCGGTTCATCGCACCTGCGCCTCGTCGGCCAGCGGGGTGCGCGGGATCCGGCCGGTGACCGGGTCGGCCAGCCGGGCCGGCATGGCGAAGACCACGTCCTCGGGCATCGCCTGCTGCAACTCCACGTCGCCGTGACCGAGTTCGGCCAGCAGGGCGAGGAGCCCGCGGACGAGGACCTCGGGCGCGCTGGCCCCGGCGCTGACGCCGATGCTCGCCACGCCGTCCAGCCAGGCCTCCTGGAAGTGGTCCCGGTCGGGGACGAGGTGGGCCCGGCAGCCGTGCTCGCGCGCCACCTCGACCATGCGCAGCGAGTTGCTGGAGTTGCCGGATCCCACGACGAGGACCAGGTCGTGACGGCGTGCCAGGTCCTTGACGGCGTTCTGCCGGTTCTGGCTCGCGTAGCAGATGTCGTCACCGCCGGGGGCGACGATGTCCCGGAACCGCGCGCGGAGCGCCTCGACCACCTTGGCGGTCTCGTCGAAGGACAGGGTGGTCTGGGTCAGGAAGGCCACCGGGGTGTCGTCCGGCAGGCCGAGCCGGGCCACGTCGTCCACCGTCTCGACCACGACGGTGCGTTCGGGCGCCTCGCCGAGGACGCCGTCGACCTCCTCGTGGCCGGCGTGGCCGACCAGCAGTATGGTGCGGCCGTCGCGGGCGAAGCGCAGGGCTTCCTGGTGCACCTTGGCCACCAGCGGGCAGGTGGCGTCGATGACCTCCAACCGGCGCCGGTCCGCGCCGCTCCGGACCGCCGGGGAGACACCGTGCGCGGAGAAGACGCACACGGCGCCGTGCGGGACGTCCTCCTCGCTGTCCACGAAGACCGCGCCGCGCTTCTCCAGTTCGGAGACGATGTAGTGGTTGTGCACGATCTCCTTGCGCACGTACACCGGTGCGCCGTGCAGGTCCAGGGCCCGCTCCACGATCCCGATCGCCCGCCGTACACCGGCGCAGAAGCCGCGCGGCTGGGCCAGGACGACCTTCCCGCCCCGGCTCACGCGGCGTCACCCCCGCCGAGGCGCGGCGAGGGGACCGCTCCCACGGTGGGGCGCCCGGTGCGGGTGCTGATGCGCAGCCGCAGCCTGCGGGGGTGGTAGACGGTGGCCAGCGGGACCGGCCGGACGTCGGCGTCGGGCTCGCAGGTGATCCGCCACTTGCCGAGGATGGTGGCGAGACCGAGGGCGGCCTCGGTGCGGGCGTACAGGTCGCCGATGCACTTGCGGGCGCCGGTACCGAACGGCATGAACGCCTGCCGGGCGAGCGGGTTGACCCGGTCCGGCAGCCAGCGGTCGGGGTCGAAGCGGTGCTCGTCGGGGTAGGCCTCCTCGTTCAGCGCCACCGCGGCGGGGCTGAAGACGATGGTGGTCCCCTTCGGCAGGTGCCGGCCCGCCAGTTCGGTGTCGGCGGCGGTGAGCCGGGTGAACAGCCAGGCCGGCGGGTGCAGTCGGAGGGTCTCGCTGATGATCCGGTCGGTCAGCGAGAGGTTCGGCAGGTCGTCCCACTGCGGTGCCCGGCCGCCGAGGACGGTGTCGATCTCCTCGTACAGTGCGGCCTCGATGTCGGGGTGCTGGGACAGCAGGTGGAAGATCCAGGTGAGGGTGCCGGCGACGGTCTCGGTGCCGGCCGCCATGACGGTGATGACCTGGTCGTGGATCTCGGTGTCGTCCAGCCGGCTGCCGTCCTCGTCGCGCGAGGCGAGCAGGGCGGAGAGCAGGTCGTCGTGTTCGGCGTCGTCACTGCGGTAGTCGTCGATGAGCTGCTGGGTGGTCGCGTGCAGGTAGTCCAGGTTGCGGCGGTAGCGCCGGTTGGCCGGGGTGGGCAGGCGGCGCAGGAAGCGGGGCAGGAACATCTGCCGGAACAGCCCGTTGAGCACGGTGTCGAAGGCGCGTTCCACGCCGTCGGCGAGTTCCTTGCTGACGGGGGTGGAGTACAGGGTGCGGGCCACCGTGCGCAGGGCCATGCCGTACAGCTCCTGGAAGGCGTCGACGACCATGCCGTCGTGCCAGCGGTCGGAGGTGGCCTCGATCTCGGCGTGCATGGCGGTGGCGTAGCGCTTGAGCTGGGAGCGCTGGAAGGCCGACTGCATCAGTCGGCGCTGTCGGCGGTGGTCCTTGAACGGGCAGGTGACCAGGCCGTTTCCGGCGATGTCACGGGCCCGGTCGTAGAAGACGCCGCCCTTGTCGTAGGTGCGGTCGTTGGTCAGCACGTCGCGCAGCAGTCCGGGATGGCAGGGGACGTAGGCGGAGGTCGGACCTATCTTGATCTTCACCAGGTCGCCGTGGGCGGACAGCGAGGACATGAAGCGGACGGGCTGGCGCATCATCTGCAGGGCGTGGCCGACGACCGGGACCGCCCCGGGGGCCGTCCCGGCGCTGTAGGTCTGCTGGGGCATCGCAACCTCACATCGGGTGGGTGGTTGGGGGGCTAGCGGCTGCTGCCGAGTTCTTCGAGGTAGCCCTGGACGCTGGCGGCCACCGCGAACTCGGCGTCGTAGCGGCCCGAGGAGCGGTGCCAGTCGTAGGAGCCGCGGATCACCGTGCGCACGGCGTCGGTGCGGTAGCGCTCCACGGCCTCGCGCTCGGCGGCGTCGAGGTCGTAGATGTCGCACACCTTGGACAGGCAGCTCTCCAGCAGGAGGTACTGGGAGAGGCGGGCGTGGACCTCGTCCTGGAGGTGGGCGATGCTGCGGCCCTTCGGCCAGCCGTGCTCCCGCTGCAGGATGAAGACCAGGTTGTTCCGCTCGCCCCGGGCCTCCTCCTTCTCCAGTGACGCGATGTCGTTGAACATCAGGTTGACGTCGATGGCGATCTGCAGCATCGCGGAGAGCACCGCGCTGTCGAAGACCCGCTGGGGCACCTCGAAGTGCCCGGCGGCCTCGGCCATGTCCACGGTGGGCTGGACTCCGATGGTCTGCCGGCGTACGGCCAGGTACTGGGCGGCGCAGTCGTAGGGGGTGTCGTGGAAGCGGCTGAGGGCCTCGTCGACGTATCCGGTGAAGTAGTTGCGCCAGTGCCGTGCGCTGCGTGCGCGCCAGGAGGGGGACATGCCCGCGCAGCTGCGGTGCCAGATGTCGGCGAAGCCGTGCGCGATGGGCGGTGCGGTGTCGGGCAGCGGGCCGTCGAGGGCGGCCGCCACCGCGTCGGTGAGGCTGCGGGTCTCCTCCGGGTCCTCGCCGCGCGGTCCGTCGAAGAGGTCGTCGAAGAGGAAGAACCACGACATCAGGTCGACGCCCAGGTCGAGGTCGGCGCCGGCGGTGTGCGGGTAGAAGCGCGAGGCCAGGTCGGCGTAGGCGCCGCGCAGATGACGTGTGGCGGCGGCCTCGGTGGTGATGAGGCCCAGGGAACGCGGCCACTCCAACTGGTGGGCCTCGGCGCGGCGGTGGTCGGGGCTCTGCCGACCGGGCAGCGGTATTCGGAAGTCGACGTCCTGCGGCATGGTGATCTCCGTGGTGGGGCGCTGGGGAAAGCGGCGGTGGCGTGGGGCGGCGGGTCATGTCCCGCGGGAGGACGACCGGGCGGCGCTGCCCTACGGCGGATACGGACGGGTGGGGGGAGACCGCGGGCCACGCTGCCCACGGCGGGAGGGAGGCTCCGGGGCGACGCTGCCCGCGGAGCCGGGGCCTGCCTGCCGGCACCGTCGCCCTCGGGGGTGGCGGCGGGGCCTCGGCCCGTGTCCCTCACGGTCCCCGACAGTGCTGACAGATCTCTTACGGGGACTGGTCCGGCCGGACTTCTCACACCTCGCGGCGGACGATGAACCGCCCGACCGCGAGCAACTCCTCACACGCCCCGGCGTCCAGACCGGCACCGCGCAGCGCCGCCTCGCCCAGCGCCATCCGGCGGGCCGCCTCGGCCTGGGCCCAGGCGCGACCGCCTGCGGCCTCGATCAGGTCGGCCGCACGGCGCAGCTCCGCCGGGTCGGGGTCGCCGGGCGCGGCCAGCCACGCGGCGAGTTCGACGCCGAGGGTGCCGCCCTGGTTGAGCGCGTAGGCGACCGGGAGGGACTTCTTGCGGGCGCGCAGATCGGAGTGGACCGACTTGCCGGTGGTGGCCGGGTCGCCCCAGATGCCGAGGACGTCGTCGGTGAGCTGGAAGGCGAGGCCGACCTGCTCGCCGTAGAGCGCGAGGGCGTCCACGGCGGGCTGCGGTGCCCCCGCCAGCAGGGCACCGATCGCGGCGCTCGCCGCCAGCAGCGCGCCGGTCTTGCCGCCGGCCATCTCCAGGCATTCCTCGACCGTCACGTGCTGGCGCTGTTCGAAGGCCATGTCCTGCACCTGACCGTGGATCAGCCGCCGGGTGGTCCGGGCGAGGAGTCCGGCCGCGGGTGCCGCGGTGGGCAGCCCGCAGTCGAGCAGCACCTCCTGGGCGAGGGCGAGCAGCGCGTCGCCGGTGAGGATCGCGCTGGAGGCGCCCCACAACGACCAGACGGTGCGGCGGTGGCGGCGCTCCTCGTCACCGTCCATCAGGTCGTCGTGCAGCAGGGAGAAGTTGTGCACCAGCTCGACGGCGACCGCGCCGGGCAGCGCGGTCTCGGGCCGCGCTCCGACCGCCTCGGCCGACAGCAGGGCGAGGGCGGGGCGTACGGCCTTGCCGCCGTCGGCCGCGGTCGGCGCGCCGGCGGCGGTGATCCAGCCGAGGTGGTAGGCGGCCTGGTGGCGGGTCCGGCGATCGAGCAGGTCCAGGGCGGTGCGCAGTCCGGGCGTGGTGACGTCCCGGCCGCGGTGCAGGCTCGCGGGGGTGACGGTCACGCCATGGCCTCCGCTCGCCAGGGCTCCACCGGGTCGTCGAAGATGGCCACCACCTTGCGCAGGATGCGCCGGTCCGCCGGGTCGAAGGGCGTCTTCGCGTGGATGGTGCCGAGCTGGTCCCACATGACGATGTCGCCGGGCTGCCAGGTGTGGGCGTAGGTCAGCCCGGGGGCGCCGGCGCAGCCGCACAGTTCCTGGAGCAGTTCCTTGCTGGCGGTGGGGTCGAGTTCGAGGACGCGCTTGGTGTTGAGCGAGTTGACGTAGACGGCGTGGCGGCCGGTGCGCGGGTTGCGGGCGATCATCGGGTGGACGGTGGAGGTGCCGTCCTCGGGCAGGATCCCGGTGGCGTCGTCCGGTCCGGTGCCGCCCTCGGGGCCGGCGAGGGAGACCTCGCCCTGGAAGCTCTCCTCGATGGTCTCCTCGTAGCCGGAGCGCAGGGCGTGCCGGGCCCGGTAGCCGTGCAGCCGCCGGCGCAGCTGCGCGGGCAGGGAGTCGTAGAGCGCGTACATGTCGGTGAACAGGGTCTGTCCGCCGCCGGAGACGGGGAGTTCCACGGCCGCGAGGAAGCCGATCCGGGACACCCGGGGCCGGAAGGAGTAGTCGGTGTGCCAGTCCATCCAGCCGGCGTCGCCGACGCCGATCTTCCGTCCGTTCTCCACGATGTTGGAGATGATCAGGATCTCGTTGTGGTCGGGGCTGGCGCCGGTGGTGAGCCCGGTCTTGGGGATGTGCCCGAAGCGGCGCCCGAAGCCGAGCAGTTCGTCGTTCGAGGGGTCCCGGTGGCCGCGGAAGACCAGCACCAGGTGCCGGTCGAGTGCGGCCCAGACCCGCTCGACGGTGGTGTCGTCGAGGTCCGGGGTGATGTCGGCGCCGTGCACGACGGCTCCGACGGAGGAGCCTGGTATCGGCGAGACGTCCATGGCCTTGCGTCCCCCTTCATGGATGCTGCGTGGTTGCTGCGTGGACGGGTGGGTCAGTCGGTCAGTTCGAGGTGGGCGAGGTCACCGGCCTCGCGCCAGGTGCGCAGGACGTTCACGAACTCCACCGAGCCGCCGCCGTAGCTGCCGTTGAGGACGTGCAGCTCGCTCGGGCGGCCCTCGTTGTTGAACAGGCCCGGGGTGCACGACTCGGCGTAGTCCAGGTTGCGGCCCGCGAGCCGGAGGATCTCCTCGACCCACTCCTTCTCGCCCGTGGCGGACGCCTCCACGACGTGCCGGCCCCGGTCCTGGACGGCCTTGAGGATGTGGGCGATGTGCCGGCTCTGCTCGCCCAGCATGTACGGGACGTTGACGTGCAGGCCCGACTGGACCTTGGAGAGGACGAAGCAGTTGGGGAAACGATTCACCATCAGTCCGTGCAGCGTTCGTGCCCCGTCCGCCCACTTCTGCGACAGTCGCAGCCCGTCCCGCCCCACCACCTCGTAACCGGCCCGGGCGGTGTACGGCACCGCGTACTCGGACTCGTAACCCGAGGCGAAGACCAGGCAGTCCACCGGGTACTCGCGGCCGCCCGCGACCACCGCGTGCTCGGTGAGCCGCTCGATACCGCGCCCCTCGGTGTCCACCAGGGTGACGTCGGACCGGTTGAAGGTCTCCAGGTAACCGTCGTGGAAACAGGGCCGCTTGCAGAACAGCCGGTAGTACGGCTTCAGGGCGGCCGCGGTGGCGGGGTCGTGGACGGCGGCGTCGACGCGGGCCCGCAGCTCCTCCATCTTGCGGAAGTCGGCGCGCTCGACGGCGCCGGCCGCGTCCTCGGGGCCGGTCCCGGCGGACTTCGGCAGGATCGCCGCGAGCCGGGCGGTGATCTCCGTCCAGCCATCCGCGACGAGGTCCTCCTCCGCGGCCACTCCCGAGGTCAGCGCGTGGAAGTTGTCCATGCGCCGCTGCTGCCAGCCCGGTTCGAGTCCCTTCGCCCAGTCCGGGTCGGTGGGCCGGTTGGCCCGTACCCCCACCGCGGGCGGGGTGCGCTGGAAGACGTAGGTGTGTGCGGCCGCCTCGGCCAGGTGCGGGATCACCTGGACGGCCGTCGCGCCCGTCCCGACGATGCCGACCCGCTTGTCCCGGAGCTCCGCGAGGCTGCCCGGGACTCCCCCGCCGGTGTAGCCGTAGTCCCAGCGGGCGGCGTGGAAGGAGTGCCCGCGGAAGGTCTCGATGCCCTCGACGGAGGGGAGTTTGGGCCGGTGCAGCGAGCCGATCGCCATGCACACGTACCGGGCCCGGAAACGGTCGCCGCGGTCGGTGCGCACCAGCCAGTGCGCCGTGTCCTCGTCCCAGCGCAGTTCGGTGACCGAGGTCTGCAGCAGCGCGTCCCGGTAGAGGCCGTAGTGCCGGGCGACGGCCTGGCAGTGCGCGAGGATCTCGGCGCCGGTCACGTACTTCTCGGTCGGTACGGTGCCCAGCTCTTCGAGCAGCGGCAGGTAGACGTAGCTCTCGACATCGCACCGGAGCCCGGGGAACCGGTTCCAGTACCAGGTCCCGCCCACGTCACCGGCCGCGTCGATCAGGCGGATCCGCTCGAAGCCGCACGTCTCGCGCAGCCGCGCGCCCACCAGCAGACCTCCGATGCCGGCGCCGACGACGGCGACGTCGACCTCGTCGGTGACGGGGTCCCGGTCGACCGGCTCGGAGCAGGGGTCGGCGGCATAGCGGGACAGCTCCCCGCGCGCGGACCGGTACGTCCGGCCGGCGGCCGCCGTCAGGCGCTTGTCGCGCTCCTCGCGGTACTTCGCCCGCACCGTCTCGATGTCGACGGTGCCGGCGGTGTCGGCCGTGCCGGCGGGGCCCGACGCGCCGTCGGCTAAGGGGTCTGTTCCAGAGCGTTCCACAGCGTCTCCTGCGTGGGGTGGACAGGTGAGGTCAGGTGGCGCCGTACGTCGTCGAACTGGTCGCGCAGCCGGGTGGGCGCGTCGGCGTTCGTGAACAGGTAGAAGCGGTCGGAGCCCAGCGCGTCCCACACGGTCTCGGCCACCAGCTCGGCGGAGACGGTCGTGTCGCCGGTCGCGTCCCGTGGCGCGGCGAGCCCGCGGACCATCGGGGTGTCGACCCGGCCGGGACAGAGCACCGAGACCCGTACGGGGGTCCCGGCGAGGTCGGCCCGCAGGCTGCGGGCCACGGCCAGGTCGGCGTGCTTGGAGGCGGCGTAGGCCGCGCTGCCACTGCCCACGGCGAACGCCGACATGGAGGCGGTGTGCACCAGGTGCGCGGGCCGCCCGCTCGCCAGCAGCCGGGGCACGAAGGCGCGGGCGACATGGACGTGCGCCCAGTGGTTCACCTCGAACACCTCGCGCATCCGGTCCAGCGGCACGGACCACAGCGGCATCCCCACGGGGCCGACGACACCGGCGTTGTTGCAGACCACGTCGATCTCGCCGAGCGTGCCGTACGCCGTCTCGGCCAGGGCCGTCACCGCGTCGGGGTCGGTGAGGTCCACGGTCTCGGCGCGTACCCGCGCGCCGCGCGCGGTGAGTTCGGCGGCCCGGCGGTGCAGGGCGGCACCCTGGATGTCCGCCATCACCACCTCGGCTCCGGACCGGGTGAGGCGGGCGGTGAGGGCGAGACCGATACCGCTCGCCGCGCCGGTGACCACGGCCGTCCTGGGGTGTAGGTGCACGGGACCGTCCGTTCCTCGCGTCCTGGGGCGGGCAAGGCACGGGCCGCGTCCTTGCGACCCGGAGGGGGCTGTGCGGGGTGGGCGTACGCCCTGGTCCCGGTGGCCTCCACCCGGTGGGGAGCCGGACGGAGGCCACCGGTGGTTCAGGCGGGGTCGGGCAGTCTGAGGCTGATGGCGAAGATGGTCACCGAGAAGACGGCCAGCAGGGCGAGGACGATCACCGCTGCCGAGGAGTGGCCCATCGAGTCGCCGAGGGCGAGGTAGAGGGTGCCGCCCACCGTCGCGCCCAGGGCGGTGGCCGTCTGCTGGCTGGTGACCAGCACACCGCTGCCCATGCCGGCCTGGGCCGGCGGGACGTCGGCGAGGATCATCCGGAACAGGGTGGGCCCGATCAGCGCCTGTCCGACGCCGGTGAGGGCCAGCACGGCCAGCACCAGGACCACCGGGACGTCCGGCCAGGTGACCCCGATCAGCAGCGCCATCAGCAGCAGTCCGGCTCCCTGGACGGTGGCACCGAGGGTCACGATGCGCCGGCCGAGGACCGCCGCGATCTTCGGGGTGAACAGCGCGACCACGAAGAAGGCGGAGGCGAACGGGGACAGCACCGCTCCGGAGCCCAGCCCGCCCAGACCGAAGTCGTTCTGGGCGACCAGGGCGTAGACGAACATGAAACTGCCGAACCCGATCGAGAACGGCACCATCGCGAGCAACCCCCGGCGCATCCCGGACTGCGAGAGGACCGACGGGGGCAGCAGCGGCGAGCCGCCTTCCGCCTCCAGCCGCCGCTCGACCCGGACCAGCGCCAGCACCGCGGCGGCCGCGACCACGGGCAGCGCCCACAGCCACAGCGGCCAGCCCAGTGCCTGCCCCTCCACGATCACCAGCAGGACGCAGACCAGGGCCACCCCGAACAGCAGGGTGCCGGTCAGGTCGAAGCCCGGCCTGCGTTCGGCCCTGGTGTCCGGCATGTGCCGCACGGCCAGCAGCGCGGCCACCCCGACGGGCACGTTGATCAGGAAGACCGACCGCCAGCCGACCCCGGCGATGTCCAGCGAGACCAGCAGTCCGCCGAGGATCTGCCCGGCCACCGCCGCGAGTCCGGCGGTGGCGCCGTAGAGGCTGATGGCGCGGGCGCGGGCCTGGCCCTCGGTGGCCGCCTGGATGGTCGCGAGGACCTGCGGTACGAGCATGGCCGCGGCCGCGCCCTGCAGCAGCCGGGCGGCGATGAGGAAGCCGACGCCCGGGGCCACACCGCACAGCGCGGAGCTGAGGGTGAAGGCGATCAGGCCCCACACGAAGAGCCGGCGTCTGCCGTAGGCGTCGCCCAGGCGCCCGCCGAGAACGAGCCCGAGCGCGTAGGCGATGCCGTAGCCGGACACCACCAGCTCCAGTGCGGTCTCGCCGCCGTTCAGGTCGTGGCCGATCGTGGTCAGCGCCACGTTGACGATGAAGAAGTCGACGATGGACAGGGCGAACCCGGTGAGCACCACGACCAGACCGGTGGTGGACAAGCCGGCCGGCCGGTCGGCTTCCTGCGGGGACGGCTGCTCCTGGGTTCCGGGAGCGCCGGTGGGGGGTGCTTCGCGATGAGTCATCTATTCAACCGAGCTGGGGGTTCCGGTGATCTTGGACATGATTCCCTTGGCGGGATCCCTCGCCGACTCCGTCCACGGGGTCAGCGCGTTGAAGCCGCGCTCCGACGCGGCCGGCTGCACACGGGTGTCCATCGACATCCGCATGACGGGCGGGGAGGACAGGTTCGGGACCGACCTGTGGCAGGTGTAGGCGTGCAGGAACAGGACGTCGCCCGGCTCCATGGCGGAGTGCCGCAGGGTCTCGTCCTCACCCATCAGCTCCGCGGGTATGCCGCGCACCGGGTGGCCGAACCTGCGGAAGGACTCGTGGACGACGTGCTCGCGCGGGCCGCGCCGGTGGCTGCCGTCCGCGAGCGCGACCCCGCCGGACTCCTTGGTCGTCGCGATGAGCGGTATCCAGGTGGGGCGGAAGTCCTTGTTGGGGCCTATGTAGAAGCCGTCCTGGTGGAACGGCGTCAGGTGGGCGAACGACGGGTTCTCCGCGCCCGCGGCCGAGGGGTAGTAGCGGATGGTCGTGGAGCGGAAGACGAAGACGGGCTCGCCGAAGACCTGCTCGAACACCCTGAGGGTCGAGGGGTGGTTCCAGAACTCGTTGTACTTCACGTACTTGTGCATCGCCACCTCGTCGACCTCCTCGAAGGAGTCGATGCCGATGTCGTCCAGCGTGGCCTTCGGGTCCGCCGCGCCCAGCGCGATCAGGCCCTCCAGCATCTGCTCCGCGGCGGTCCGGACGAGGTCGCGGTCGAGGACGCCACGCAGATACAGGTAGCCGTGCTCCTCGAAGAAGCCGTCGAGCGCCTCACGGTCGTCGAGCAGAGGCGCGCAGTCCGTGTATTCCCCGGTCACGTACGTCATGGGTTCCCGTCCTTGTGACATGGCCTGGTGGCATGGTCCGAAGGGGCGTGAGACCTGTCCCGCCCGGCATCGCGGGAAGGCCGACGACGGTGGCGTCGGTGGCCGGCCGGCGCGTCAGAGGGTGGCGCCGACCAGCAGGGCGAGGTCGATGAGACGGTTCGAGTAACCCCACTCGTTGTCGTACCAGCCGACGACCTTGACCTGCCGGTCCGTGACGCGGGTCAGTTCGGCGTCGAAGACGCAGGAGGCGGGGTCGCCCACGATGTCGGTGCTGACTAGGGGCGCCTCGGTGTACGACAGCAGGCCCTTGTAGGCACCGGCCGCGGCCGCCGCGTACGCCTCCTTCACCTCGGCAACGGAGGTGCGCCGGCTCGGGGTCACCGTCAGGTCGGTGACCGAGCCGGTGGGCACGGGCACGCGCAGGGCGAACGCGTCCAGACGGCCGGCCAGTTCCGGCAGCACCAGGCCGATGGCCTTGGCGGCGCCGCTGGAGGTCGGCACGATGTTCAGGCCCGCGGCACGCGCACGGCGCAGGTCCTTGTGCGGGGCGTCCTGGAGGTTCTGGTCCTGGGTGTAGGCGTGGACGGTGGTCATCATGCCCGCCTCGATGCCGACGCTCTCGTGCAGCACCTTGGCCAGCACGGCCAGGCAGTTGGTGGTGCAGGAGGCGTTGGAGATGATCGTGTGGCGCTCCGGGTCGTAGGCGTCCTCGTTGACTCCGAGCACGACCGTGATGTCCTCACCGCTGGCCGGGGCCGCGATGATGACCTTCTTCGCCCCGCCGTCGACGTGGGCGTGCGCCCGGGCGGCGTCGGTGAAGATGCCGGTGGACTCGATCACGATGTCCACGCCGAGATCGCCCCAGGGCAGGGCGCCCGGGTCGCGCTCGGCGAGCACCTTGATCGTCCGGCTGCCCACGCGGATCGCGCCCGGCTCGGCGGCGATCTCCTCGGGGAAGCGGCCCAGGATGGAGTCGTAGGCCAGCAGGTGGGCCATGGTGTCGACGTCACCGAGGTCGTTGACGGCGACGATCTCCAACTCCGAGCCCCGCGCGGCCATCGCGCGAAAGACGTTGCGGCCGATGCGTCCAAAACCGTTGATGCCGATGCGCACAGTCATAGATGTGTCCCTCGCCTTGCGCTGCTGGGTGGTTGACGCGCCGTTGCGCCGAGGTGCGATGCCGGACCACACATCACCGCGGGGCGGGGACGTGGTGCATCACGACCTTATATAAGCATGCGATATATTTCCAGGGTGACCCTTCCTCAGAACACCAGCCACGAGGCCGACTTGGACGTCGACGACCTCACCAGGGCGATCGAGAACTTCAACCGCTTCTACATCCGGCTCGCCTCCGTGCAGAAGCTGTCGTTCACGACGCTGTCGGTGCTGGACACGCTGGCCTTCAGGGGTCCGACTCGGCTGACGGACCTGGTCAGAACGGAGCAGTTGAGCCAGCCGGGCATCACCCAGCTGGTGACCCGGCTGGAACGGGACGGACTCGTGGAACGCCGCCCCGACCCGACCGACGGCCGTGCCGTCCTGGTGCACATCACCGAGGAGGGCCGGAAGATCGGCCAGGCCCGGCACGAGGACCGGGCGCGCCATCTGCAGCCCCTGATCGGCGAGTTGACGCCCGAGGAGCAGCAGACCATCGCCGCGGCCCTCCCCGTCCTCGCCCACTTGGCCGAACTCGGCATGCGGGCAAGGCAGTAGGACGAGGCATGCGTCGGTCGTTCCCGTTCCGGCGGTACTTGTACGACGGCCACCTGGGCCATGCGGGACGCTAGCATCCGGAGCCCCGCACCGAAATGGTCCAATCCACCGCCCGCAAGGAACGCGCCACACCGATGCCCCACCCCGCCCACCCGGACGACGACCGCGGCTGCGTCCGTCTGGTCCTCGCCGTGCCCCTGACCCTGCTGACCCTCACCGCCGCGTTCTTCTGCTGGACCGCGCTGACCATCCGCCCCTCGGGCCCCTGGGACGACCAGGCGTACGCCGCGATCGAGCTGTCCTGCGTCCTGACGCTCACGGCCGCGGGCGCGGTACAGGCCCTGCGGCTGCTGCCGTCGGTACGGCGGTCGGTGGGGTGGGGCTGGGTGACACCGGCGCTGGCTCTGGGGGTGGTGGCGACGGTGCGGTGGACCTGGCTCGGCTGAGGGGTCTCGGCGCGGGTGGCCGAGGCTACAGGTCTGCTCGGCCGAAGGAGGCCGGCCCTGCGACCGACCGATATCCGCTCGCGGCCCCCGGGCCGCCCGGCCTACCCTCGACCGCATGAGCAAGCCCCTAGTCGCCGTGCTGAGCGGGGCCGGCATCTCCACCGACTCCGGTATTCCGGACTACCGCGGCCCCAACGGGCTGTGGCGGCGGGATCCGGAGGCCGAGAAACTGGTCACGTACGAGTACTACATGAGTGATCCGGAGATCCGGCGGCGCTCGTGGCAGATGCGACGCAAGAACCGGACGCTCCAGGCCGAGCCGAACGCCGCGCACCTGGCCATCGCCGAGCTGGAGAGGTCGGGGGTGCCGGTGCGGGTGATCACGCAGAACGTGGACGGGCTGCACCAGCTGGCCGGCCTGCCCGCCCGCAAGGTCCTGGAGCTGCACGGCACCGCACGCAGCGTCGTCTGTACGAAGTGTCACGCCCGCGGTCCCATGGAGGACGCGCTCGCCCGGGTCGAGGCCGGTGAGGAGGATCCGCCGTGCCTGGAGTGCGGCGGGATCCTGAAGTCGGCGACCGTGATGTTCGGCCAGCGGCTCGACCCGGTCGTCCTCGGCGAAGCCCTCGCCATCTCCAAGGCCTGCCAGGTGTTCATCGCCGTCGGGACCAGTCTCCAGGTGCAGCCCGCGGCCGGGCTCGCGGGTGTCGCCGCCGACCACGGGGCACGGCTCGTCATCGTGAACGCCGAACCGACGCCGTACGACGAACTCGCCGACGAGGTCGTACGGGAACCGATCGGTACGGCACTGCCGGAACTGCTGCGCAGTCTGCGTGAGGGGAGCGAGTAGGCCGGCTCGCTCGAACGGACGCGTCGGCGGGTGTCGGCGGCCTGGTCACGGCATGGGTGGCATCTCCGGCTGCACTGACGGCTAGAACAGGGCCGTCCCCCGCTCGAAGTCCAGCAGGCGGCGCTTGCGGTCCAGGCCGCCGCCGTAGCCGGTGAGGTCGCCGCCCGCTCCGATGACGCGATGGCAGGGCACGATGATGCCGATCGGGTTCTTGCCGTTGGCGAGGCCGACCGCGCGGGACGCCCCGGGGTTGCCGAGGGCCTCGGCGAGTTCGCCGTAGGAGCGGGTCTCGCCGTACGGGATGCGGGTCAGCTGGTCCCACACGCTGCGCTGGAACGGGGTGCCGTTCAGGCGGAGTTCGAGGGTGAACTCCGTCAACTCGCCGGCGAAGTAGGCCGTCAGCTGCTTCTCGGCGTCGGCGAAGGGGGTGTCGTCGGGGCTGCCGAAGGTCTCCTCCGGCGGGCGGTGGCGCTGGCCGGTCATGTACAGGCCGCACAGGACGCCGTCGTCGGCGACGAGGGTGAGGGGGCCGTAGGGGCTGTCGATGACGGTGTGCTGTTTCGTCTCGCTCATGTCGCTCATCTCTCGGAGGTCCTCACACGGGCAGGAAGTTGATCGGGTGGCTGTCGGTCGCCCACAGGTACTGGACCGCGTAGGCCCGCCAGGGACGCCAGGCCTCGGCGCGGGCGGTCAGCGCGGCCGGAGTGGCGGGCAGGCCCAACTCCCCTGCGGCGCGCCGGATTCCCAGGTCGGTGGCGAGGAAGGCGTCGGGGTCGCCGAGGGCACGCATGGCGATGACGTCGACCGTCCAGGGACCGAAGCCGGGCAGGTCGAGCAGGCGCGCGCGGGCTTCCGCCCAGTCGGACTCCACTCCCAGGTGGAGTGCGCCGTCGGCCAGTTGACGGACGAGGGTGGTGAAGGTGGTGCGCCGGGTGCGGGGCATGGCCAGGGTCTCCGGGTCCACGTCGGCCAGCGCCTCGGGGGACGGGAAGAGGTGGGTGAGTCCGCCCTCGGGGTCGTCCAGCGGCTTGCCGTGGGCGGTGACCAGGCGGGCCGCGTGGGTACGGGCGGCGGCCGTGGAGACCTGTTGCCCGAGCACGGCCCGGACGGCGAACTCGGCCTCGTCGACCGTGCGCGGCACCCGGCGGCCCGGCGCCTTGTCGACCAGGGGCGCGAGGAACGGGTCCGCGCGCAGGTGGTCGTCGACCGCCACCGGGTCGGCGTCCAGGTCGAGCATGCGTCGGCAGCGGCTGGCGGCCACGGTCAGATCACGCAGGTCGCTCAGCGTGAGGCGGCAGGCGATGTGGTCGGGTTTCGGGGTGAGGGCGACGATTCCGTGTCCGTACGGCAGCCGCAGCGTGCGCCGGTACGCCCCGTCCCGCCACTCCTCCACGCCCGGTACGGCCGTGGCGGCCAGGTGGCCGAAGAGGTTGTCGGGGTTGAGCGGGGCCCGGAACGGCAGCCGCAGCGCGAGAGTCCCGGGGGTGCCCGGAGCACCGGTCCGGCCCTTCGGCGCCCGGGCGCGCAGCTCGCTCGGGGACAGGGCGAACACCTCGCGCACGGTGTCGTTGAAGGTGCGGATGGAGGAGAAGCCGGCTGCGAAGGCGATCTCCGCCATGGGCAGCGGGGTCGTCTCGACGAGGAGGCGGGCGGCCTGGGCGCGCTGGGCACGGGCCAGCGCGAGGGGGCCGGCGCCCAGCTCGGCGAGCAGCTGCCGCTCCACCTGCCGGGTGCTGTAGCCGAGGCGGGCGGCAAGCCCGGGCACGCCCTCCCGGTCCACCACCCCGTCGGCGATCAGCCGCATGGCCCGGGCCACCAGGTCGGCGCGCTGGTTCCACTCCGGGGAGCCGGGGCTGGTGTCGGGGCGGCAGCGCTTGCAGGCCCGGAACCCGGCCTGCTGGCAGGCGGCCGCGCTCGGGTAGAAGGTCATGTTCTCCGCCTTGGGCGGGACGACCGGGCAGCTGGGCCGGCAGTAGATGCGGGTGGTCAGGACGGCCGTGAAGAACCACCCGTCGAACCGCGCGTCCTTGGACTGCACGGCGCGCACGCAGTGCTCCCGGTCGAAGTGCGTCCCTGTCTGCATGCGTCCAGGATCGACCAGCGCGGGGGGCGTCCGCTGGCGAGAATCCGACACGTACCTGGGTCCGGCCAGGGATCCGGTGGCGTGCCCCGGCCGCCCTCGCGGCAAGCGTGACGGTCCGGGGCTTCAAGGGCTTCAAGGGCTTCAAGGGCAGACGTAGGTGAAGCTCGCCTCGGCCTCCATCGGGGTCCGCTGGTGCGCGATCCGCAGCCGGGCGGTGCCCTGGAAGCGGCCGGGTCCGCGGACCGTCCAGCGCAGGTGCACCCGGAGCCGGCGCTCACCTCGGTGCGCGGTGCGGACCAGCTCGCCCGAGTCCTGGCCGTCCCCGCGCAGCCATCGGTACGTGACGGGTCCGCCCCGCCCGTCGGTGGTGACGACACCGACCAGGTCTGCCGTCCGACCGCAGTGCAGCGTCCCGGCGGGTGCCTGGACCCGGACGGCGACGACCGCGGGGGCGGGGGTCGGGCGCAGCAGGAGCCAGAGCAGGACGGCGGCCATCGCCACGACGGCGGTGCTGATGACCCAGCCCCGGTGTCTTCGGCGCGAGCGCTGCCGGGCGGGTACGGCGGCTTCGGTACGCCACCGGGCTCGCAGCACGTCCTGCTCGTCGGCCGGAATCCCGGGCCCGAAACGGAGCAGGATCTCGCCGGAGTCCTCCCCGGCGGGTACCGGGGGCGAGGTGATGCGGTGGCGCTTGCCGAGGACGGTGGCTTCGGTGTCGGGGGTGGTGGAGCTTTGGACGCGGCCGGGGGTGGTGAGCTGGTCGGCTGTGGCTGACGTTGTGAGCTGCTCGGCCGCTGCTGAGGCGGCGGGCCGGTCGGCGGGTCCCGAGGCAGCGGACCGGTCGCCGGGTCCCGAGGCAGCGGACCGGTCGGCGGGTCCCGAGGCGGCGAGTTGCTCGACCGCCGCTGCGGCAGTGAGGTGCCCGGCGGCTGCCGAGGCAGAGGACCGGTCGGCGGGCGCCGAGGCGGCGGGCCGGTCGCCGGGTCCCGAGGCAGCGGACCGGTCGGCCGGTCCCGAGGCGGCGAGTTGCTCGACCGCCGCTGCGGCAGTGAGGTGCCCGGCGGCTGCCGAAGCGGTGAACTGGTCGGCGGCTGCTGCGGCGGTGAGCTGCTCGGCCGCTGCCCATGGGTGAGGTGATGTGGCTCGCCGGTCCGGGGCTGTCGTGGCGGATGTGGGGGCGGTGGGCTCGGCGGCCCCCGGGCGTGGAGCGGTGGGCGCCGTTAGCGTCGGCGTCGGGTGCCCCGGTGGGGCCGGGCTCTCGGGAGCCGCTGGAGTCGGGGGTTGCGGTGGTGTGGCCGGTGCGGCGAACCGCGGAGCCGATGCTGCCGCCGCCACGCGCAGTGCCGTACGGCGCAGGAAGTCCGCCGGGAGTGCCGCGCGCCCGGCCACGAGCGCGGCCCGGGCCGCCGCGAGGCCCTCGGACCCGGCGGTGGTGGCGCAGTGGGCGAACAGGGCCGCCGCGGGGGTTCCGGCCTGGGTCCAGGCGGCACCGAGGGTGCGGGCCAGGGCGGCCCAGGCCGCCGTGTCGGCTGCCCGGCGGTCCGGGTGCGGAAGGTCGCCGCCCGGCAGGGGTACGGCCACCGCCCCCGTGTCCGCACGATCCGGGCGCGGCAGATCACCCGGCAGAGGTACGGCCACCGCCCCCGTGTCCGCACGATCCGGGCGCGGCAGATCACCCGGCAGGGGTACGACCGCCCCGCCGGTGTCCGCCGTCGGAGGTTCGGTGTGCGGCGCGTCGCCCAGCACCGTGCTCAGTCCCGCCTCGGACAGCAGGGCCACGCCGTCCGGCGCGAGGAACACGGTGTCCGGGCAGAGCGAGCCGTGGGCCAGGCCTGCCGCGTGCAGGGCCAGCAGGGTCTGTGCGGTCTCGTTGAGGATGCTCGCCGCGCTGCCCGCGTCCGGGCGGGGGCCGTCGGCGGACAGGACGTCGGCCAGCGCGGGGGCCGGCGTGCGGGCCGTGAGCAGCCACACCTCGCCGGCCTCGGCCACGAGGTCGACCGTGCCGAGCAGTCCTGGCAGCCGGAGCTTCGCCGTGGCGAGCACCGCGGCCGCCAGGCGCTCGCGGGTGCCCTGCGGCCCGAGCAGGGCCTGGTCGATGCGCAGCGCCCCGAGCACGGGCTCGCCGGAAGCGTCCGGGAGCAGGGCGTGCCAGGTGCCGAAGCGTGTGTCCCGTGACCAGCCGGACAGGGGCCGGCCGGCCACTGTGGTGGCTGTCGTCATGTCGATCCGTTCTCGTCGGGCGGTGTTCAGCACGGCGGTGCGTCCAGGGAGGCCGTCTGGGGGCCGTTGGCGGCCGCCGGGTCGCTGCTGAGCGTGACGTCCCAGGTCCCGCGGCAGGGGTGGTTGGAGAAGTCCGCCTCGAAGGTCAGGTCGTACCGGGTACTCCCGGACAGGGGCTGGGACTGGGAGCCGTACGGGTCGGCGGGGCTGTCGACGTAGTAGTTCGCGGTGACGCTCAGTGGACCGGTGCCCGTCGTCTCGACGGTCACGGCCGCGACGAGCGTGCCCGGTTTCTGCCCGCGCTGCCACGAGCCGATGGTGATGGTGATGTCGCCGGGCGTGGCCGCGCTGGGAGCCGCGGTGGTCGGGGTCCCGACCGGTGCGGTCGTGTCCGTGGACGCCGTGGGCGAGGACGACGGGCTGTCCGAGGGGGTGGCCGAGGGGGTGGTGTCGGCCGTGGGCGGGACGCTGCTCGGCGAAGTGGACGCTGAGGGTGAAGTGCCGTATTTCGTGGGTGAGTCGTGCGGTACGGGGGTCGAACTCGCGACCGTCGTCGACGTCTCGTGCGGGCGGCCCGTCGCATACGTCGCTCCGCCCGCGACGACCGCCAGCGCGGCCACCCCGCCGGTCGCCACCTTCCATCCCCCGCGCCTCAGCCGACCCAGCAGGGTGAGTGCGGTGGCCGAGCCGTCGAGCGTCGCGGTCGTGGTGAACGGGAACAACAGGGCCAGCAGCGCCGCGAGTTCGGCGAGCCGACGGCGGCCGCGCTCCTCCCAACCGGCGCCGTACCCCTCGGTGGCGGCCCGTTCCAGGTCGGTGAGGAAGGCCTCGACTCCGGGCCGGTCCGCCGGGTCCTTCGCCAGGCCCGTGCGCAGCAGCCCCCGCACCGGTGCGGGTACGTCGTCCAGCGGGGCCGGTGCGCGCAGGTGCTGAAGTCGCAGGGCCATCAGGTCGTCGGCGGGGAACGGGCGCCGTCCGGTCAGGCACTCGTAGAACACCACGGAGGCCGCGTAGACGTCGGCGGCCGGGCCGGCCGGCTCGCCGTCCCACTGTTCGGGCGCCATGTAGGCGGGCGTGCCGGCGGCCTCGGTCTCCCGGCCGCTGCGCACCGCGATGCCGAAGTCGGCCAGCGCGCTGGTGCCGTCGGCGCGGACCAGGACGTTCTCCGGCTTGTAGTCGCGGTGCACCACCCCGGCCGCGTGGGCCGCGCCCAGCCCGAGCAGGGAGCCCTTGAGCAGGACGAGCGCGGCTTCGGGGCCGGTCGCCCCGTGCCGGCGCAGCAGGTGGCGCAGGCTGACGCCGTCCACCGCCTCCATCACGATCGCGGCACCGGCACGTGCCTCGACGTACTCGTAGAGCCGCACCACGCACGGGTGCCGCAGCTCGCCGAGCAGTCGGGCCTCGGCCCGGAACCGGGCCAGGAACTCGCGGTCCGTGCGCAGGCGTTCGCCCAGGTACTTGATCGCGACGGGCACGCCGGTCGCGGTGTGCCGGGCGAGGACGACCCGGCCTCCGGCCCCTTCGCCCAGCGTGCGGACGGTCTCGTAGCCGGGTACGGCCCAGCCGGCGTCGTCGGTCATGCCGTCCCCTCCACGGGCGCGGCGGTCCCGGCGCCCTGCGGTACGTCCTTCGCATCCCGCCGGCGCCGTACCCGGCGCAGCACCCAGCGCACGGGGGCGGCCCACACCGGGAAGGCGATCAGGGCGACGACGGCCGCCTCGATCACCGTGGTCCACGGCTCGGCCAGCCGGCCTTCCAGCAGGTCGCCGATCCGGGAGCGCCAGGCCAGCAGGGCGAACGCGAGGAAGCCGTAGCTGCCCACAACGACGGCGAGGCCGTAGGCGGCCATGCCCGCCTGGCGCGGCCCCGGACGGTTGCCCGCGCGCAGGTCGCGCCACAGGCCCGTGCGGAAGTAGGCGCTCGCCTCCTCGCGCAGCCGCGGCACCCGCAGCGCGTCGGTCAGCGCCTGGTATCCGTCCAGCGGCATCAGCGGGTTGAAGTTGTAGAGCGTGTTCAGGTAGAGGCCGAAGGCCAGGTGGTAGAGGACGGCCGAGGCGGGTCCGGCGGGCAGCAGGGCCGCGCCCGTGGCGCACCAGCCCGCCAGCGCCGCCGTGGACAGCGGCCCGGACAGCGCCACCACGACCCGCGACCAGCGGGAGCCGAACCACATGTCGCTGGTGTCCACGAACGCGAACGGCATGCCCATCATCAGCAGGAACCCGCCGCGCCGGACCTTGCGGCCGTACGACTTCACGGCCAGCGCATGCGTCAGCTCGTGCACGAGCAGCGCGGTGACGTACCCGGCGGCCAGCAGGACCGGGCCCCACAGGCCCGCCCCGCCGAAGTCCAGCAGGTGATGCCGGTCCTGGGCGGCGAAGAACGCGACCAGGCCGCCGGCCACCGACAGCCAGGCGAGCAGGACTCCGGTCCGGGTGAACAGCCTCCAGCCGAAGCCCTGGTAGAGCCGGGTCACCAGCCCGTCGAGGCCGGGAACGGAGATCTCCAGTTTCAGCAGTGCCCGGTACACCGCGCGCGCCGCCCGGCGCCAGCCCTTCGGCCGCTCCTGCTCCGGCCGGCCGGGCAGACCGCGCAGCAGGCCGGCGTCCGCGAACGCGGCCAGCGCGGACTCGATGCGGGGCAGGGCGAGTTCGCCGTAGCGCTCTGCGTAGGCGAACAGCAGGTCCCGTACGGTGTTCTCGCCGTCGACGGCGTGCCACAGGAAGACCTGGCGCTCGTCCAGCTCCAGATAGCGGCCGGTACGGGTGGAGCTGAGCACCCAGCGGGGTGCGCCGCGTTCGGTGGGGATCCGTTTGAGGGCCCAGCCGGAGCGGCGGCGGGGGCGCGCGGTGAGCGGGCCGCCCGCTTCCGGGGCCTCGTCCTGTCCTGCGGTGGGCAGTTGGGTCAGCTGGGTGCCGACGACCATCGTGCGGGAGCCGATCCGGGTGTCGCGGGGCTGCTCGAACACCAGGCGTACGTCGCCCACGGACAGCTCGGTGCCGTCGGCGAGCGGGGACGCGCCGCCGTGCAGGTCGACGCCGGCGACGGCGGTGCCGTTGAAGGAGTCCAGATCCTCGATCCGGAAGCCCTCGGCGGTGCGGACGACACGGGCGTGGCGGCGCGAGACGCTGCCGTCGGACAGGACCACGTCGTTGTCCTCGTCGCGGCCCAGCGTGGTGACCGGGCCGGTCAGCGGGACGAGCAGCGTGGGGTCGTCGAGGCCGCGCAGCTGGGGCGCGGCGTACGACGTCGGCGCGGCACCCCGGCGCGGGGTGCCGCAGTGCAGGCAGTACGGGAAGTCGCGTCGCACGTGGACGCGGCAGACATGGCAGAGCATGCGGTGGCTCAGCCTCCGCCGGAACCGCTGAGGAACGTGCCACCGTTGAAGCCGCCGTCCGCGTCGGGCGCGGAGGGTGACAGGTGGGTGGCTATGTCGCCGGTACCGGGCAGGCCGATGCCACCGCGTACGGTCGTACCGTCGCGTCCGAGGGTGCCTTCGCGGCCACCGCCCCCGCTGGGACGGTTGGTGTTCTCCGGATCACCACCGCCCTCACCACCACCGCCACCACCGCTGTCACCGCTGTCACCGCCGCCATGGCCACCACCGCCACTCGGACGGTTGGTGTTCTCCGGGTCACCACCACCCTCACCACCACCGCCACCACCCTCACCACCACCATGGCCACCACCGCCACTCGGACGGTTGGTGTTCTCCGGATCACCACCACCCTCACCACCACCGCCACCACCCTCACCACCACCATGGCCACCACCGCCACTCGGACGGTTGGTGTTCTCCGGGTCACCACCACCCTCACCACCACCGCCACCACCCTCACCACCCTCACCACCACCATGGCCACCACCGCCACTCGGACGGTTGGTGTTCTCCGGGTCACCACCACCCTCACCACCACCACCGCCACCACTGTCACCGCCGCCATCGCCGCCATCGCGGTCGTAGATGCCTCCGTGACCGAAGTGACCGGCGTCCCCGCCGCCTTCACCGCCTACACCGCCGAAGCCGCCGTCCCCGCCGGCACCGCCGAAGCCGCCGTGGCCACCGAACCCGCCGTCACCGACACCGTCGCCACCGAGGCCGCCGTCGCCGAACCCACCATCGCCGAAGCCGCCATGACCGAACCCACCGTCACCGAAGCCACCGGCTCCCAGACCCCCGTCACCGAAGCCGCCGTCGGCACCGCCGCCGAACCCCCCGAAGTCTCCCTCGGCTCCGCCGAACCCGCCGTCGCCCCCGGCACCGAAATCACCGAAGCCCCCTTCGGCACCCCCGCCGAGGTCCGCGCCGACGCCCCCCTCGTTCCCTTGCTCGCCGAAGTCACCGAAGTCACCGAACTCGCCCGGCCCGCCGATCGGTTCAGCGGACGACCGGTCCAGCAGAGGGCCGCCGAGCAGGCTGTGGGAGCCGGTCGACGCCACGTCGACGCCGCCGACGCCCTCCTGACCCGCCGCGGGATCCGGCAGCTCTGACGAGTGACCGGCGGAAGCCGGGCCACCGGCGTCGTGGTCGCCGGAGACCTGGTCCGCCGGGACGGCGTGGGTCGTCGAGACGGCGTGGGTCGTCGAGACGTCGTGCCCGGCCCCGGAGACGTGGTCGGCCGGTACGGCGTCGTGGTCGGCCGGGATGTCGTGGTGTGCCAGCGCATGTGCCGCGCTGCCGAAGAACAGGGACGACTTGGACAGCCGGGGATCGAGTGCGGCCGGCCCCCCGTCGGTGCCGGACTCGATGCGGAGGGAGCGGAGTTCGGCGACCTGCGCGGGCGACAGGCCGAGTCTTCGCGCCACCTCGTCGGTGTCGCCGTCGAGTTCGGCGCGGAAGGCCGGGTCCACGGCCAGGCGGGTCAGAGCAGCACGATAGGCGTCGTCGGTCATGGTTCGGTCTCCGTCGGTCTGCGGGGCACTTATGCCGATCGCGGCGGAGCCGAGGATCCCCCCTGGTCGGCGGCAACTGCCATTTCCGGCCATCCCCGCCGATACCTGCAGGAGACGTTATAGAGCTCTGGCATGACCAGCGCAAGAGCAACAAGCAGGGCGGTAGGCGGGTCCCGGGCGTCCGGCCGGGCCACACGCCCACCGATCAGAAATGGCCACCGACCCACCGGCATGCCGTCGAGATGTCGAACAGGAAGCGGAAGCCTGCCCGCCGGTCAGACCTCCCGGTCTCCCCGCCGGAAGCGGGCGATCCACTCCGCCGTGGTGCGCAGGCCGCCGAAGGTGTAGAAGTGCACCTTCACCTCGCCGTGCCGTGCGGGGTCGTACCCCTGAGCGAGCGCGTGCAGGAAGCGGTCGGGGCCTGCCGTGCCCATGAGGTTGGTCAGCGAGAAGCCGTACTTGCGGGCGATGGAGGCGCTGGTGCCGACGCCGAAGCGAGTGGCGTAGGTCACCAGCCGGCGCACGCCGGCCGGGCCGGGGACGCCGATGCGCACGGGCAGGGCGACGCCCCGGGCGCGGACGTCCGCCACCCAGCCGAGCACCCGGTCGGCGTCGAAGCCGAACTGTGTGATGACGTCGCCCGCGATCCGCTGCGCCCCGAGCACCGCGCTCTTGTCGCCGAGCGCCGACCACAGGGTGTGTTCGGTGATCGCCGGGTGGCCCTCCGGGTAGCCGCTGATGCCGACGTGCCGTACGCCGTGGCGTTCGAGCAGCCCGGTGCGGATGACGGCGAGGGCGTCCTCGTACGGGCCCTCGGGGCGGGCGGGGTCACCGCCGACGACGAAGACGTTCTCGGCGGTGCCGTCCGCCGCCAGGCCGGCCAGGAACTCCTCCAGGTGCCGTTGGGAGGGCAGCCGGCGGGCGGAGATGTGCGGGACGGGGACGAAGCCGAGCCGTTTGACCGCGCGGGCGGCCGCGAGCCGCATGCCCGGGTCCTCGCCGGCGAGGAAGGTGACGTTGATCCGCGTGCCCAGGGGGATGCTGCCGTGCGCCTCCTCCAGCTTCGGCACGTCCTTGCCGGTCATCTCCAGGGAGAAGTCGTCCAGCAGCGAGGTGCCCACCGCGGGCGGGACGGTGGCGGTGGGGTTCATCGTGCTCCTCGTACGGCTGCCTGCGACCGCGCACGCCCGTCATCGGCTACGTACGACTTCGGTCCTTACCTCGGCCGATGATGCCACGCGTACTCGCGGGCAGAGCAGCCGGGAGAGGGGCCGGCCGGTGTCTTCTCGCTCACGTCGGTGACACGGGAGTGGCCCCCAGGCGTCCCTGGGCGTGCGTACCCGGCGCCGTGGCAGGTGTGTCGTGGGGCGTCGGGCCGCCCGGTCGCCGTGGCAGGAGGGCCGCCGCGGCCAGGCCGCCCAGGCCGATCACCGCCGGCGTGATCACCGCGGCGGCGTACGCGCCCTTGCTGAGGCCGGAGACCCAGGATGCCGGCGATCGCCGTGCCGAAGGACGAGCCGAGGTCGGACACGCTGCGGGACAGGTGGCACGAGGTCGGCGACCTCGCCGACTCCGCCGGGTCCCATGAACCGGGTGATCACGATGGCCGGGTCGGACCGATGCAGCTGCCGGACGGACCGGCCGTCGCCGTTCCGGTCCGTCCGGTCCGGGAGCCCCGCCGCCGGACGGCAGTGTCCGCCGCGCTCGCTGTCGCGGAGCGCGGCGGACACATTGGGCGAGTCGAAGCGGGGAGTGCACCAGCAGTCGACGTTCCCGCCGGACGACACCAGGGCCGCTGTCCGGAGGCCGCCGACCATGCCGTGGTCGGCGATGGGCGGATACCGGTCCGCCGGTTCTCCTACGGCCAGGTGCTGCTGCGGGTTCCCTGCGACCGGGTCGGTGCTCTACGGGCTCATGGTGGTCTCTTCCCCCTGGACCACGCACAGGGCCCAGATGATGAAGCCGGAGATCGCGATCATCACGACCGACCAGACCGGGTAGTAGGGCAGGGACAGGAAGTTGGCGATGATGACCAGCCCGGCGATGCCCACACCGGCGACGCGTGCCCAGGGCGCCGGCCGGACCAGGCCGAAGCTGACGACCATGGCGAGCGCGCCGAGGACCAGATGGATCCAGCCCCAGCTGGTGAGGTCGAACTTGAAGACGTAGTTGGGCGTCGTGACGAAGACGTTGTCGTGGGCGATCGCCATGATGCCCCGGAACACACCGAGCAGTCCGGCGAGCAGGAGCATGACGCCCGCGAAGGCCGTCAGGCCGCCCGCCCACTGCTGTTTGGCGGTGCGCTGGCCCGCTGCACGAGTGGTGTGGCTGGGACGTGTGGGGTGTGTCGCGGCCATGCGGCTGCCTCGATTCGTTCTCGTGGGTGGTGCTCAGTGTCCGGACGTGGTGGGGGTGGAGCCGGGGCGCTGCGCCGGTCCGGCGCCGCTGAGAACCAGCTCCTTGGCCCTGCGGTACTCGTCCTCGGTGATGTCGCCGCGGGCCCGGATCTCGGAGAGCTTGGCCAGTTCGTCGACACTGCTGGTCGGTGCGGTGCCTCCCTTCGCGGTCTCACGGACGTAGGAGTCGAAGGCCTCCTGCTGTGCGCGCGCCTGCGCGATCTCCCGCTTCCCCATGCCCTTGCCACGGGCGATCACGTAGACGAGGACGCCCAGGAAGGGCACACAGATCACGAAGAGCAGCCAGCCCGCCTTGGCCCAGCCGCCGATGTCGTCGTCACGGAAGACGTCGACGATGACCCGGAACAGCAGGATGAACCACAGGATCCACAGGAAGAACCACAGCATGGTCCAGAAGGCGCTCAGCAGCGGATAGTCGTACGCGAGGTAGTTCGTCGCGCTCATGCTCTCTCCTCCGTCCGGGGCACCGGCCCGGAAGAGCTCCTGAAGCTCTCAGGCCGGTCACTGCCGTTTTCAGCGTGCACACGGCGAGGCGGGAGAGTCCTCACCCGAGGCGGGTGATCGTGGCGGGTGAGGACGGCGGCCGGGACGCCCGCCCGCTCACTCCACCCGGTCCGAGGTGCCCTGCAGCACGCCGCTCCGGCGCAGCGCGGACCGCCACGAGAAGGCGACCCACACCTCGGCCAGGCCCAGCAGCACGAGCCACAGGCCGAGCAGCCGGGTCAGCACCCGCGCCGACTCGGTGGGCAGGGCCAGCACCACGATCCCGGCGACGATGCCGAGCACCGCCGCGGCCAGGACGACACCGCGGTGCGGGAGGTCCTTGGCCGAGATCGCGGTGTAGAGGGTCACGATGCCGGATGCCAGCCAGGCGAGCCCGACGATCAGCGACAGCGCGGTGATGGTCTGCAGCGGGTTGCGCAGACAGAGCACGCCGGCGAGGACGAAGAGCACCGCGACCAGCACCCCGGCGAAACGTTCGCCATGTGCCTCGCGGGCGAAGGCCGTGACGAACCGGAACGCGCCGGCGAGCAACAGGTAGAGGCCGATGATGACGGCCAGGACGTGCAGCGTCTCGTCCGGCCAGACGAGGATCAGCACGCCGGGTACGAACGTCACGACGGCCGACCCCAGAATCCAGGTCCACGACCCGGCGAGCGCCGTCATGGCGTCCCCGGGGCCGGCGGTCGTCCCGTCGGACGGGTGCGGCGGTCCGGTCGGTGCCGGACCACGCGACTCGGTCATGGCTCCTCCTCGCGCGATCGAACGGGTCGCCTCCGGACCGCCGGCGGGGGCGGCGTGCGCAACCCCTCACCGGAACAGCGTGCCGCGCCGGGCCGCTGCGGCGGGTCACCCACCACGGGTGATCCCTGTGCCCGGCCGCGGGGGTGGGGTGGGTGCACGGGCGGGCGGGCCGTGCGCGGTCCTGCCGCCCCCGCGGCAGCCGGGGCCGGGAGCGGACGGCTGGCCGCCGGAACTGGAGAGTGGATCATGACCGCACCGAGCGCCTTCACCGGCTCCTCGTCGCTGGCCGACCGCGCGGCCTACGGCCGCGACGCCCGTACCCGCGCCCCACGTTCGGGCCACAACGTGTTCGAGCCCGCACCGGACCGGCCCGACGTGATCGATGTGCTGGAGCGTCAGTCGGCCACCCGGGTGCCCGAGTTGGTGCCGATCCGCTACGGCCGCATGCTCGAGTCCCCGTTCCGCTTCTACCGGGGCGCGGCCGCGGTGATGGCGACGGACCTCGGCCCGCTGCCCGACACCGGGCTCCAGGTGCAGCTGTGTGGAGACGCCCACCTGCTGAACTTCCGGCTGCTGGCCTCGCCGGAGCGCCATCTGGTCTTCGACATCAACGACTTCGACGAGACCTTTCCGGGACCGTTCGAGTGGGACGTCAAGCGGCTGGCGGCCAGTTTCGTCATCGCGGCCCGTGCCAACGGGTTCCCGGCCAGGCAGCAGGACGACGCGGTGCGCACCTGCGTTGCGGCCTACCGGGAACGGATGCGGGAGTTCGCCGGCATGCGCACGCTGGACATCTGGTACGCCCAGGACGACGCCGACCGGATGCGCGCGCTGCTGGCCTCCGCGATGGACAAGGAGGGCAGGCGCCGTACGGCCGAGGCGGCCGCGCGCGCCCGTACCCGCACCTCGATGGAGGCCTTCGCCAAGCTCACCCGGCGCACGCCCGCGGGCCGGCGGATCGCTCCGGACCCGCCGCTGATCATCCCGCTGCGGGATCTCCAGGGCTCGGCCGCCCGGCAGAACGAGGACAAGGAGCTGCAGACCCTGCTGGAGGGCTACGCGCGCACCCTGCCCTCGGACCGGCGGCACCTGCTGCGTCACTACCGGCTGGTGGACATGGCCCGGAAGGTGGTGGGCGTCGGCAGCGTCGGGACCCGCTGCTGGATCCTGCTCCTGCTCGGCCGGGACGACGACGATCCCCTGCTGCTGCAGGCCAAGGAGGCGCAGGAGTCGGTGCTCGCGGCGCACACGGGTGGCGAGCGGTACGACAACCAGGGCCGCAGAGTGGTGACCGGGCAGCGGCTGATCCAGACCACCAGCGACATCTTCCTGGGCTGGACCCATGTGCTGGGCTTCGACGGACACGGCCGGGACTTCTACGTACGCCAGCTGCGCGACTGGAAGGGCATCGCCCGGCCGGACACCATGGACCCGCCCCTGCTGAACCTGTTCGGGCAGGTGTGCGGGGCCTCCCTGGCCCGGGCCCACGCCCGCTCCGGGGATCCCGTCGCCATCGCCGCGTACCTGGGCGGCAGCGACCGCTTCGACCGCGCGCTGACCGATTTCGCGCAGGCGTACGCGGACCAGAACGAGCGGGACTTCGCGGCCCTGCGCGAGGCGGCGCGTTCGGGCCGGATCAGGGTGGCGGTGCCATGAGCGTCGCTGTCACTCCGGCAGTTGCCGCATCTCGACGACCCGCAGCCCCAGCGACTGGAAGCGGGTCAGCAGCCCGTAGAGGTGCGCCTCGTCGATGATGCGACCGAACAGCACCGTCTGACCGGACATCTTGACATGGTCCAGCTCAGGGAAGGCCTTGGTCAGCGTCTCCGACATGAGTCCATCGACACGGATCTCGTAGCGCATGTGCCGTTCTCCCGCCGCGGGCCTGCTGCGGTCTTCTTGCGATGCTGCTCCGCGCGGCGGCGCCCGGCCTCACCCGGCACAGGTGATCCGGGGTCCGGGTTCAGTGCGACAGGGCGAGCTTGAACGAGATGATCACGAGGCCGAGCAGCAGATTGATCGCGGCGGTGACCGACACCAGCCGCCAGGAGGCTCCCGCCTGCCGTGCCCCGGCCGCGGACCAGCCCACCTGCCCGGCCACGGCCACCACGACCGCCAGCCAGACGGCACCCTCCACGCCCAGGCCCAGCAGCGGGCTCACGACGACGGCGAGCGCGGGCGGGACGGCGGCCTTGACGATCGGCCACTCCTCGCGGCACACCCGCAGGATGGTCGCACGGTCCAGGGACCCGTGCGCGAGGCGGGCGCCGAACAGCTGGGCGTGGACGTGCCCGACCCAGAAGACGAGGCCGGTGAGCAGCAACAGCACCACCAGTTGCAGGCGGGGAAACGCTCCCAGGGCCCCGGCGCCGATCACCACGGACGCGGCGAGCATCGACCCGTAGACCGCGCCCGTGTAGTCGGCATGGGCGCGGCGCCCGGCGCGGCCTGCCCGCGCTGTGGTGTCGTCGGTCGAGGACATCGCCGTGACCCTTCGTACTCACTCGGTGGCGTCGGTCGGGGCGTCACCTTTCGACGACCGCGGGCGCCGGGCTGGTGCGGTCGGCAGGTGGGGTGTGACGAGGAGACTCGCGAGGGTGATCCCGCCGGTGGCGAAGATGGCCGCCTTCAGGCCGTCGAGCTGTGCCGCGGCGTACGACTCCGTGACGGCGTCGACCTCGGACGGCGGCAGTCCGGCCTGCTCGGCCGCCGAGCGCACCTGGTCGGTCGGCACGAAGTTGACGCCTGCTTCCAGGGCGACACCGGTCTGCCGGCGCGCCTCGTCCGACAGCTGCGGGTTGTCCTGTACCTGCACCGTGAACGCGTGTGCCAGCGCGCCGATGAGGATCGACCCGATGAGTGCGGTGCCCAGCGCCGAGCCGAGGTTCTGCGCCGTGAACTGCAGGCCGCCGACCTCGCTGCGTTCCGCCTCGCCCACGCTGGACTGGACGACGTTGCCGAGCTGCGAGGCGAGCAGTCCCATGCCGATGCCGAGCACCGCCATGGCCCCGGCGAACTGTGCGTCGTCGATGACCGGGTCGATGGTGGCCAGCAGCCACACGATGGCCGCCGCCAGCATCAGCAGGGCCAGCCGTACGACCCGGCGCGGCCCCGCGGTACGCCCGAGTCGGGCGGCGGTCAGGGAGGTGACGAGCATCGTGACGGACACCGGCAGCAGCCGCAGCCCTGTCTGGAAGGCGTCGAAGCCCTGCACCACCTGCAGATACAGCGGGATGGCGAAGAACAGGCCCAGCAGGATCAGGTTCTGGCCCAGCAGGGTCAGCAGACCGGATCGCAGGGGCGGCACGCCGAGCAGGGACAGGTGCACCAACGGATCGGCGCCCTTGGCCTCACGTCGGCGCTCCCAGTGCACGAAGAGGGCCAGCACGGCCACCCCGGCGGCGACGACGAACAGGGTGGGCGCGAAGCCCAGGACGGTGAAGGGCGGGTTGCGCGGCTCCACCCAGCCCCAGGTGCTGCTCTGCAGCACCCCGAGCACGCCCAGCCCCAGTCCGGCAGCCGAGAGCGCCGCACCGATCCCGTCCAGCCGGGGCGGCGGTCCGGTCCGCGCGGACTCGCCGATCACCCGGTGGCAGCACAGGACGGCGACGACGACCACGACCTCGCCGGCGAAGACCAGCCGCCAGGTCAGATACGTCGTCACCCAGCCGCCCAGCAGCGGGCCGACGGCGATGCCGGCACCGGCCAGCCCACCGATCACGCCGTAGGCCACCGCCCGGTCCCTGCCCCGGTAGGCCTCGGCGACCAGGGCCGCCATGGCCGGCAGCACCATCGCGGCACCGAGGCCCTCGATGACGGACCAGCCCAGCGCGAGGACCCACAGGGTGGGCGCCAGCGCGGTCACGGCGGACCCGATGCCGTAGACGACCAGGCCGAGCAGGAACAGGCGACGGCGGCCGTGGATGTCGCCGAGCCTGCCCCCGATGATCATGAATGCGGCCATCACCAGCGCGTACAGCGTGATGACCGCCTGGATCGAGGTGACCTCGGTGTGGAAGTCCTCGACCAGTTGGCTGATGGAGACGTTCATGACGGACGTGTCCAGGACCATCAGGAACTGGGCCGTCCCGAGCACGATCAGGGCTCGCCAATGTCCCACGCCACCACCTCGGCTCACATCAGTCCGCGTTCACGGGCCCGCCGGACCGCCTCGCCGCGCCGGTTCACGCCGAGCTTGCGGTAGACGCTCTTGAGGTGGGTCTTGACCGTGTTCACGGAGACGTACAGGTCGGCGGCGATCTCTTCCGTGGACATCATCTGGCCGAGGCGCCCCAGCACCTCGAGCTCGCGTCCGCTCAGCTCCTCGACGACCAGCGGCGCCCGCTCCTCGGCCACGCGGGGAGCGGGGTCGCCGGAGGTGAGCCAGCCCGCGGCGAGGCTCTGCAGCGGCGGGGTGTCCAGCAGGTGCCGAATGCGTGGTCCGGCTTCCAGGAACGGGCGCCGCAGCCGCTCCCGCCGGGCCTCCAGCAGGGCCCGGGCGAGCAGCTTGCGGGCGGTGGCGACGTCCCCGGTGTCCTGCGCGGCGCGGGCGCGCACCAGCGCGGCACACACGCTCACCGCCGGGCCGGTACGGCTCCGGGTGCGCAGCTGGTCCACCAGGCCGAGGGCCGCGTCCCGGTTGCCCACGGCGAGCTGGGCCCACGCCAGTTCCGCCGCGTACGCCGGCTCGGTGCCGTAGGGCACGTCGTCCAGCACCTTCGCGGCGGTGTCCGACCGGCCCTCGGCCAGCTGGGCGGCGGAGGTGACCAGCGCCGTGTGGACCTCGGCCCACGGGGAGGTCACGTCGGCCGGGACGGCGGGGTCGGCGGCCTCCGCGGCGGCCCGTGGGTCGCCCCGCGCCAGCAGCAGCCGGGCCGTCACGAGGGATCTGCCCGCCGCCGTCACCGGGTCGAGCGCGGCGGGGCCGGAGTCCGCCGCCTCCTCCAGGAGGGCTTGGGCCTGCGCGAGGTCGTCGCGGTCCACGGCCACCGCGGCCAGCACCAGCCGCCCGAGATCCGCGCCGGAGGGCCGGTGCAGACCGAACTGTTCGGTCTCGCTGAGCGCCGCCAGCGCCTTGCGTTCGGCCCGGCCGAGCCAGCCGTTCAGGTAGTCGATCAGCGCCAGCTGTCCCAGGGAGTCCTGGCGGGGCAGTGCGGTCGCGACGCCGCTGGGGCAGCCGACCACCTCGGACAGTGCGGCCCGGGCGTCCTCGAAGCTGCCGGCCCACAGCCGGGTCGAACCCAGATGGGTGAGCAGGAGTGCGGTGAGTTCGGGGTGCTTCTCCAGGAGGTGGGCCGGGACCTCGTGGCGCAGTTCCTCGGCCGTCGCCACGGCCTTCTCGGCCCGGGAGGGAGAGCCGGTCAGCCGGGCGGCCAGCGACTCCAGCAGCACGCAGCTCAGCCGGAGCGCGGGATCGGGCTCCTCCTCGGCCAGCTGCTCCTCGGCCTGGCGCAGATGGTTCAGGCCGCGTTCGAGGTCGTGCTCGGCCAGGTCGCGGGCGGCCCGGACCACGTCCGGGGCCGCGCCCTCGGCCTCGGGCCCCATCCGCGCGAACAGCTCGCCGAGGTCGTCCGCGCGCAGGCCGGTGAAGAACTGCCCGATCGCGAGGTCGTCGACGAGGGCACCGGCGGTGAACTCCCAGTCGCCGGCGGCGGCGCCGTGCGCCAGCGCCTCCGGCAGGGACCCGGTGGACCGCAGCCACTCCCCGGCCCGCCGGTGGAGTTCCGGCTCCAGGCCCGGATGGCGGGCCCGCAGATGAGCCCGGAGGATCTCGCCGAACAGCGGATGCAGCCGGTACCAGGCGTGCCCGAGGTCCTCGACGAACGCGTTCTGCCGGTGCAGGCCGGCCAGGACCGGTTCGAGACCGCTGCGGCCCGTGAGCGCCTCCGCCAGCGCGGGGCAGAAGCGGTCCACGACGCTGACGCGCAGCAGGAGGTCCTGGGTGCGGGCCGTCTGCCGTTTCAGCACCTCGGCGAGGAGGAAGTCGGCGACCGTGCTCCGGCCCGCCTCGAACTCCCTGAGGTAGGCCTCGGGATCCTCGCTCTCCTGGGCGGCCATGGCGCACAGGCGCAGTCCGGCGGCCCAGCCCCGGGTGCGCTCGACCAGGGCCCGGGTGGCGTCGGCCGGGAGCCGCAGGCCGTGCAGCTCCAGGAGGTCGGCCGCCTCGTCGGGGGTGAAGGCCAGCTCGGCGTCCCGGATCTCGGTCATGGCAGCGGCCGCCCGGTAGCGGTGCAGCGGCAGCAGCGGTTCGGTGCGGGTGACGAGGATCAGCCGCAGTCCGGGCCCGGCGTGGTGCAGGACGAACTCCAGCTGCTCCGCGGTCTGGGGGGCCGTCTGGCGGTCGAACTCGTCGAGGACCAGGATCGCGGGCCGGTCGTGGCCGCTGAGTTCGTCGGCCAGGCGCGCCAGCAGCTTGTGGTCCACGTGGCTCGCGTCCGCGGGGCAGCCGATGTCGGCGCAGAGCGGTACGCCGGCGGCGCGCAGGGCGTGCAGCACGTAGGCCCAGAACATGCCGGCGCCCTGGTCCCCGGCCTCGTTGGTGAACCAGGCGACCGGTCGCCCGAGTCCGGCGGCCCAGTCCGCGACCAGCAGGGTCTTGCCGGCCCCGGCCGAGCCGTTGACCATCGTCAGCGGCGTGCCGAGGGCCTTGTCCAGGTGTTCGACCAGCCGCGGGCGGCGCAGGAAGGTGGCCGGCCTGGCCGGCGGGGCGAACCGAGTCTGCAGGAACGGCTCGCCCAGGGGATCGGCACACACGTCGGCCGGTCCCCCGGTGTTCTCTTTCCTCGTGGCCATCGGGTCACCACCACGGTCCGTGAGGCAGTGGGCGGCGCTCCACTCGATCAGAATCGCAGGCTTCGCGCTCCGGCGCAGTTCACACGGGTCCGGCGGCCCCTCGCGCTTGCTGTCAGGGCCGGTCGGCGGGCGGTTGCGGCGCCGCTCGGACCGCGTCCTGCTCGGTGCGGCCGCCGGCCGCGAGCACCGCGAGCACGGCCAGCACGGCGAGCAGGACGACGACCAGGAGCAGGACGGTGAGCACGGTCGGGTGGTTCCAGAGCGCGAAGACGAGCACGACGACCAGCAGCGCGGCGAGGGTGAGGCCCTTGCGGTAGGCCAGGGTCCAGGTGCCGACGCGCCCGGTGTGGACGTGGTGGGCGGCCGCCCACCGGGCGGCGGAGTCCGCGGTGTTGTCGGAGGCGCCCCGGACGGCCACGGGCAGGCGGCCCGGACCGACGAGGTAGGCGCCGAGGGCGATGACCACGCCCAGGACGACGGCCGTCCGCAGGCTGACCTTGAGGAAGCGGAGCAGGGTGTCGAAGACGGCCGCGGCGGCGGCCTTCGACTGCACCTGGGGCGGCAGGTGGTCCAGGTAGTAGCGGCGGGCGACGACCAGGGCGACGGCCACCACCAGACAGGCGAAGGCGGCGCCGAGGGCGGTGCGTGCCAGGGCCCGGCGTCGCTGGCGGGCCAGGAAGACGCCCAGGGCGCCGAGGAGGACGACGAGGACGGGGAACCAGTTCCCGACGACGTCGAGCAGGTGTGCGCCCTTACGGGCCTTGGCGAGCTGGTCGGAGTGGAAGAGCACCATCTGCTTGTCCACGTCCGGGATCTTCTCGGCGGGCTTCAGGCCCGCGTCGACCAGCTCCTTCTTCACCTCGTCGACGGCCGTACCGACGTTCAGGGTGACCGTGCCGCCGCTGACCCCGACGGCTCCGCGGCCCTCGCCGGTCAGGGCGTGCACGACGGCCTGGTGGGCGGCGCGGTTGGCGGTGCGCCAGGTCGTCGCGAACACGTCGCTGTCGACGACACGGGTGGCGATCTTGGTCACCGCCTGGTTCACGGCGGAGTCGATCTGCGGCCCCAGCCCCTTGAGCGCGTCGGCGGCGCGGGGCGGCAGCCCCTGGGACTGGAGCCAGGTGGCGATGTCGGCGGCGACCTGCGGGCCGTTCACCCGGGCGCCCACGGCCTCGGTGATCCGGTGGACCGCCGCGTCCTGGACGGCCGGGTCCGTGGCCAGCGGCGCGACCGTGGACACGTACCGGTCGGTGTCGAGCGCGATGTCCTTCACCCAGACCGCGAGCAGGGCGACGGGGACGAGGATGCAGGTCAGCACGATCAGCACGGCCGAGGCGGTGCCGCGTGCGGCGCGCGCGGCCGCCCCGCCCCCGCTCCGGCGCGCCCCTGCTTCACCGTCGGCCGCGGGCTCGTGGTCCGGGCTCGGGGGGTGCGGGGCGGGCGGCTCGGTCACGGTGCCTCCGGCGCAGTGGGGGTGCCTGAACCCCCATTGCGTCAGCCGCACCGGCGCGGCGCGCGCTGGGCAGGCCGAACGGAGGACGCCGAGGCCTGTCGTCACATTCCCGTCGTCCGCCCGGAGGGCGGGCCACGCGGCAGGCAGGAATGGCCGGACAGGCCCTAGGTCTCCCGGCTCCACTGCGGCGGCGGGCTGCCCAGGCGTCTCGCCAGCGGGGGCTCCTGTGCGGCGACGGCGCCCACGCTGATGCTGACGGCGACCGCGACGGCGACCACGATCATCCAGGACAGCAGCAGGAACACCAGGCCGAGGGAGCCGTAGTCGGCCAGGGCCCGGTTGATGGCCCTGGGCATGTACAGCGGCGCGGTGTTCGTCAGGACGGTCAGGACGACCGCCGTGATGACAGCACCCGGCAGCAGGGGCATCCAGGTGATCCGGCCGCCGAGCAGCAGATGCTGCGTCCACCACCACAGGCCCACCGCGGTCACCAGGGTGAGGGGGATGCCCAGCCAGGCGCCCAGGCCGAACCCGTCGCGCATCGGGCCCTGCAGGAGCATCGACCCGAGCCACAGGACGAGCCAGGCCACCCAGCGCCAGGGGGCGACGCGGGTGCCCGCTCTGGGGATCTCCCAGGCGCGCTTGCAGAGCCGCTGCAGGGCCCGGCTGACGGCGGTGGCCGAGATCAGCACCATCAGTCCGCCGACGACGCCGGTGGCCTGCCGCAGATCCTCCGTGGTCGGCTGGAGCACCTTCTCCAGCTCGGCCTGGGCGGCACCCGTCAGGCCCAGCACCGCGTGCACGGACCTGACCAGCTGCTGCCTCAGCAGCTGCGGAGCGTAGGCCGCGACCACGAACAGCAGCGGGACGGCGGTGAGGAAGCACTGCGCGGCCAGCCGGGTCGCGGAGTCGAAGATGTTCACGGACACCATGCGGTCCGCGAGATGGGTGACGACCGGGAACCGGGTCTCGGCCTCTTTGTGCAGCGACTTCGCCCGGGCCACCAGCGCGGTGGTGCGCCGCTGCCACCACCCCGGCCCGGGACGCCGCTCTCCCTGCCCGCCCTGTCCCATCAGGGTCCCGCGAGCGCGCTGCGGCGGTGCGACCGGCGCCCGGCCGCGGACGGCGCCCACGCGGTGGTCGGCATGGCGTTGCTCATGTCCCTTCGACGCGCCTTTCCCTTCGACGCTCCTTGCCCTGCGACCAGAGTGGGGGCCGGAGCACCCGGCGGCACCCGGAGGCCGGGGCAGAGGGGGCGTCGCGCGCGGATGTGCGAGGCTCTGGGGCGCGTGCTGGAATGGCCAGGAGGGCTGACGACCGCCGACGCGGGGGCACTGCCACGGAGCCGCGGACGGCCCCCTCCCTGTTCCCGAGGAGTGGCCATGAACGGCATCGAAGATATGGGCCCGGTCGACTACCTGGTCATCGAGTTCCCCGGCAACCGTATGACGGGCGAGGCGTTCCCCCTGCTGGTGGATCTCGTCGAGCGCGGCCTCGTCCGGATCATCGACCTCGCCTTCCTGCGCAAGGAGACCGACGGCTCGGTCGTCGCGATGGAGTTGCGGGACCTCGGCGACGAGGTCGATCTGACCGTCTTCGAGGGCGCCTCGGCCGGCGTGCTGGATCAGAGCGACCTGGACGAGGCCGGCAACGCGCTGGAGCCCGGCAACTCGGCCGCGGTGCTGGTGTACGAGAACGTGTGGGCCGCTCCCCTCGCCCGCGCGCTCAGGCGCAGCGGGGCACAGCTCGTCGCGAGCGGCCGTATCCCGGTGCAGGCCCTGCTGGCGTCCCTGGACGCCACGGAGGAGACGACTCCCCCCGGCGGCTCCGCGGTCGCCTGAACGGCCGTACCGACACCGGTCGCCCGAACGACGGGACCGAACACCGGTCGACTGAACGGCCGGACCGAATCATGGGAGATGACCGAACATGCCCGGACTGCTTCGGGGCGTCGCACGCACCGCCGTCGTCGCCGGAACCGCCACCGCCGTGTCCAACCGCGTCTCGCGACGGCAGGCGGGGCGATGGGCGCAGCAGGACTACGAACAGCAGCAGGCCTCTGCACAGCAGGAGCCGGCGCCGCCCGCTCCTTCCGCTCCTCCCGCAGCGCAGGCCGCGGCCCCCGACGAGATGACCCAGAGGATCGATCAGCTCAAGCAGCTGGCCGACCTGAAGGCACAGGGGGCCCTGACGGAAGAGGAGTTCGAGAGCCAGAAGCGCCGGCTCCTGGGTGGGTGACCTCGGTCGGCGTCAGGCGTAGACCCTCTCGACGAAGTCGTGGATCTGGCGGTCCGTCAGATGCCTGGCCAGATCGGCCTCGCTGATGATGCCGACGAGCTTCTTCTCCTGGATCACCGGCAGCCGGCGTATCTGGTTCGTGGACATCTCGTCCAGCACCTGCTCCACGGTCGCGTTCGCGTCGATCCAGCGCGGCGTGCCCTGGGCCAGGTCTCCGCACGTCACCTTCGACGGATCGTGCCCCTTGGCCACACACTTCACGACTATGTCACGGTCCGTGACGATGCCGCACAGTCGTTCGTCGGCGTCACTGACGGGCAGCGCACCCACGTTCAGACGGGCCATCAGCTGCGCGGCCCGGTCGAGGGTCTCGGTCGCCGGGATCCACTGGGCCCCGGAATGCATGATCTCTGCGGCGGTGGTCATCGGTTCAACCTCCTGAGACACACGCCCGTACGGGTGAACAAGGGCGTCCTTCTCTCACCGTACGAGCATGTCCGCGTCCCCGCGCGATGTCCCGGACCGGCCGCGCCGCCCTACCGGTGTTCGTGGTTCTCCGATCCAACCCGCTTCCGCCTGCGGCGGGATGGTGTAGCCCAGGTGTGTCATGATCCACCGCCCGGACGACATCCGCCTGCACGCCCTGCGCGGCCATGATGGCGGTGCTCCGGTCGATGCCCCCTGGGTGTTGCTGACCTCCGGCGAACGCTTGAGGGTGCAGTTGATCACCATGGCCCGCAGGTCGGACGACCGGGGCGGCCGCCACCAGCGCCTCCGGATGCCCCAGGTGTACCGCGCGGCTACTGTCGAGAGACTCCCTCGTCCCCCGTCCCCCGTCCCACAGAAGGCATCTCCGGAAGGAGTGTGGTCGGCGTGGCCCGCAACCGCCGTCTGATCCTGAGCTCGCCGTCCGAGGTCTGGAGCCTGCTCGCCGACGGCCATCGCTACGGGGAGTGGGTGACCGGAACCCAGCAGGTGCTCGCCGCGGACCCGCAGTGGCCCGCCGTGGGCGCACGCCTGCAAGTCCGGGTCGGCGTCGGCCCGTTGACCCTGGACGACACCTGCGTCGTGCGCATCTGCGAGCCGCGGCACCGCCTGGAGCTGGAGGCGAAGGCGGATCCCTTCGGTGCGGCCCGTATCGCCATGAACCTGATCCCCTGGGGCGAGCACACGCTCTTCGTCCTCGACTGGCACCCGCTGCGCGGGCCCGGGACCCGGATGCACGGACTCCCCGTGGACTACATGGTCAGGATCCGCAACGGCATGATGCTGACGAAGCTGGCCCGGATCGCGCTGCGCGAACACGGCGAACGCGCCGATGGGGACCTGCTGCACACGGGCAGCGGATGACGACCCGGCAGGGGTGACACCCCGCGCGCCCGCTGCGCTGTACGGGATGGCTCCTCGACGGGGCCCGCGGTACCTCTTCCGTCCTGACCTCCCGGCGGGGTATCGCACGCCGGGGCGGGCAGGCGCACTCCCCCTACGCCTGCCCGCTCCGTGCACCGGTCCTGCGGCGAGCAAAGCGGCGAAGGCCGCCCGGCGTCGGCGTTCCCTCAGCCGAGTTCTCTGGTGAACACCTCGTACGCCCGTTCGTCGAAGAGGACGAACCGCACCTCTTCCACAGCTGTCCGGGCGGCTCGCACCGTGTCGAGCGCGATCCGTGCCGCGTCCTCCATCGGCCATCGGTACACGCCGGTGGAGATCGCCGGGAACGCGACCGTACGGGCTCCCAGCTCGTCGGCCACGCGGAGGGACTCCCGGTAGCAGGAGGCGAGCAGGCCGGAGCGGTCCTCGGAGGCGGACCAGACGGGACCCACCGTGTGAATGACCCAGCGGGCGTCCAGGTTGCCCGCCGTGGTGGCGACCGCCTGGCCCGTGGGCAGGCCCTTGCCGTAGTGGGAGGCCCGGAGCCCCCGGCACTCCTCCAGGATCGCGGGGCCGCCGCGGCGGTGGATCGCGCCGTCCACGCCTCCTCCGCCGAGCAGGGAGGAGTTGGCCGCGTTCACGATCGCATCGGCGCTCTGTCGGGTGATGTCGCCCTGGGCCAGGGTGATGGTGATCATGCCTGCCTCAGCCTTCTCCACACGGCCTTCGCCGCGTTGTGCCCCGACATGCCGTGCACGCCGGGTCCCGGCGGGGTGGCCGAGGAGCAGATGAAGACGGCCGGATGGGGGGTGTGGTACGGGAACAGGGACAGTCTGGGGCGCAGCAGGAGCTGGAGTCCGGAGGCCGCGCCGCAGGCGATGTCGCCCCCGACGTAGTTGGCGTTGCGCGCGGCCATCTCGGCCGGGCCCGCGATGGCTCGGGCGAGGATCCGGTCACGGAAGCCGGGGGCGAACCGCTCCAGCTGGCGTTCCATGGCGTCCGTGAGGTCGCCGGTCCAGCCGTTCGGGACGTGGCCGTACGCCCAGAAGACGTGCTTGCCCTCGGGAGCCCGGGTGGGGTCGGCCACGCTGGGCTGCACGGTGATCATGAACGGTCTGTCGGGGGCGCGGCCCTCGCGGGACGCGGCCCGCAGGGCGGTGCCGATCTCGCCCTTGCTCGCGCCGATCTGCACGGTGCCGGCGCCCCGGGCCTCGGGGGCGGTCCACGGGACCGGGCCGTCCAGCGCGTAGTCGATCTTGAAGACGCTGGGGCCGTAACGGTAGTGGTCGTAGTAACCGCCGAAGCCGGCGATCCGGGCGAGCGCGGCGGGTGAGGTGTCGAAGACGTACGCGCGGGCGGGCGGCAGGTCGTCCAGGCGCTTGACCTCGTAGTCGGTGTGCACGGCGGCGCCGAGGTCCTGGAGGTAGGCGGCGAGGGCGTCGGAGATCGCCTGGGAGCCGCCGCGGGCCACGGGCCAGCCGCGGGCGTGCGCGGCGAGCGCGAAGACCAGGCCTACGGCGCTGGTGGCGAGGCCGTTCAGCGGGGCCATGACATGGGCGACGAGGCCGGAGAAGAGGGCCTTGAACCGCTCGTCGTGGAAGCGGCGCATCAGCACGGTGGAGGGCGGCAGCCCGGCCAGGCCGAAGCGGGCGAGGGTGACCGGGTCGCGCGGCAGCGCGGTCAGCGGCAGGGACATGAAGTCCCGGGCGAGCGTGTCCCACCTGGGCAGGAACGGCCTGACCAGTCTGCGGTACGCGCCCGCGTCGCGCGGGCCGAAGGAGGCGGCCGTCTCGGCGACGGAACGGGCCAGCACGGCTGCGGAGCCGTCCGGGAACGGGTGCGCCATGGGCAGGTCGGCGTGCAGCCACTGGAGGCCGTAGCGCTCCAGGGGCAGCGCGCGGAACGCGGGCGAGTTGATGCCGAGGGGGTGGGCGGCCGAGCACGGGTCGTGCCGGAATCCGGGGAGGGTCAGCTCCTCGGTGCGGGCGCCGCCGCCCACGGTGGACCGTGCCTCGAACAGGGCGACGGAGAAGCCCCGGCGGGCCAGCTCCACGGCAGCGGTCAGTCCGTTCGGTCCCGCACCCACCACGACTGCATCGAGCATCGACGGCACCTTCGGACCCCTTCGTCAGCCGATGGCCACTCAGGTTCAGGATATGCCGGGGGACTGACACACCCCGGGGCCGGGTGGCTCAGGCGCCGGTGCGCAGCAGATCCACGATCCGGCGGGCGGTGTCGGCGTCCCGGGCGGCGGTGAACGGCAGTACGTTGGCGCCGGTCACCCGGAACGGCTCGCCGGTGCGGGTGAGGTGGATGCCGCCCGCCTCCTCGACCAGGAGCAGGCCCGCCGCGTGGTCCCAGGCGGCCTCCCAGGAGAAGGCGACCGCGTCCAACTCGCCCCGCGCCAGGGCGAGATACTCCAGGCCCGCCGAGCCGCAGGGGCGCGGGGCGAGGCCGTCGGTCCACAGGGCGCGCAGCGCGCGCTTCTGCTCGTCGGTGGTGAAATCGGGGTGGGAGGTGGCGACGGTGAGGTCACGGCCGGGTGCGGGCGGGCCCGCGAGCAGCCGCTCGCCGTCGAGGAAGGCGCCCCGGCCGCGGACGGCCGTGGCGAGCTGGTCCCGCGCGGCGGCGTAGGTCCAGGAGGCCAGGACGGTGCCCCGGTGGGCGAGCGCGACCAGGGTGCAGAAGCCGTCGTCGCCGTGCACGAACTGCCGGGTGCCGTCCACCGGGTCGATGATCCAGACGGGCGCCTCGCCCTGGATCGCGTCGTACGTCGCCGGGTCGGCGTGCACCGCCTCCTCGCCGACCACCACCGAACCGGGCAGCAGTGCCTCGAGGTCTTCGGTGAGCTGCTGCTCGGCGAGCCGGTCGGCGTCGGTCACCAGGTCGTGCGGTCCGCTCTTCTGGTCCACCTCGTGCTCGGCGAGGCGGCGGAAGCGGGGCAGGATCTCGGTGGCGGCGGCCTTGCGGACCGCTTCCTCGACGTCTGCCGAGCAGCGGGTGAGAAACTCGTCGATGGTTTCCGTGTCTTGGATCATGCGTCCATGAGAACACGCGCCACTGACAATCCCCGCCCGTCCGGTGGACGCCAGGTGGAATCGGGATGAAGAGCGGGTGCCGCACCTCCCGTCACCGGCCGACCGCGTATCCCTGCATCCCGCGCGGGTTCGCCGCGGCCGAGAGCACGCCGGTCTCCGGGTCCCGGGCCACCGCGCACAGGCGGCCCTCCGACCAGCCGGGGCCGACGGTGACGTCGTGGCCGCGCCGCCGCAGCTCCTCGATCACGTCCGGGTCCGTGCGGGACTCCACGGTCACGCTGCCGGGGCGGCGGCCGCGCGGGTAGAAGGAGCTGGGGAAGCTGTCGTTGTGCCAGTTCGGGGCGTCGATGGCGCCCTGCAGGTCGAGGCCGCCACGGACCGGGGCGCGCAGGACGGCGGCGAGGAGGAAGTGCAGCTGCCACTGGTCCTGCTGGTCGCCGCCGGGCGTGCCGAACGCGAGTACCGGGACACCGTCGCGCAGGGCCAGGGACGGGGTGAGGGTGGTGCGAGGGCGGCGGCCCGGGGTGAGGGAGTTCGGCAGCCCTTCCTCCAGCCAGGTCATCTGCAGCCGCGTGCCGAGCGGGAAGCCCAGCTCCGGCACGACCGGGTTGGACTGCAGCCAGCCACCGCTGGGCGTGGCCGCGATCATGTTGCCCCAGCGGTCGACGACGTCCAGGTGGCAGGTGTCACCCCGGGTGCTGCCGTCGGCGGCGACCCGGGGCTCGGCGACGGTCGGCTCGCCCGCGCCCATCGGGTTGAAGCCGGTGTCCTGACCGGCCTCCACGCGCGCGCGTGCCTGGACGGGAAGGCGCGGAGCGCGTCCGCCGGGGCTGCCGGGGCGCAGCTCGTACGACGCCTTGGCGCCGACCAGGAGGCGCCGCCCGGCGTTGTAGCCGTCCGAGAGCAGCTCGGCGAGCGGCACCTCGGCCGCGTCCCCGTACCAGGCCTCGCGGTCGGCCATGGCGAGCTTGCAGCCCTCGACCAGCAGGTGGACGTAGTCGGCAGAGCCGTAGGCGGGCAGCTCGGGCGGGAGCAGCGCGAGCTGCTGGAGGAGGACGGGGCCCTGGCTCCAGGGGCCGGCCTTGCACACGGTCCAGCCGTTCCAGTCGTACGTCACCGGCGCCTCGTAGCTCGCCGACCAGCCTGCGAGGTCGGCCGCGGTGAGGGTGCCGGTGTGCCGTTCGCCGCTGGTGTCCAGCGTGGGCCGCCGGGACTGCCGGACCAGCGCCTCTGCGATGAAGCCGGAGCGCCACACCTCGCGCGCGGCATCGATGCGCGCCTCCCGGTCGCCGGTCCCGGCGGTCTCGGCGAGCAGCCGCTTCCAGGTGGCGGCGAGCGCGGGATTGCGCAGCAGCTCCCCGGGCCGCGGCGCCCTGCCGGCCGGCAGGTACACCTCGGCCGAGGAGGTCCACTCGGTCTCGAACAGCTCCCGGACGCTCTCCACGGTCGCGCCGACGTTCTCCACGGGCGCGTGCCCGTGCTCGGCGTACCCGATGGCGTACTTCAGGACGTCGTCGAGGGACTTGGTGCCGTGGTCGCGCAGGAGCAGCAGCCAGGCGTCGAAGGCGCCGGGCACCGCGGCCGCGAGCGGTCCGGTACCGGGTACGAGATCCAGACCGAGCCCCTTGTAGTGCGCGACCGTCGCGCCGGCCGGGGCCACGCCCTGCCCGCACAGCACGCGCACCTCGCCGCCCGCCGGGGCGAGCAGGATCGGCACCTCGCCGGCGGGCCCGTTCAGGTGCGGCTCCACCACGTGCAGCACGAACGCGCCGGCCACGGCCGCGTCGAAGGCGTTGCCGCCGCCCTCCAGTACCGCCATCGCCGACTGGGAGGCCAGCCAGTGGGTGGAGGACACCATGCCGAAGGTGCCCTGAAGGGTGGGCCGGGTGGTGAACCGCATCTCTCACCTCGCTGTTGCGCACGTCCGTCGATCAGCAGGCTATCGATCGGTCGTGGCGCCGCTCCAAGGGTGGGGTTCTTCCTGAACAGGACTCTCCTGGGCGGGGATTTCCGGTGTGCCCGGTGCCGGACGTCCCGCCCAGGGCGGTGCCACGGGAAAGCCCGTGACGGGTGCGTACGGGGTGGCGAAGGCGGGTGGCTGGACGGGCGGGAGCGGCGCGGGGGCCGTCCGGGCCGTCGGGCGGCGGCGGAGCAGCCACACCACCGCTGCCGTGTACAGCGCGATGCTCGCGACGTCGAACGCGACCAGCGGCCAGGTCGCGTCCGCCGCGGTCTCGTCGCTCTTGAGCCCGTCGACGGTGGCCGCCGAGAAGGCGAAGGCGAGGATGTTGTTGACCGTGTGCAGCCCGATGGACGCCTCCAGACCGCCCGTGCGCCAGGTCAGCCAGCCCGCCGCCGCTCCGAACACCACCAGGTCGGCGAACCCCCAGGGCGTGCCCCAGCCGTGGGCGGCGGCGAACAGGCCGGCCTGGGGCAGGAGCGCGCACCAGGGCGAGCGCAGGAAGGCGCCGACGGCCTGCGTCAGCCAGCCCCGGAAGACGTACTCCTCGGCGGCCGCCTGCAGGGGAACCAGGACGACGAGCATGGCCAGTGCGGGCCCGAAGACCGACCATCCCGCCCACCGGAACTCCTCGCCGCCGTCAGCGGGCAGCAGGAGCATGCCGCCCATCGCCAGGCCGACGATCGGCAGGGCCGTCAGCACGCACAGGGTCAGCCAACGCCATCGGAGCCTCCCGGTCACGGAGGAGACCGTGCCCGCCGGGCGCTGCCCGATCCAGCGCACGGCCAGCAGTACGACCGGGGTCGCCAGGGCGAGGAGCAGGCGACCATCCTCGCCTACGAGAGCGGACTGGTCCGGCCCCGCGCGCTGTGACGCACCGGACGCCGTGACGGAGGCGATCGCCGCCCGGGAACACCGCGACCACCTGCGACGTTGATCTCGTGCGGCAGAACGGAGGCCCAGGCAGTGCACGGTGAGTACAAGGTGCCCGGCGGCAAGCTCGTCGTCGTGGACGTGGAGGTCGAGGACGGCGTGCTGCGCCACGTGCGCGTGGCGGGCGACTTCTTCCTGGAGCCGGACGAGGCACTCGACGCGGTGAACCGTGCGCTGGAGGGTGCTCCGGCGGACACGGACGCGTCCGGACTGGCCGCGCGGATCGACGCGGCGCTGCCCGAGGGGACCGTGATGTACGGGCTGACCTCGGAGGGCGTCGGGACCGCGGTGCGCCGGGCGCTCGCGCACGCCACGGACTGGACCGACTACGCCTGGCAGCTGATCCACGAGCGCCCGCAGTCCCCGGCGCTGCACATGGCCCTGGACGAGGTCCTCACCGCCGAGGTCGCCGCGGGTCGGCGGCCGCCGACGCTGCGGGTTTGGGAATGGGGCGCCCCGGCGGTGATCATCGGCAGCTTCCAGTCGCTGCGCAACGAGGTGGACCCGGAGGGCGCCGCCCGGCACGGCATCGAGGTGGTGCGGCGGATCTCCGGCGGCGGCGCCATGTTCGTGGAGCCGGGCAACACGATCACCTACTCGCTGTCCGTGCCGGAGTCACTGGTCCAGGGCCTGTCCTTCCAGGACAGCTACGCCTACCTGGACGACTGGGTGCTGGGTGCCCTCGGCGAGATGGGGATCCGCGCCTGGTACCAGCCGCTGAACGACATCGCCACCGACCAGGGCAAGATCGCGGGCGCGGCGCAGAAGCGGGTCGTCGGCGCCGACGGCGGGCCCGGCGCCGTACTGCACCACGTGACGATGTCGTACGACATCGACGCGGACAAGATGGTCGAGGTGCTGCGGATCGGGCGGGAGAAGCTGTCCGACAAGGGGACGAAGAGCGCGAAGAAGCGGGTCGATCCGCTGCGGCGGCAGACGGGGCTGCCGCGCGAGGCCGTCATCGAGCGGATGATCGAGTCGTTCCGGGGGCGGTACGGACTCGTGAAGGGCCGGGTGACCGACGAGGAGCTGGCGCGGGCACAGGAGCTGGCCCGTACGAAGTTCACGTCCCCGGAGTGGACGGCCCGGGTGCCGTAACCCGCGACCGACCCGCGCGGCCCGCGCTCAACTCGCGGACAAAAAGGGGCACACGGGACGTCGATCGTCGGGCTCCGTCACCATGCAGGCACACAGCGAGTTGGCACTTCCGCCCCACAGGGAGTCGTGTGACACTGTCGTCGCAGTCCACCATGCGGACCCCCCTCCGCACCCCCTCCCCCACGAGAAGTGAGCCGTGCGTTCTCTTCCTCTGCCGCTCGCCCTCACCGCGCGTCTGACGCCGGTCGCCGTGCTGGCCTGCGCCGGCTGGGCGATGTCGTCGGGCCCGGCCACGCCGTCCGCCGACGCTCACCGGTCCGCCCAGGGGACGCCCACCCGGTCGGCCTCCGCCCCGTCCTCCACCGCGGCGTCGAAGTCGTACGACACCGCGCCCACCCCCTGCACGAGCGTGCCCGTGGCGACCCTCAAGTCGCTGGTGCCCGGGGCCAAGACGGCGGGCAAGGAGATCCCCTCGACCGACACCGCGCTGCGCCGCACCTGCTCCTGGAACGCCCTGCAGGGCTACGACTACCGCTGGCTCGACGTCTCCTTCGAGGTCACCGGGTCGGAGCAGGACGCGAAGAAGGAGTACGAGCAGCGCGTCACCGAGAAGAGCGGCGGAGGGGCCGTTCCGGGGCTCGGTGACACCGCGTACTCCATCGTGAACCTCACCACCGAGGACAAGCAGGAGACCCGCGAGGGCGTGGTGCTGGCCCGCGTCTCCAACGCGCTGGTGATCGTCACCTACAACGGCAGCGACTTCGAGACGAAGAAGGCCCCGAGCACGGACGAGATCAACAAGGGGGCCATCAAGGCCGCGAAGAGCGCCGTGGCCGCCCTGCAGGGCGGCGGGTCCGGCTGACGGAGCAGGGCCGACGGCCCTTCAGGACCGTACGAGCGGCCTCACCAGGTCGCGCACGTCCCGTTCGGTGACGGGCCCGCTGTGGACGTTCGCCATCCTGCCGCGGGTGTCGATGACGACCGTGAACGGCACCCCCTGCGGCACCGAACCCCTGGGGAACGTCAGCACCTTGCGGCCGGAGGGGTCGCTGAAGCTGGGGTAGGCCAGGTGGTGGTCCTGCTGGAAGGACCGGCCGTTGACGGGCTCCGTGTCGGTGTTCAGCCCGAGCACCTGAACGCCCTCGGCGGCGAGGTGCTTCTGCGCCGCGTCGAGTTCGGGCGCCTCGGCCCGGCAGGGGCCGCACCAGGAGGCCCACGCGTTGAGCACCACGACCTTGCCGCGGTAGTCGGACAGACGCAGAGGCTTGCCGTCCAGACTGTCGCCCCTGAGGTCGGGCGCGGCCGCACGCCGGCCGGCGGGAACGGGCCCGCTCTTCTCCCCGGAGGGATCGGCGGTGGCCATGCCGGCATGGCAGGAGGCCAGCAGCAGGCAGGCTGCGGTCCACAGCAACGGTCGCGTCTTCACGAGAAAGGAGTATCTCAACCGCCCCATGGGGGACGGATCTTGGGGTGCGGTAGGTTCCGAGGCGACTGATCACCGGCTGGTGCCGGAACCACGACACACGGGGGCTGTAGTGAGGATGCGGTACGCGGTCGGGGCCGGGGCGCTGGCGGTCCTGGTGGCCGCGGGCGGCTGGGGATGGTGGGCCGGACAGGGCGGCGGTGCGCGGTACGGGCTGCGCGCGGCCGAGCGGGCGTCCGGGCCGGCGTGTACGGGCCTGGCCGGGCGCTGGCCCGGGCGACTGGACGGTCACGACCGCGAAGGGGTGGGGGTGACCGGCGCCGAGGCCTGGGGCGGTGGCGCCGTCACTGCCCGGTGCGGGCTGGTCTCGCCCGGCCCGTCGCCCGACCCGTGCATGAGCGTGAACGGCGTGGACTGGCTGCTCGAACTGGCACGGTCCCGGCAGTCGGGGAAGAAGGTCCTCGTCTCCTACGGCCGCACCCCCGCCGTGGAGGTGACCATCTCCCCCGGCGTGCGGGCCGTCGACGCGGTGATGATCGACCTGTCCAAGGCCGTCGCCCCCATCACGCAGCGGTCGCACTGCCTGGATTCCCAGGGCCACTGACGCGCTCGGCGGCTCCCGGGCCGCCCACCGCTAGGACGCCGCCTCCCTGGACTCCTCCGCGATCCCCCGGACGATGAATTCGACCCCGGGCCCGAGTTCGACCCGGTCGCCGTCGCGCAGGCGGACCCGGGAACCCGGCACCAGGACGCTGTCGTTGACGCGGGTGCCGTTGGTTGCGCCCTGCGGGACCTCGGTCAGCCAGGCCGTCCCGTCCGAGGCGTGGTCGAGGGTCGCGTGCTGGGCCGAGACCGTGTCCTCGTCGGCCAGCAGCTCGGACGCCTCGGGGGCCCAACTGCTGCTACGCCCCAGCCGGATCTCCGAGCCGCGCGGCACGTCGAGGTGCCGGCCGCCGCGGAAGACCAGCCGCACCGCGCGCCCCGGGATCCGGGGACTCGGCCGGCCCGAGCCGACCGGGGTGCGGCATCTGGGACACGCGGCCATGCCGACGGGGACGATCGCGTCGCATCGCCCGCACTTGGTACCGACGGGCGTCGGGGGTGGGGGTGGGGGTGGGGCGAACTGGTCGACGGAATCCCAATCGTCGTCATCGAAGTCAGATGCCTCCGTCACCGGCGTCTCCCTTCTTGAGCACGACCGTCGTGTCCACCCGTCCGCTCTCGCTCTCCCGCACGTCCGTCACCACGACCGTGGTGTCCGGCCCGAGGTCGGGCGCCGCGAACAGCTCCCGGGCGAGCGGGTTGATGAGATGCGTCTCCAGCACCATGCCGATGCCACGGCCGCCGTTCCACTTGTCCCGGGTGCAGTGGTCCAGCAGCTCGCTGCGGGCGTTGTCCTCGATCTCCAGGGCCAGTCGGTGTCCCTGGGCCAGCTGGCGCTGGATGTTGCCGAACTGCAGATCGAAGATCTGCTTGGCGACCGCGTCGGAGATGAAGTCGAAGACGACGACGTTGCCGCCGATCCGGTTCATCAGCTCCGGCCGGCCTATGACGTTCTCGAAGTGCTTCTTGACGTTGTCCTTGACGGTGGCCTCCAACTCCTTGTAAGGCGTGCCCGGTTCGACGATCCACTTGCGTTCCTGGGTCTCCGGGTCCGTGCGCTGGACACCGAGGTTGGAGGTGAAGATGAGCACGCACTCGCTGAAGTAGGTGGTGACCCCCTGTCCGTCGGTGAGCCTGCCGTCCTCCAGAACCTGCAGGAACTTGTCGAGGATGCCCTTGTCGGCCTTCTCGATCTCGTCGAAGAGGATGACGCGGAAGGGGTTCTCCCGTACGGCGGAGGTCAGTTCGCCGCCCGCCTCGTAGCCGACGTAGCCAGGGGGCGCGCCGACGAGCCGGTCGGCGGAGTGGGCGGCCGAGAACTCGCTCATGTCGAAGCGGAGATACGCCTGGTCGCTGTCGAAGAGGACGGAGGCCACGGCCTTCGCCAGTTCCGTCTTGCCGGTTCCGGTCGGGCCGGCGAAGAACAGCACACCGCGCGGCCGGTGTCCCGGGCTGGTCGCCTGCGCCCCGGAGAGCCCCAGCGCGGCACGCTTGAGGATGTCCAGGGTCATCGCCACGGCCGCCTCCTGCCCCAGCACCCGGCGGGGGATGGACCGCTCGTTCTTGGGGTTCTCCCCGTCGAGGATGCGCTGACGTATCTCGCCCCGGCTCCAGGGGTTCTTCTCCACGCCCAGCCGGTAGATCCGTACTGCGTCGGGCATGGCGGCGAACGGCATGGCGCGGGAGCGGGCGAGCTTCACGCTCTCCTCCATGGCCTGCAGGCTCATGCCGGTGGCCGCCCGGGCGAAGGCGCCGACGTACCGCGCCGTCTCCTCCGCGTCCGCGCCGGCGGGCGAGGCCGCACCGCCGCCCGATCCCTTTCCGGCGTACCGCTCGTAGCGCTCGCGCAGGAGACGGGCCATCGTCGTGCGCTCGTCCGCGTCCGGCTCGGGCACGGCGACGGCTCGGATCCGCTCACTGCCGGAGATCAGCCATCCGGGTATGTCCCGCTCCCCCTCGGCGAGCCAGATCACCGGGTTGAACCGGCCCGGTTCGCTGGGGACGACGGGAGTGCCGGTCCAGGGTTCCAGGGGCTTGGCCTCCTGGGCGAGTTTGAGGCAGGCGAGAAAGAAGTCGCGTTCGTCCGGGGTCACCCGGGACGGGTCGGTGACGAGACGGGAGGCGTGGTCGATCACCAGCGCCACCCGCAGCGGCCGCAGCCGACGTCCGTCCCGCATCATCTCCTCGCGCTGCTCCGCCCACCCGGTGGTGATGTTCCGCAGCTGGTCCAGCACCGCCTGGCGTTGCGCCGCCGTCTGGCCGGGGAACTCGCGGGGCCCCTGCAGCAGTTCCTCGAGGGCGGTCTGTGTCTCGCCGTCAGCGACCGCCGCCACGCGGAAGCCGCCCACCTGGTCGCAGAGCACCAGCGCCTGGTAGCCGATCTCCCGCAGCGGGTTCCACAGCACGTCGAGCAGCGGGTAGAACCTGTCCCGGCCGCGCCGGCCCACCAGGTGCAGGTCACGGATGTTGCCGTGCAGGACGTACTGCGCGTGCACTCCGAGTGTTCCGATCAGCTCCTCCACGAAGGGCGGGAGCCGGTCTTCCTTGGACAGGTCCATCGTTCCTCCCCGTTGCACGCGATTGCGGGCCGCGTGCGGGCATGGTGCTCAGTGGCGGTCTCAGCGGCGTTCGTCGCCGCCGACGGTCTTGTGTCGTGGAGGTTCCCAGCGCGTGTCCGCCGGGCTGCCGGTGTCCTGTTGGGGCAGCTCGCCGAGCGTCGCGGCGCCCTCCCCCAGCACGCCCGACAGCGCTCCTTCGGTCCGTACGTCGAACTCGAGGCCCAGTCCCAGTCCCTGGGTGATCTGCTGGAACTCGGCGAGCCGCTCGTGGGTCTCCGCGCAGCGGGCGTCGTCGAGGGCGCGCTGCTCGGGGGTCCGCTCCCCCGGGTCGCCGTGGTACATGGTCGCCACGCTCAGCTCGCCGTCGACCAGGGTCGCCCTGAGCCAGTGATCGGGCTCCCAGCCGTCCGGCGTCCAGTCGAGGCGAATCTCCTGCCCCTCGGGCCGGCCGGCCTCGGTGTACCCGCCGAACCTCCTGGCCAGTTCCTCGACGGCGCCGGCGCACTGCTCCCGGACGTAGAGGGCCTCCAGTGCGCAGCGGCGCTCGTCCACGGCGCGTTCGACCAGGTCTCGCTCGTCCTTGCTCAGCTGGACGCCGTCCTCCAGGGTTCGCCGGAGCAGTTCCACGGCCTCCGGTGCCGGGGCGAGGTCCTCGGCGCCCTTCGGGGTCTCGTAGACGAGGAAGTCGTAGTGCAGCGCGGCGCGTTCCTGGGCCTCCCGGGTCAGGCGCGCGTCCTTGTTGGCGTCGCGGACGTACTTGCGCGCCTCGTTGAGGTGGATGCGCGCCCGGCGGGGGTCGTCGGCCGCGCGGCGCACGGCGTGCCGGACGGCCCCTGCGGCGAGTTCGGCGGCCTCCGAGACGGCGTGCGGGTCCAGCTCTCCGAGGATCTCCGCCCCGGTCCGGCGGACCTCCTCCACGTCCAGGCCGGGCTGGGGGCGCGGGCCGGGGGCCGTCCGGGACGTCGGTCGTCCCTCGGCCTCGGCGGTGCGCTCCGTGGAGAACCGCCGCAGTGCCCGCTGCCGGCTCTCGCGCAGGGCGCGCTGAAAGGCGTCGTCCTCCTCGTCCAGCCGCAGTTCCGCGCTGAGCCGCTGCTGCTCCCACGCCGCGTGCCGTTCCTCCGCCCGGCGCACGGCCTCCTCGCTGCGGGCCAGTTCCTGCCGCAGGTCGCACAGTCGCTCGCCGACCGGCTCCAGCGGCGGTGGCAGGTCGGGGCGCGGCGGGGCTCCGGCCGGGCCGCCCGCGGCCGTGGCCCGGGCCACCCGCGCCAGCAGGGCGCGCCTGCGGGCGTTGATCCGGACGGCGGCGTACGCGGCGGCCTGCCACTGCTCGGCGGCCGTCGCGGCCAGCTCCTGTTGCCGCTCCAGGCAGCGCTGCTCCTCCGCGGCCCGCACCGCCGCAGCGGCGAGGACACGGGTGGTGAGCAGGGCGGCCCGGCCGGCGAGCAGGACGCCGCTGAGTGAGCCGAGGACCTGCAGCGCCGCGTCGGCGGCCTGATGCACCGCGTGCCCGGCCGCGTCGGCGACGTGGGAGGAGACGTGGGCGACCGGGTCGTGCAGGTGGAGCATGCCGGTGTGCGGCACCGCCTGGGGGTCGATGGGCGGCGGGGGCGGCGGGAAGGTGACGGCGGGTGCCACCGCAGTCACCGTCGGGAAGGCGAGACCCGAACTCATGCCTGTCCTCCTGTGCTTTCGGACTTCGTCTCGGCTGTCGTCGCGGACTGCGGGCGGCCCGCTCGCCGTGTCCGGTGCTCACGGAGCCTGCGCCACCGGTCCAGGAGTCGGTGCGGGCTCCACCGGTACCACCGGTCGCCCGCCCGCCGCCTGCGGCGCTCATGGCGCCCGTGCCACCACCAGACCAGAAGACGACGCAGGCTCCACTCGGGCCGGGGGTCGTGCGGCAGTTGGCCGGCTCGCAGCCTCCGGCGCTCATGACGTCCGTGCCACCACCACGCCAGAAGACGGGGCAGGTTCCACCAAGGCGGCCGCCGTCCCGCCCGCAGCCTCCGGCGCTCATGACGTCCGCGCCACCAGGCCAGGAGGCGGCGCAGGCTCCACTCGGTCTCGGGGTCGCGCGGGTGCCGCAGACGCCACCAGGCCCGGCAGCGGCGCACGCTCCACACGGCGACGGCGACGGCCGAGGCGAGCGGCCACACCCAGGGTGCGTGGGTGATCGCGTAGAAGCCCAGGAAGCCGGCGAGCATGAGCAGCGCCGCTGTGATGAAGAGGCCGGCCCGGGTGCGTGCCAGCCGGCCGGGGCGCTCCGCGTTGCGGATCAGGAGGCCTGCCAACGACCTTTCCGGGTGGTAGAACGGCGGGCCGATGTACACCGCGGTCCACAGCTCCACCCCGAAGACGAACGCGGCCGCGGGCAGCGCCTCGAGCCAGGCCGTCACCACGGCATCCTGGGAGGCGCGGCCCAGCACGTCGGCGAGGCCGATGACGAAGGTCCACGGGGCCGTGACGACCGTGGCGCCGAGCAGGGCCCAGCCCAGGGTGGGCAGGCGGTCCATCCGCCGCAGTACGTCGCGCAGCCCGTCCTGGTCCGCCGCGAAGATCCGCGCGCTCTCCTCGACGACGCGCCGCTGCCTCAGCTCTTGCGCCGCGGTCTCCGCGTGGCCGCAGAGGAGGTGGGCGGCGAGCAGGCGCAGGTCGTCCTGCTGGGAGTCGAGCAGCGCGTCGAACCAGGGAACGCGTTCCAGGAACTGTGCGCGCCTGCGCAGCACCGCGTCGGTGAGCCGGCTCCTGGTGCGTTCCGGTTCGCGCGCCAGCTGCAGGAGCCAGGCGTCCACCGCCACGGTCTGCCGCAGGGCCGCCCGGGCTCCGCGGACCCGGCCGATCTCGTGGCCGCGCAGCAGCTCCCGGACGGTGGGCTCCCACCGGGCGCGCAGGGTGCGCCACGCGCGGCCGGTCTCGTCCAGTCCGCTGCCGCCCGGCCGCTGGGCAAGTCCGGTCAGGACGGCGGGCTGGTCCGCCAGGTGCCGGATCAGGGCGACGGCGTCGGCGTTCCCGTCCCTGGCCCCCTGGCACAGCAGGCGCATGCTCCGTACGTCCAGGTCCACTCCGTGCCATGAGACGTCGAGGAGGGGACCGAGCCAGTTCAGGAGCTGTACCAGACCGGCGGCGGACGGCGGTTGCGCCAGTTCGTCCAGCAGGGCCTTGAGCCGGCGCAGCTCCTCGGGGCTGCGGTCGCCGGTGGTCTCGAACTGGCGCAGCCAGACGACGAGTCGGGCCCGGTCGTCGTCGGCGGCCAGCATGCGTGCCGCGGAGACGTGGTTCTGGTCCAGATGGAGGGCGAGAGCGTCGGTCCCGGTGAACTCCTGGCCCATGAAAGGGAAGGGCTGGATCACGGGGCGCGTCGTGTCGGCGCCGAAGATCCGCTCGTCGGTGCGCGGGGCGACGTCGGGGTCCTTGCCGTCCAGCCAGTCCCGCACCTTCTCGGCGTCCCAGCGATTCTCGGGCGCCCGGGTGAGCAGGCCCTCGCAGAGCCGGCGGGTCCCTCGGTGCTCGATGCCGCCGAGGTCGGGGTCGTGCGTGGCGATCTCCCGCAGGACCTCCTCGTCGCGGCGGAAGTCGATGGGGTGCTTGCCGAGGGCGAGTTGGGCGATCACCATGCCGAGCGACCACCAGTCGCCGGCCTCGGAGACGGTCTGCCGCAGCAGCCCCGCCTCCGGCGCGAGGTAGAGGGGCTTGCCACGCCAGTCGGTGCGGGGCTCCTCGGCCTCGTCGGGCCGGTGGACGGCGGCGCCGAAGTCGATGAGGACGAGGTCGGCCGTGTCGGCGCGGCGGGTCTGCACCATGATGTTGTCGGGGGTGATGTCCCGGTGCACGATGCCCCGTTCATGAAGGGCGGTGACGGCGTCGTACAGCTGGCTCACCATGTTCTTCACGCCCTCGGGGCCTAACCCGCGGGGGTGGTCGGCGTGGTACCTCTCCAGGGTCTCCTCGCCGTGCGACCAGTACAGGTGCCAGGGGTGTCCGTGCGCCTCGCCGGTCTCCAGGAGCCGTTCCAGGTGGGGAGCGGACTGCTCACCGAGTTCCCTCAACTCCTGCTCGATATCGGGCCCGGGGGCGTGCAGCCGGTGGTACCACTTGAGTACCAGGGGTATCTCGGCCGCTCCGTGACGGGCCGTTTGGTCGCGCACCCTCAGCACCACGGCCTCGGCGGGCCGCCGTGCGCCGGACAGCACGGCGACGAGCGGGAACCTGTCCGCCAGTTCAGGCGGCACGTCGGAGAGGACTGGACGTGTCTCCACGGCCCGGGCATTGGTGAACCCGCCGTCATCGGGATCTACGACTCGGGTGGGCGGCGTGCTCATCGACTTCCGACCTTCCAGGAAACGCGCTGGGTACGCCACAGGGACACGGCGCGGAACGAATCGGCCCGATGCGCAAGTCGCGGGACGATGAAGATATCCGAAATCCCTTCGTGCGACGGGGAGTTTCCCGGATCTTCAGCGATTAACCCGCCGGGACTACGATGCGTATCATGCACCCGTTGCCCTCGCACGAAAGTCTCGTAGACGAACTTCGGGAACTGCGGCGTCGCGGTCTGCCCGGGCTGCGCCACTGCCCCAGGGACTCGCTGCGCGAGGCGGCCGTCGCGGCCGGTCTGTGCAGCGGGGAACAGGACGAACAGAGCGGCATCGAGGACCTGCTGGGCGCGGCGGTGCGCCGGCTGGCCGGTGGGCATCCCGTGCGGGACGACGACTCCTGCGATCCGCTGGCCCGCGCGGCCGCCCACACCTTCGGCATCTTCCCCTCCCGCCGCGGGGTCCCCGGCACCGACCGGAGGAAGGCCGCGGCGGGAGTCTACGGGGTGACGACCGAGCGCTTCCGCAAGAGCCAGGAGCGCGACGTCATCGCCGAACTCGCGGCGGCGGTCCTGGTCGTGGCCCGGGAGGCGTGCGTACGGGAGACGGCCGGCCCGCGGACCGGTGACTCCTGGGCGAGCGGCCGACCCGAGCTGGTGACCCTGCCGCCGACGACACCCCCGGTGCACGCCGCACCTGCCGCCGCCGGTATCCCGCCCCAGCGCCCCGCTCACCCGGGCGCCCGGCCGGGAGCCGCCGCACCGGCGGGCCGGATCACCGTCCGGGTGTGCCCGATCGAGCTGGTGCGGGACGTGGACATCCTCGTCTCCTCGGAGAACACGTTTCTGGAGATGTCCAAGACCTTCCGCTCCACGGTGTCCGGATCCCTGCGGCGGGCCGCCGCGCTGCGGGACGCCTCGGGCGAGATCGTGGACGACGTCCTCGCCCGCGAACTGGGGGTGTGGCTGCGGACGCACGGCAGGTCGGGCGTGCCCGTGCGGCCGGGCACGGTCGTCGCCACGTCCTCCGGCGCGCTGGCCGCACAGGGGGTACGGCGTATCCACCACGCGGCGATCGCGGCCCCGGTCGGCGACGGTGAGCGCTACCACGTGACACCCGCCGTGCTGGCCGAGGCGGTGCGGGCGTCCTTCGAACTGGCGTGCCGCGAGGCCGACTTCCTGTCGCTGCCGATGTCCTCGATCTGCTTTCCGCTGATGGGCACCGGCCGGGGCGGCCTGTCCGTCGAGACCGCGGCCCGCGCACTGCTCGGCGCGATCAGGCAGGAGCTGCGCCGGGACCCGTCCTGGTCGGTGCTGGTGGTCACGCCCGAGGAGAGCCGCGCCCGTATGCTCATGGCCGCCAGCTCCGCTCGGTGAAGGCCACCCCGGCCTGCCTGAGCAGGCGCTCCATCTCGGCGAGTTCCCCGCGCAGCGGCACTCCGAAGAGCCGCAGCTCCCGGTCCTCGCCGGCGCCGACCTGCAGGCGCGGTCCGGCCGACTCCTGTGCCAGGTACGGGGCGTAGCGGGCGGCGCCGCGCGGTGTCAGGGCGACGATCCGCTGGTTGGCCGAGCCGCGCCAGACCAGCCGGGTGGGCTCCGCGACCCGGAACCGGCCGATGATCACGGCGTCCGCGCCGACGAGGGCCCGGCGCCGCTGCGGCGTCAACTCCTCGTTCTCGTACCCCGTGTACACCAGCAGGTCGGTGGAGCGGGGCCCGGCGCTCCCCTCGTGCCGCCGGGCCTCGTCCCTCAGCCGTGCCGCGCCGGCCAGGAGTTCCGCGAGCGCCGCCGCCTGCTGCAGGGGCTCGCCGCCGCTGACCGTGAGGCCGTCCGCCCCGTCGGCGAGGGCCTGTTGCCACAGCGCGAGCACCTCGGAGACGGTGGTGACCGTCCCGGCCTCCGGGTCCCAGGTGTGCCGGGACATGCACCCGGCGCAGGCCAGCGAGCAGCCCTGCAACCAGATGCCGAGCCGCCTTCCCGGGCCCAGCGTCTCCAACGGGTAGTGGGTCCCGTCGAGGCGTATTTCCACGGCATCTCCTCCTCGCACCGGCTTGGAGTATCCAGCGCGGCGATGTGCGCCCGCAATTGCCGGAAGGCGCTCATCCGGCTGTCCGCCGGGCGAGATCCGGTTGTTTTCCGGAACTCCCGAAGAGCGTGATCGATTTCCTTGAAATCCGCATCCCTCCGGGGGTTTTGCTCCGCTACTCTCTCCCCCATCGCGGCGCCTTCCCACCCGGACCGCGCGCGAGGAATGGGGGACCTTCGAAATGATCAGCAAAAGTCGAATAGGTGTCCGGGTCCGACGACTGAGAGCCGGGTACCTGTCTTCGGTACGCGCCCGGTTCCATGGCCGTCGGGACGCGGACGGTCTGCGGGAATTACTGGCGGACGCGTCAGCCGGAAGCGCGCCTTCCGACGACAGCCTGCCGCCCTACGTCCTGGGGCTTCGCGCACAGGTTCGGCACAGCACCGCACGGCTGCGGTCCCGCACGCTGGCACGGCACCGCGCGCTGCATGTCCGCATCCAGAGCGAGTCGGTGCGGGTGGTGACCCGGTACACCGAGCCCGTGGATCCGGCTCCGGCCGCGCTCGCCCGGTTCGGAGAGTGTGTCGGGGAGTGGCGCACGGCCGCCGCCGTCTGCCGTCAGCAGGCCCAGCAACTCGCCGATGAGGCGAACCAGTTGCTCGCCTGCTACTGGGACGCCGCCTGGGCCCGTGCCCGGAAGGACGACCAGGTCAGCGGGCGGCGGCCCACGGGCTGGCTGCCCGGGGAGATCGCCCTGGACGGCACCTGGGCCCGCCTCGACGACGGGCTGCTGAGCGACCGCTGGTACGTCCCGGACGCGCCGGGGCGCGACGCCGACCCGTCGGCGGTCGCACAGGCGTTGCACATCCTCGACCACCAGTCCGCGCGCGGCCGTTCGGGCCCGGCGCGGCACGGCGATGCCTCGAACGGCGTCCGCAGGTGATCACCGCTCATCGTCTTCCAGGAAGGCCAAGGACCATCATCGTGCAGCACTCGGCCCGGACCGGTCGTCGGTCCAGCGTCCGCGCCGCCCGCCGGCTCACCGTCCTCGTCCCGCTGGTGTGCGCGCTCGGCGCTCTCGTGTCCTGCAGCAAGCAGGAGGAAGCCCTCACCACCCCCTGCGGGCTGGTCGTCGACGGTTCGGGGTCGGCCGCCGCGGTGAAGGAGGGATTCGACTCGGAGGCCAAGCTGAAGGACAGCCTCATCGGGTTCCTCACCGACCAGAAGTGCGGAACCCTCGACTTCGCCCCCATCACCCGTTCCTCGCGCAGCTCGTCCTGCCGGCAGGACGAGGTGGACCTCGACCCGCCGCACGACGCGACCACCGACCAGAAGGTCCAGCGTGCCAACGCCCAGACGGCCGCGGCCGTCGCGGCCGTCGCCGAGCTCAAGTGCGCGCGCACGCAGAACGGTTCGGACGTGTGGGGGGCGCTGACCCGCATCGGGGAGTCCGTCCCCACCGACGGCCCGGCGCCGAAGCTGCTCGTGGTGAGCGACTTCGACCAGGCCGACCCGGAGTTCCATCTGTCGCGGCAGGACATCTCCACCAAGTCCGCGCGCGACAAGGTCATCGACTCGCTCGTGAACAAGCGTGGCCTGCCCGGCCTCAAGGGGATGGACGTCTTCCCGGTCGGGCTCGGCATGCAGTACAAGGCGAAGCCCAGCGAGGCCGACGACTTCGAGTCCTTCTGGACCGAGGCACTCGAGGGGAGGGCCAAGGCACATGTCGACAACAAGTACAAGCGCTGACGAGCCGCAACCGCGCCGGCGGCGGATCGCGCGCTATCTGCCGTTCACGGGCCGGACCACACAGCCGGGCACCGGGACCCGGCCCGGGCCCGCCGCCACCGGCGCGCGCACCAGCCGGCTGCCCCTGGTCATCGACGACCGGGGGGAACGCGGACTCCTGGAGGACGCCAAGAAGAGGGGCCGGCTGGACGCCCGGCGCAGGACGCTGGACCCGTGGGTGCTGAACAGCGGCGACCGGGTGCCGTACTTCGCGGAACTGGCGTCCGTGCGGGACGCCGTCGTCCACCGGATCGAGGAGGAGCTGAACCTCCAGGAGGAGGCGGCACGCCTCCTGGACGCCCAGTCGGGCTCCGACGTGACCGCCGGGGAGGCCGAGACCAGGATCCTGGTCGAGCGCCTGCGCGAGACCCAGCAGGAGATCGAGACGGCCCGCCGCCAGCTCGATCTGCTGGCGGTCCGTTCGGCCCGCTGGCTCCGCTTCCGGGACAGTTTGCGCGAGCGGGTGGAGGAGCGCTGGCTCCAGGCCCGTTTCCCGGAGGCGGCCGAGCCACGGACCGCCGGCTCCCGGAGCGCGGCGGAAGAACCCGGCATCCGGGAGGACGAACCGGAGCAGACCGCGGCCGGCCAGGACGCGGCGGCGGATCCGGGCGGCGACGACTGGCAGTCGGTGTCCACGACCGGCGCCGCTCCGGACGGCAGCGCCTCCGCGGCGATAGGGGAGGTGTACCGTGCCGCGCGCGCCGAGACCCGCGACACCGCGTCGGCCCACGGCTGGGAGGGGCTGCAGACCCGCCCCGGTCTGCCCCGGTGGATGACCTGGGCCCTGCTCGGCGTCATCATGGCCGTCGAGGTGCCGATCTACTGGGTCGCGTACCAGCCCTTCCACGGGGTCGGCAGCACGGGCGGGGACTTCATGTCCGGCGGGCTGGCGGTCTCGTCCGCCGTCATCATGCTGATCCTGCCGCACCTGTCGGGGCTCATGCTGCGGTGGCGCGCGGCGACGGGATCACCGCGCCGCGGGTGGATACCGGCGGTGTCGCTGCTCGGCGTGTGGGGCGGCCTGACCTGGGCGCTGGGCCTGCTCCGCGCCAAGTTCGTGACCCAGCACGACAGTCCGGGCCCCGCCAAGGGGGCCGGCGGCTTCCGCGGGATCGGCGGTTCCGCCGGCGACACCACGACGCTGGTGGACCGGCTGCACCTGTCGACCCAGACGGTGACCTGGCTGTTCTGTGCGCTGCTCCTGCTCTCGGGCGGTGTCGGATTCATGCTCGGCCTGTTCCGGGAACACCCCTTCCTCGACGCCTTCCGCACGGCGGTGGAGCGGCGTACGGGGCTGCTGCGGCGGCACGAGGAGAGCATCGCCGCCACCGAGCGGGCCCGGGCCGCCCAGGAGACGGCCGAGGACCGGCGGCAGGCCCGCTCGGAGGCCGCGAACGAGCGGATGGCCTCGGCCCGCAAGTTGTACGAGGCCGCCGCCGCCAGGTATCTGGGCGAGGTCATGACGGCGTCGAAGGATCCCGCCGTGACCGAGTCGGCGATGCGCCTGTCGCGGAACTGGCCACTGCTGCCGCCGTCGGTCCGCCGCGAACCGGCCCGGGACCGCTGAACGGCCGGTGGACGCCGGACCGGTGCGCCGGTCACGCAAAGGCCCCGACCCGCTGATGTGGGTCGGGGCCTTTGCGTTGCGTCACCTGCGGTCGCGGTGTCCGCTCACTCCTCCGGTCACTCCTCCGGCACGGAGATGACCGCGTGCAGCGGTGCCAGCAGCCGGTTGACCTTGTGCACGTCGTCCGTCGACGCCAGCCGGAGGCACTCCTGCGGGCTGGGGTCGAGCGGGCCGACCGGGCAGCGGTCCTGGAACAGCTGGAGCGCCGGGCGGGGCCTGCAGCGCCTGGACGTCCACCACAGGCCCTGCACATCGCTGCTGCGTTCACGGATCACCCGTACCCAGTAGCGGGTACCCGCGTACTCGTCGGTGTCGATCAGCCAGCCGTCCTGCCAGACGGCGGCCAGCCCCTCGGCGGTCGTGAGGTCCACCAGGGTGAGGTCGGCCGTGGTGCGGACCGCCGAGAGGACGTACCGGGACGCCTGCGCCCACGGAATCTGCCGCACCCCGCTGCCGTCGCTGAACTCGACCGACCTCAGCAGCACTTCGGACAGCGCGGTGACGGGGTCGAGGGCCGCGTAGAGGTAGGGGTACGGATCCTTCTCGGTGGGATCGAAGCGGCTGCCCTTGAAGAACTCGTGCGCGACGCTCGGGTTGAACTCGCCGGCCGCGTACTGCTCCTCATGGCACCGCCAGACGAGGGTGCCCGCCGGCACCACCGTGACCAACGGCTTCATCACGGCGCCCCTGGGCGGAAGTTGCCCCACCATCAGAGCGCCCCCACGAGTTCGGCGGCGGCGCGTTCCAGCTCCTCGTCGGGCAGGACGCCCAGCAGGTCCGCGGGGACGCCACCCAGCCACCGGTTGCCGCCCAGCCACCAGTCGGCGGCCCCCCACGGGTCCCGGTCCGCCCGGAGGAGTTCGTTGATCCGGCGGACGACGGGCAGCGGTTCGGCCGTGCCGGCCCTGAACTGAAAGCGTGGATAGCGGATTCCGCGGTCCGGATCGCGGAGTCCGATCAGACCGGCAGGTAAGTCCGCACCGCCGTGCAGCGCGGCGTGCTCGTCCTCGGTCAGCGCCGGTGCGGCGAGGAGCCGCCGGCGGGCCGCCCGCAGCAGTTCACCGGGGTCGGGCGGCGGGGTGCCGAGCACGTCGATCACCGCGTCGATCGTGGTGAGGCTGGGCAGTTCATGGGTGCCAGAGGCGTAGCGGTGGCCGCCGAGCGCCTCGGACACCGCGTGGTCGGGCGGCAGCGCGGACAACGTCCGCCTCAGCCGGCGTACGGCGCGTGCGACACCCGGCGGGTTCCCGGCGGCGGCCTCCTCCTTCATCTCCCGCAAGGTGCGGGAGAGCAGATGCAGGTCGTCGTCGTCGAGCCCGGTGATGACGGTGGTCCAGTGACTCTCCAGGAGCCTGAGCAGCTCCTCCGACGTCATACGCGCTCTCCTTCCTGGGGCCGGGCGGAACGCGCCGCCGGTGCGGGGTTGCCGTGGTGGACGAAGGCCGCCCAGGTGTCGGGGCGGTCCCGGAAGTCCTCCGTGAGGCGGCGGGCGGAGATGCCCTTCAGGCCGCGCACGGTCGGCCGCTCGCCGGGCGCGGTGAGCATCCAGCGCTGGGCGGCGCGCAGCGCGTCCGGCGGGGCGAGTCCCTGGGCGAGCGCGTCGTGCAGGACGAGCATGAGCACCTCGGACTGCTTGTCGTCGACCTTCCAGCGGGAGCCGACAGCGTCGGCGGCGAGCCGGTGCACCATGACCGAGGTGACGGTCAGGGCCTCGTCGTGATCGCGGGTGGTGAGGTCCGTCTCGCAGCCGCCGCACACGACGAGCGGCCCGGCCGACCGGAAGGCGTCGCCCTCGGCGGGCGTCTCCAGCAGGGTGCTCAGCGTGAGGGCCCCACCGGAGGCGGCCTCGGCCGGCGCGGCCAGCTGGAGGGCCGACCGGGTCGGGTCAGGACCCGCGAGCCCGTGACAGGCGATATGCACCAGGGAGGCGGGGACGGCGGCCCGGCCGCCCAGCAGGGCCAGCACCGTCTCCGGGGTGGCGGGGTCCTCGTCGGGGCGGTGGATCACGGCCCGCGGGTAGTAGACCTCGGCCAGCGTCTCGATCTCGTCCTCGGCCCACTCCAGGTCGTCCGTCCCGTGGAACACCAGGGCCGGCCGGTCGGCGGGGTCCATGCGCCCGCGGGCTGCGGCGCGCAGGAACTCCCGGCCGGACGCGGCGTGCGTGAGGACGGCGACCTCGCAGGCCCGCACGGCGCGCGGCGCGTCGTACGAGGCGGGCGGGCGCAGGACGGCCGCCTGCCAGGGCACGACCCCGAGTTCACCACAGGGCACCAGGACCAGCCGTACGGCCTGGGAGCCGACGGCATCGGCGGAGGCGCCGAGGAAGCCGGCCTCGACGAGGGCGCGGTCCCAGACCCCGAGGTGGTCCAGTGCGGGGCCGAGCACGTCGCCGGCCCACTCGCACATCCGGTCCAGGGCGCCGAGCCAGCGCCGCTCGGCGCGCCGGGTGTCCCTCGGGTTGACGGTGTCGGGGCTGTCGAGGGCGGCGGCCTCCAGGCGCTGCCGGTGCGCACCGGCCTCCAGGTACTCCGCCACGGGCGCGCGGCCGGCGGAGGCGAGGCCGGGCAGGGGCAGTGCCTCGACGGGGCCGTCGCGGGTGACGACCAGGACGGCCCCGTCCGGGCCGTCGACGCCGGGGACCAGGTAGAGCAGCGCGTCCGCTCCCGTCTCCCCCAGCCCGGCGCGCAGGTCGCCAACGGAGGCGAACACCGGCTGTACGTCGGCGTCGCCCTGCCCGCGCAGCACGTCCAGGGATCGGCGCCGCAGGTCACCGGGGAGATCGGGGGCACCCGCGCCCGCTTCGGCCAGCACCTCCAGCGGGGAGCGGTCCCGCAGGTCACCGGGGAGGCCGGTGCCCGTGCCCGCCGCGGCCGACAGCTCCAGGAGGGAGCGGTCCTCGGTCCGGTCCCAGGAGCGGTCGGCGGCGGCGCTGCGCCAGCGCTCGGCCAGTCGGGTCTCGCCGAGGGCCGCCAGGCGGTCGGCGACGCCCGCCGAGACCGCCGCCGCGCCGAGCACCAGGGAACGGCCCGCCTCCAGACATGCGATCGCCTCCTCGGTGAGCCCGGCTCGCAGCGCCCAGAAGGCCGCGCTGCGACCCCGGTCGGCTGCCGCGCGCGCGATGCGCAGGCCGCGGCGGACGCCCTGCTGGAGCAGTACGTCGTCGGCGGCGAGCCGGAGGGAGGTGTGGGCGAGGCCGACGGCGGCACGCAGCTCGTCGGCGTCGGGCGTGTCCGCCCGGAGGGTGGCGCGCTTGGCCCGGAGCACGGCCTGGTCCCAGGTGAGGCGGGCGCCGCTGGGCGTGCCGTCGGGCAGTTCCGCCAGGGCCTGTTCCAGCTCCGCGATCGCCTCGTCCAGCGGCTCGGGGTCTCCGGTGAGCATGTGCAGGGTGTCCAGGGCGATGGCGATGCCGCCACGCGACCTGGGCCGCCAGTCGGGGGTGAATCCGGGGCTCTCCAGGGCCTTCCTGGTGCGCCGCACGCCCTCGGCGATACGGCTGGGGTCCGACTCGGCGATCGCCGTCAGGGTGATCAGCGGGGCCCAGGTGCCGTCGAGGACGCCGCGCAGGGCGGGCATCTCCACCGAAGTCTCCACGGCCCGCTGGAGGTGGTGTGCGGCCGCGCGCAGGTGGTCCGTCCTGTCGTGCGCCGACGGAGCGAGCACGACGCGGCCCAGATAGGCGCTGCCGAGCACGAAGCCGAGCAGGGCGCCGGTCCATTCCTCGGCGCCGTCGTAGGTCTCGTCCAGCTCCACTTCGCACAGGGCGTCGATGACGTCCTCCACCGCCCCGTCGTCGCCGCTGTCCAGGGCGGACATCAGCTTCTCGTTCAGCCGGACGGTCTCCCCGCACAGGCGCAGCGAGGCGGCGGTGCGGCTCGCGGGGTCGTCGTCCCACTGCTGCGCTTCGAGCAGGGCCCGGGCCATGTCCTCGTCCTGCAGGCTGCCACCGGTGAGGGCGGCCGCGAGAAGCAGTCCGGGTACCACTGTGCGGAGCCATTCGGCGTGCACGCGGCTGTCGAGTTCCCCCTTGGCATGAGCCTCGTGCATGAGCCGGAACGCTTCCCGGAACCCCTCCAAGTCCCCGGTGCGGGCGGCGAGGGTGGCATGGAAGAGGGCGGCGACCATCCTGGACGGCAGGGGGGTGCTGCCGTCCTCCCCCTGCGTGGGATCCCCCTCTCCGGACAGTTCGGCGAGCAGCCTGGGCAGTTCGTGCGGCGCGACGGTTCCGGGTGACATCACCTCTGCCAGGGCGAGGAGTTGGGTTCGGACGTGCTGGGTTTCCCGAGCTTCGTCGGGGTCGTCGAACGGCGCGACGCCGGTTGCCCCCGTCTCCGGGAGCGCCGCGAGGCCGTCCTCGAGCATGGAAGTCATCACCGGCATCAGGACGCGCAGCGGCGGCGGCAGCGCCCTGCCCGACATGGTGGCGAGGAGGTGCCGGACCCCTCTGACGACCGCGTCCGTCTCACCCTTCAGCAGCGCATCGGTCAACGCGCCCAGACCCTGCAGATTGTCACGCTCTTCGGGTGTCATGCGCTCCTGGTGACGTTCGAGCAGCAGCCGCACGAGCAGACCGGTGTCCTCCACCATGCCCGAACCGCCGTGTGCGAGGGGGGTTCCGACCGCGAGCATGGACATCAGCTGGTCGATGGTCCAGTGGCTCTCGGATCCGGGTGAAGCCTCGCGGTTCAGCCGCACCAGGCGCGAGCCGAGCACCAACACGAGGTCCCGGCGCGCGGCCTCCCGGTCCTCGTCGCCGAGCAGGGCCGACGTGCGGGCCCCGTCCAGGATTCGCACCGCGCGCTCCCGGTCGGCAGGGGCGCACTCCAGGGCGAACCTCAGGGCGAGGCACCTCCCGAGACGTGCCTCCACGACCGCGGCCGTCGCCTCACACCCCTGTTGCTGCGTCAACTCGGCGTGAATCGACTCCAGTTCCTCGACCATCCCATCGAGCCCCGGCCCTCGCGTCCCCTCGTACTCGTCCGGGTCGAGCGGGACGGAGATCCCGGCCGTGTGCCCGAGCACGTCGGCGGCGCGGTCGGCAGCTGGTACGTCCCCGGCATCACTCATGCGTCATCCCCTCCGCCGTCATGGTGCCCGTTCCCCCCGGTCCGGCGGCCGGTTGTCGCGCGCCTCCTCGGCATCCTGCCGGACAACGCCCGGTTCCCGGACGGATTCCGCCCGATCCATGGGGTGTTGAGGGTCGACGGGAGTCCCGGGTGGGCGTGTTCGGGGCGTGATCGGCTCCGGCCGTGGCGCCGGACAAGGGAAGTCGCCATGCTGGGTGCCCGGGAAGAATCCGGGAAGGAGAGGATGCGGTGACGGACTCCGCACCGGCGCCGGGCGCCCTCGAACCGTACGTGGAGACGACGCGGGACGACTACGCGGCGAGCTACACGACCGGCCTGCGGGTCGAGGCCGCGGACGACGGGGTGGCGGTGCTGCACGGCCGATGTCCGCGCTGCGGCTGCACGTTCACCTATACGCACACCGACCGGGTCTTCCGCTCCCTGCGCCGGACGCCCCGGCCGACGCACGTCCCGGTGCTCTGCGAGTGCCAGGCCGAACACCCTGGGCGTCCGCCCGAGGAGAAGGGGTGCGGCGCCTACTGGAACGTCCTCATGGGGCGCACATGACGCCGGGATGGCAGGTACGGCCGGGTCCTCCCGCGACCCCCGCCGACCGGCAGGCGGGGCGGCTGACCAGGCAGCTGCTCGCCGGTGAGCTGGCCCGTGCCCGGGAGGCGGCGCTCGCCTGGCGCAACGGGCTCGCGGCCCTCTTCGTCGGACTGCTCAGCTTCGGCCTGATCAAGGGCCGCACCGACGTGGGGAAACTGGCCTCCCCGTACGACGCCCTGGTGGGCGGCGCGCTGCTGCTGTGCCTGGTGTTCGGCACGCTCGGCGCGCTGCTGCTGCTCCGGGCGGCGCACGGGGCACCCACCGGTGTCCGGCTGCCCACCGGCGTACCCGCGGCGGCCACCGCGCTGCACCTGGGCGACCACATGGAGACCCGCCGCACGGTACAGGCCCTCACCCGTGGGGTCGTACTCACCATCGCCTGTGGGGCGATGCTCGTCACGGGGGTGGCACTGACCTGGTACGGCCCCGAGAAGGACGGCCCCCGGATCCTGGTGCGCACTCCCTCCGGAGAGGTGTGCGGCGAGCCGGTGCGCACGGACGCCGGACGTCTGCTCGTGAAGACGGACACCGGTGAGGTCACGGTGCGACTCGCCCAGGCCGAGGCCGTGGCCGCGGTCGACACCTGCCCCGGGGGCTCGTCCCCCGAGTGACCGCGGGCACCGGAGCGGGCCGGGGCAGGACGGAACGGGCTGCAGCGGGGCGGACCGCTTCCCGGCGGCGGGCCCCACCGCCGACGCCCCCGGCAGACCGGCCACCGGTCAAGGGCATCGCTCAGACCGGGCGCCGGTCAGGCCCCCTCCGACCGGTCAGCAGCGTCGGAGGAACGGGCCCCAGCACGGTCGGTCCACCTCCCGACGGCAGGCCCCACCGCCGACGCCCCCGGCAGACCGGCCACCGGTCAAGGGCATCGCTCAGACCGGGCGCCGGTCAGGCCCCCTCCGACCGGTCAGCAGCGTCGGAGGAACGGGCCCCAGCACGGTCGGTCCACCTCCCGACGGCAGGCCTCGCCGCCGACGCCACCCGGCAGACCGGCCACCGGCCGAACCGGCCACCGGTCAAGCAGGGCATCGCTCAGACCGGGCGCCGGTCAGACCAGGCACACCGGGCGGCCCGACGGCAGCCACCCCTCTCTCAGGCGGCCTCCGCCGCCTCCTCCCTCCGTCCCGTCAGCACAGTCAGCACCACGTACAGCACCAGCGAGGTGCCGAGGCCCACCGCCCAGCCGTAGTCGGCGAGGGACTTGAGCGCCGGGATGGGACGGCCGTCGATCAGGGGGTGGAAGTCGGCGCCGCCGATCGCGAGGATGCCGCCGGCCAGGAAGGCGACCACCGCCCGCCAGTTCCAGCCGCCGGCGTACCAGTAGCGGCCGCCCGCGCGGTACAGGTCGGCGAGGGCGAGGCGGGTGCGGCGCAGGATCCAGTAGTCGGCCACGAGGATGCCCGCGACCGTGCCGAGCAGGCCTCCGACCAGGCCGAGCCACGTGAAGATGTAGCCCTGCGGGTCGGAGTACAGCTTCCACGGGAAGATCAGCACGGCGAGGACCGAGGTGATCAGGGCGCCGGTGCGGAAACTGACCCTGCGGGGCGCGACGTTGGAGAAGTCGAAGGCCGGGGAGACCAGGTTGGCCGCGATGTTCACGGAGAGGGTCGCCACCAGCACGGTGACCAGGGCGTAGACCAGGCCGACCACGTTGTCCGTCTTGGCGGCGAGCTGGACCGGGTCCCAGACCGGCTTGCCGTAGACCGCCTGTGAGCCGGAGGTGACGAGCACGGAGAGGAAGGCGAAGAGGGTCATCGTGGTCGGCAGACCGAGGGCCTGCCCCCAGGTCTGGGCCTTCTGGCTCTTGCCGTAGCGGGTGAAGTCAGGGATGTTCAGGCTCAGCGTGGACCAGAAGCCGATCATTCCCATCAGTGACGGCCAGAACAGCTTCCAGAACTCGCCGCCCCAGCCCAGCTTGGAGGGCTGGTCGAACAGCGGGCCGACTCCGCCGGCCTTGCTGCTCATCCACCACAGCATCACGAACGCGCCGACGAGCACGAAGGGCGCGGCCCAGTTCTCGAAGCGGCGGATGGTCTCCATGCCCCGGTAGATGATGGCGACCTGGATCACCCAGAAGATCGCGAACGACAGCCACATGGTCCAGGCGTAGCCGCCGATGTGCGAGGCGTTCGCCCAGCTGTCGCCGATCAGCTTGCCGGCCAGGAAGTAGATGGCCTCACCGCCGATCCAGGTCTGGATGCCGAACCAGCCGCAGGCCACCAACGCCCGTACGAAGGCAGGCAGGTTGGCGCCGCGCACGCCGAAGGAGGCGCGGGCGAAGACCGGGAAGGGGATGCCGTACTTGGGTCCCGCGTGCCCGGTGAGCAGCATCGGGACGAGGACGATCAGGTTGGCCAGGGCGATGGTGAAGACGGCCTGCTTCCAGTCCATGCCCACCGCGATCAGCCCGGACGCGAGGGTCCAGGAGGCCGTGTTGTGGGCCATGCCGACCCACAGCGCGGAGAAGTTGTATGTCGTCCAGGTGCGCTTCGCCACGGGGACGGGGAGCAGGTCCTCGTTGGCGTAGGGGCCGCTGGGCTGCGGCGAACCAGGGGCGATCTCCACCCGGCCGTCGGCGCGGGTGACTTGAGCGGTCGGCGGTATGGCCGTGGGAGCGGTGTCGGTCATGAGCAGGCCAATCGAACAGAGGGGTGGGACGGGGAAAGGCCGTGCGGGTGGCTCCGAGGGGGGTGCGCCCCGACCTCAGGTGAGGGGAAAGCGCCCTGGCCCCCTTCCCGGGACGGCGGGAAGGGGGAGATCAACCGGTGTGCTGCGGTCAGGCGTTGACGGCCGTGATCACCGTCGTGCCGTAGGCGTCGATGGTGGCTTCCTGGGCGTCGTGCATGTCGTACACCGCGAACTGGTCGACGCCCAGTTCGCGCAGTGCGGTGAGTTTCTCGACGTGCTTCTCGGCCGGCCCGATGACGCAGAACCGGTCGACGATCTCGTCGGGCACGAACTCGGTGTCGGGGTTGTCGCTGCGCCCGTGGTGCGAGTAGTCGTACCCCTCGCGGGCCTTGATGTAGTCCGTGAGTTCGTCGGGGACCTGGCCGGAGTGCTCGCCGTACTTGGCGACCAGGTCGGCCACGTGGTTGCCGACCATGCCGCCGAACCACCGGCACTGGTCGCGCGCGTGGGCGAGCGCCTCGGGCGAGTCGTCCGCGGTGACGTAGGCAGGGGCGGCCACGCAGATCGTCACCTCGGACGGATCACGGCCGGCGGCGACGGCCGCGTCCTTCACGGCCTTCACCATGTACTCGGTCAGGTACAGGTCGGACAGTTGGAGGATGAACCCGTCGGCCTCCTCGCCGGTCATCTTGAGCGCCTTGGGCCCGTACGCGGCCATCCACACGGGGAGTTCGGCACCCGGCTTGATCCACGGGAACCTGACGACCGTACCGCCGAGGTCGGCCTCGTCCCCGCGGCCGAGGGCCCGGATGACCTTCATGGCCTCGCTGATCCGGGCCAGGGTGTTGGGCTTGCGGCCGGCGACGCGCATCGCGGAGTCGCCGCGGCCGATGCCGCAGACGGTGCGGTTGCCGAACATGTCGTTGAGGGTGGCGAAGGTGGAGGCGGTGACCTCCCAGGTGCGGGTGCCCGGGTTGGTGACCATCGGGCCGACCGTCAGCTTCGAGGTGTTGGAGAGGATCTGACTGTAGATCACGAACGGCTCCTGCCAGAGCACGGCGGAGTCGAAGGTCCAGCCGTACGTGAAGCCGTTGCGCTCGGCCCGCTTCATCAGGCTGATGACGCGGGAGGCCGGCGGGTCGGTCTGCAGGACGAGTCCGAAGTCCATGGTGCGCGACTCCTAGTTGAGGTACTGACAGGTGGAGCGCGGGGTGTAGACGCCGTGTCCGGCGTGTCCGGTGTACTCCCGCTCGGTGATGACGGGTTCGCCGCGCGAGAGCACGGTCTCGACCCGGCCGGTCGTCCGCCTGCCCTCGTACGCCGAGTAGTCGACGTTCATGTGGTGCGTCTGCGCGGACATGACCTGCTCGGCGTGCGGGTCGTAGATGACGACGTCGGCGTCGGCGCCCGGGGCGATGGTGCCCTTCTTCGGGTACATGCCGAACATACGGGCCGGGGTGGCGCACGCGATCTCGATCCAGCGGCGGCGGGAGATGTGCCCGTCGACGACGGCCTGGTGCAGCAGGTCCATCCGGTTCTCGACGCCCGGCAGACCGTTGGGGATCTTGGAGAAGTCGCCGCGGCCCAGCTCCTTCTGGCCCACGAAGCAGAAGGGGCAGTGGTCGGTGGAGACCACCTGGAGGTCGTTGGTGCGCAGGCCCTGCCAGAGCTTGGCCTGGTGTTCCCTGGGCCGCAGGGGCGTGCTGCAGACGTACTTGGCGCCCTCGAAGTCGGGCTCGGCGAGGTTGTCGGTGGACAGGAACAGGTACTGCGGACAGGTCTCGCCGAAGACGTTCAGCCCCTCGTCCCGGGCCCGCGCCAGCTCGGCGACCGCTTCCATCGCCGAGACGTGGACGACGTACAACGGAGCCCCGGCGACCTGTGCGAGCCGGATGGCGCGGTGGGTGGCCTCGGCCTCCAGGAGGGCCTTGCGCACCTCTCCGTGGAACCGCGGGTCGGTCTCGCCTCGCGCCAGGGCCTGTTCGACGAGCACGTCGATCGCGATGCCGTTCTCGGCGTGCATCATGATCAGGCCGCCGTTGTCGGCGGAGCGCTGCATGGCGCGCAGGATCTGGCCGTCGTCGGAGTAGAAGACGCCCGGGTAGGCCATGAACTGCTTGAAGCTGGTCACGCCCTCCTCGACCAGCAGGTCCATCTCCTTGAGCGTCTCGTCGTTCACATCGGAGACGATCATGTGGAAGGCGTAGTCGATCGCGCAGTTGCCCTCGGCCTTGGCGTGCCAGGCGTCCAGGCCCTCGCGCAGGGTGTGGCCGACGCTCTGCACCGCGAAGTCGACGATCGTGGTCGTCCCGCCCCAGGCCGCGGCGCGGGTGCCGGTCTCGAAGGTGTCGGAGGCGAAGGTGCCGCCGAACGGCAGCTCCATGTGGGTGTGGGCGTCGACGCCGCCCGGGATGACGTACTTCCCGGTGGCGTCGATGGCCCGCTCGGCGGTGAACGCCTCGGCGGCGGGGGTGCCGGAGGCGGCGAGGGCGGCGATGCGGCCGTCCTCGATCAGCACGTCGGCGTGGATCTCGTCGGACGCGGTGATGACGAGACCACCGCGGATGACGGTACGGCTGCTCATGGTCCCTCTCCTGCCAGGGTGGACTGTGCGGTCAGGGTGCGGTCAGCGGCGTGTACGCCCCCGGGGCCCGGTCGCGGTAGAACTGCCAGCGGTCGCGGACCTCGCGGAGTTTGGCCAGGTCCAGGTCTCGAACGACGAGTTCGGTCTCCTTGTCGCTCGCCACCTCGCCGACGAACTGGGCCTCGGGGTCCACGAAGTAGGTCGTGCCGTAGAAGTCGTTGTCGCCCAGGTCCTCCACACCGACCCGGTTGATCGCGCCGACGAAGTACTCGTTGGCGACGGCCGCCGCCGGCTGCTCCAGCTGCCACAGGTAGCGGGACAGTCCGCGTGAGGTGGCCGACGGGTTGAAGACGATCTCGGCACCGCCGAGACCGAGCGCCCGCCAGCCCTCCGGGAAGTGCCGGTCGTAGCAGATGTACACGCCGATCCTGCCGACGGCCGTGTCGAAGACGGGCCAGCCGCTGTTGCCCGGACGGAAGTAGAACTTCTCCCAGAATCCCTGTACTTGGGGGATGTGGGTCTTGCGGTACTTGCCCAGGTAGGAGCCGTCCGCGTCGATCACGGCCGCGGTGTTGTACAGGACCCCCGGCTGCTCCTCCTCGTACATCGGCAGGACGAGGACGATGCCCAACTCCTTCGCGAGCGCCTGGAAGCGCTTGACGGTGGGGCCGTTCGGGATCTGCTCGGCGTACTCGTAGAACGCCTTGTCCTGGACCTGGCAGAAGTAGGGGCCGTAGAACAGCTCCTGGAAGCACAGCACCTGGGCGCCCTGCGCGGCCGCGTCGCGAGCCGCCTGCTCGTGGACCTGGATCATGGATTCCTTGTCGCCGGTCCAGGCCGTCTGGAACAGGGCGGCACGGATCACTCGGCTCATCGGGACCTCCGGTAGCTCGGTGTTCGGTGAGCCTAGAAAGTCCGAACGGGCCGTTTGAGTGGCAGCGTGTCACGTCTGCGGGCGGTCGGCGTGCCACCGTGTCACGCGTCTGCGAGCCCATGTTTCACCGCCGTTTTCCCAGGTCGTAGCATGTTTCACCCCTGTTGCGCGTCATGCGCGAGGAGCGCGATGTGCACGGAGGCCGCCTGCTCGAAGTCGTCGAGGTCGACGCCCAGCCGGGTCTGTATCGCCTCCAGGCGCCGGTACAGGGCGGGCCGGGAGACGTGGTGGAGCTGGGCGGTACGGGACTTGTTGCGCCCGGTCGCCAGGTAGGTGCGCAGCACGTTCAGCAGCTCCTGGTCGGCCCCGCACAGCAGTCCGTCCAGCTCGCGCTCGGCGAAGGACTGCACCTGCGGATCGTCCCTGAGCAGCCGGATCAGGCCGCGCAGATGGACGTCCCGCAGGCGCACGACGGCCGGCAGGTCGAGGGCGGTCGCCGAGTCGGCCACGGCGTCGGCGACATGCCGGGCCTCGCGCAGCCCGGCCGGCACGTCGTCCCAGTCGGTGCGCGGATCGGCGGCGGCGACCACCGTGTTCGGCAGACCGGTCTCGGTTCGCAGCCGGGCCGCGAAGTGCGCGGTCAGCGCGTCGGCCTGCTGGTCGCGGGCGAGGCTGAGCAGTACGGCGGTGGCGCCGTCGGCCAGTTCGGCGACCAGCCCGGGCAGCCCCAACACCCGTAGCATCCGCTCGAGTTGGCCCGGCTCCCCGGCCGGGACGACGAGGGGCACGAAGGTCCGCCGGTTCACCGGCAGCCCGGCCGCCCGCGCCCGGGGCAGCAGTTGCCTGGCCGGTACGACTCCGGAGACGAGGTCGGTCACCAGGCTCTGCGCGGACTGTTCCTCCCAGGTGTGGGCGGAGCCGCCGCCGAGCATGCGGTGCAGGACCAGGGCCTCGGCGGCCCGGTCGGCGAGCAGCCGCCCGGTGGCCGTGTCGCCCCGGTACCCGCACAGCAGCAGCCGGCCCCAGCGCTCCCCGCGGCCGCCCAGTTCGGCGCGGATCCAGCCGTCACCCACGCTGCCGCCGGCCTGCCGGGCGATCCGCTCCCAGTCGCGCAGCACGTCGTCCACCGCGGGCCGCTCCCCCGCCGTGGCGAGGACGCGGTGGGCGAGGTTGGTGACGACGACCGGGCAGCCGCTGTGCTGGGCGACCTCGTCGAGCAGCCGCTGCAGCGGAGCGCCCGCGGTGATCAGCCCGGTGAGTGCGGTCCGTACGGTCTCCGACAGGCTCACGGCGGCGAACTTCCGCCGCACCAGCCGGGACTGGACCTCCTCCGTCAACTCGGCGAAGGGGAACGGCCGGTGCAGCACGACCATGGGCAGCCCGCACCGCTCGGCGGCCCGGCGCATCACCTCGGGCGGCGTGGGGAAGGCCCGGCCGAGCCCGAGTACGACGGCCGCTGCCTCCGCCCGGTGCAGGGACTGGATGTACTCGACCTGCTTGGCCTCGTCACCGGCGAGCAGCACACCGGTGGTGAGCACCATCTCACCGCCGCTGAGCATCACACCGACGTCGGCGGCCTCGGCAACGTGCACCCAGCGCACGGGCCGGTCGAGCTGCCCGGCCCCGGCCACCACCTCGGGCTCCCCGGCCTGCACCCGCTCCAGGGTGAGCACCTGGCGGACGGAGAGGGCGGGTTCGAAGCCGCTGTGCGAGGTCACCGAGGTGGTGGTCATGGCGGTACACCCGTTCTCTAGTACGTGCTCCTCAGTGCGCGTTCGAGGATCGCCGCGCCCTCCTCGGCCTCCGCGACGGTCAGTGACAGCGGCGGGGCGATGCGCAGGGCGCTGGTGTTGTGGCCGCCGCCCTTGCCGATCAGCAGGCCGCCCTCGCGGGCCGCCTCCAGGACGGCGGAGGCCGCCTGTGGGTCGGCCTCGTCCGTGCCCGGCTTGACCAGTTCGACACCGATCATGAGTCCGCGCCCGCGCACCTCCCGCACGCCCGGCAGCTGGGCGGCGACGGCCCGCAGCCGCTCGATGAGCAGTCCGCCGACGCGCCGGGCATTGCCCTGCAGGTCGTGTTCGACGAGGTAGGTGAGGTTGGCGAGGCCGGCGGCCATGGTGATCTGGGTGCCGCCGAACGTCGAGATGCTGTTGGCGTCCAGGCAGTTCATGATCTCGGCGCGGGCGATCACCCCGCCGATGGACGCGCCGTTGCCGATGCCCTTGGCGAAGGTGATCATGTCCGGCGGGCCGCTGCGGGCGTGCGCCTGCCAGCCCCAGAAGTGGTCGCCGGTGCGGCCCCAGCCGGTCTGCACCTCGTCGGCGATCCACAGGATCCCCTGGGCGTTCAGCACCTCGCGGAAGGCCGCGTACAGCCCGTCCGGCGGGGAGGTGAAGCCGCCGACGCCCTGGATGGGCTCGGCGATCAGCGCGGCCGGCGGGCGAGTGTGCCCGAGGATGTCCTTCAGGTCCTCCACGCACGCATCGATGAACGCACGGTCGTCCAGCTCGGCGAAGGGGCCGCGGGTACGGACGCCGCCGTGCACGTACAGGGTCTGCAGCGGGGACAGCGAGGTCGGGGACCAGCCGCGGTTGCCGGTGATGCCGACCGCGCTGAAGGAGCGGCCGTGGTAGCTGTTGCGCATGGCCAGGACCGTGTTGCTGCGCCGGTAGGTGGTGGCGAGCAGCAGGGCGGTGTCGTTGGCCTCGGTGCCGGAGGTGGTGAAGAAGACACGGGCGTCCGGGATGCCGCTCAACTGGGCGATGCGTTCGGCCAGTTCCACCATCGGCCGGTTGAGGTAGAGGGTCGAGGAGTGGATGATCCGGCCGGCCTGCTCGCTGACCGCCTTGGTCACCTCGGGCACGGCGTGCGCGGTCATGGTGGTGAGGATGCCACCGAAGAAGTCCAGGTACTTGTTGCCGGCCGAGTCCCAGACATGGCGGCCCTCGCCGTGCGTGAGTTCCAGCGGCTCGTCGTAGTAGAGGGCGAGCCAGTCGGGCAGGACACCCCGGTGGCGGGAGTAGAGGTCGTTCACGGCTGCACCAGCCCTTCGTAGGCGTCGGGACGGCGGTCGCGGTAGAAGGCCCACTGCTGCCGCACTTCGTCGATGAGGTCGAAGTCCAGGTCCCGGACGACGAGTTCCTCGTCCTTGTCACTGGCGACGTCGCCGACGAACCGGCCGCGCGGGTCGACGAAGTACGACGTCCCGTAGAAGTCGTTGTCCCCGTACTCCTCCTGCCCCACCCGGTTGATGGCGGCGACGAAGTACTCGTTGGCGACGGCCGCGGCGGGCTGTTCCAGCTGCCACAGGTACGAGGACAGGCCTCGATGCGTGGCGGACGGGTTGTAGACCAACTGTGCGCCGTTCAGCCCCAGTTGCCGCCAACCCTCCGGGAAGTGGCGGTCGTAGCAGATGTAGACGCCCACTTTGCCGACGGCCGTCTCGAAGACCGGCCATCCCAGGTTGCCTGGTTTGAAGTAGTACTTCTCCCAGAAGCCCTTGACCTGGGGGATGTGGTGCTTGCGGTACTTGCCGAGGTAGGTGCCGTCGGCGTCGATCACGGCGGCGGTGTTGTAGTAGAAGCCGGACTGTTCGACCTCGAAGACGGGGACGACGACCACCATGCCGGTCTCGCGGGCCAGCTCCCGCATCCGCCGCACGGTGGGCCCGTCGGGCACCGGCTCGGCCCAGCGGTAGTGCTCCGGCTCCTGGACCTGACAGAAGTAGGGGGCGTTGAAGACTTCCTGGAACCCGATGATCTTCGCGCCCAGACGGGCCGCCTCGCGGGCGTGCTCCTCGTGTTTCGCCACCATGGACTCGGTGTCGCCGGTCCAGGTGGCCTGGACCAGTGCGGCACGTACGACGTTGGCCATGAGCTGCTCCTTCGACGCGACGTCCGAGCCTCTACGCCCGTAGAAACGGCCCGTAGAGGGACGAAAGTAAGCCTCGAGGAAGTCCTTGCCAAGACCATCGTCGTTAACCCGCTGAGTCGATCACGTTTCACACTCCTTAGGGTGAGCGGAAGGACGCTCAGGCGGCGAAGCCGGCGACCCGGAGGGCGTGCACCAGGTCCCAGTGGCGCTCCTCCGAGACACCCCGGGCGGCCTCCAGCAGGAGCGGGACGAGGCGGCGCGGGTCGGCACCGACACTGCGGGCGGCCTCCTCCGGCGTCCTGACCCGCACGTAGGCGTCCAGCAGGGCCCGTACCTCGCGTCCACGTCCCTGCGCGTCCAGCCCCAGCACGGCGGCGCCTATCTCCTCGGCGGGCCTGGCCACGCCCTGGCGCAGCATCTGCTGCCCGTCCGCGACCCGCCCGGCCGCCTCCAGCGCGTCGGCGGCGGCGACCAGCCGCTCGGCGGGCAGCGAGGCGGCCTCCCACAGCAGCGTGACCCAGTCGGCACCCAGCCCGGCACGCTGCAGCCGGTCCGCGAGCAGCGGGAACCGAGCGGCGGGCCACCGCGCGATCTCGACCAACAGCACATGCGCCTCACCGGTACGCCCCTCACCCCGCAGCCGCACCAACTGCTCCACGACCCCCGCGACGGCCGCCCCCGCCTCGGCGTCCACCACTGCTTCCACCGGCCCCTCGACCACCTCGGCCCCCTCCGCAGCCCCGGCGAACCGCGCCCCACGCGGTGTACGCCGTCCGACGGCCACCTCGGGTACGGCCGCAACAGGAGCCTGCGGTACGGCAGCCGGGGCGCCCGCGTCCTCGACCATCCCGGCGAACCGGGCACTGCCGCGGCGCCGCTTGCGGGGCTTGGCGGGGGTAGGTGCCTCAGGAGCGGCTCCAGGGGTGGTCTCGTGGGTGGGGGGCGCAGCGGGCGGAGGGACTGCCGGGTCGGCGTACGACATCGCGGACTGCGGGGCCGGATCCACCGCGGACTCCGCCGGACCGACCACAGGGCCGACATCGGACGCGGCGGGCCACGAGGACGGACCCCTCACGGACCCGGCCTGCCGGACCACCGGGCCGGCGTCCGGCACGGCGGGCCGAAGGGCGTGGTCGGCGACCGGCCCGGCGAACCAGGGGTCCCGACCGTCACCGGCGGACGCGGCGAGCCGTCCGTCGTGGTCGGCGGCCTGGGCATCGTGTGAGTGGAACGGGGCTGCCCCGGCTCCGGGCCAGGCGGCGCCAGGAGCCCCCGCTCCTGCGGGCGTGGCTGCCCCGCCGCCCCCGGCTGCCGCGGCGCGTCCGAAGCCCTCCGCACCAGACGTACGAGCCCCACCACCTGCCCCGGGACCGCCGAAGCCGTGAGCACCGGGCGTGAGCGGCCCCTCATCGCCACCCGCCCGCACGGCGCCGCCGAAGCCAGCACGCGACGCCGGCGGCGCACCACCGTCACCTACCGCCCCGCCACCGCCGAAGCCCTCCGTACGCGGCCCGCGCGACCCACCGCCCGCGTCCGCCCCCACGGCACCGGCGAGGGACCCGGCGGCAGCCCCATGACGCTCCGGCGTCACCGGTGCGCCGTCGGGGCCCGGCACTCCCCCGTGGCCGCCACCCCGGGCTTGCAACCCGTCCAGCAGCGGTACTTCCACCGCCCTGCGGTCCAGGTTCGCCATCCGGGCCTGGAGTTCGGCGCAGCGGGCGGTGGCTCGTTCGTGGTCGTCGTGGGCCCAGGCGAGGTCCAGGCGGAGGGCGTCGGCCTCCTCACGGGAGGGCGCCTCGGTGAGCAGGCGGTTCAGTTCGGCCTGGCGTTCCGCGGCGTACCGCTGTTCGCGGAGCATCACGTCGAGCCGGTCACGCAGGGCGTCCCGGGCGCCGGGCCGGGCGTCGTACGCCGAGACGGCGGCAGCGTGCAGGACGCGGGCGCGTTCCCGCTCGGCCGCGGCCGCGGCGGGGCCGAACGCAGCATGGAGGTCCTGCAGCAGCGCCTCGACCACGTCCCACGGCGGCACCTCACGCCCGTCGAGGCAGGCCTGCATGCCCTCGGGGTCGCGTTGCCAGAAGACCCCGCACCACCCCCCGCCCTGATCCAGGCGCCCCAGGAGGCCGTCCAGGTAGTTCGCGAACTCCCGCACTCGACCGGGGAGTTGATCCACAGCCATGCCCGACTCCCGCCCGACTGCCAGCACTCCGGCCGTCAGGCAACACCAGTCGTGTTACGGACTTGCTACGCAGAGTTTTCCGGGAGAGTGCGGGCGGCTCATTGCGGGATCTTGACTCTTGCGCGGACCGGCCCGCCACAGACGGGTTTCAGACACCCACCAGCACGCACCGGGCCACCAGCTCGTCCATGGACAGCCCGAGCACCCCGGCCAGCGCGGCCACCGTGAAGAAGGCCGGGGTCGGCGCCCGCCCGGTCTCGATCTTGCGGAGCGTCTCGGCCGAGACGCCCGCCTCCGCCGCGATCTCGGCCATGCTCCGCCCGCCGCGCGCCGCGCGCAGCAACTGCCCGAGCCGTTCGCCGCGTTCACGCTCTTCGGGGGTGAGAGGGGTGCGCACCATGCCACCCATTCTAATACCGCCCCCTCTCGTTGCCCCCATTCAAATACCGGTATAGTAATTGGCATGGTGGAACTGAAGACGGACACGTCCGTTGACGCGATGCACGCCGCGGGTCAGGTCGTCGCGCGAGCCCTGACAGCCGCACGAAAGGCCGCCGACGTCGGCGTCTCCCTGCTGGAGCTGGACGAGGTGGCCCGGGAGGTGCTGCGCGAGGCCGGGGCCTCCTCCCCTTTCCTCGGCTACCGCCCCTCCTTCGCCCCGACCCCCTTCCCGGCGGTGATCTGCGCCTCGGTCAACGACGCGATCGTGCACGGCATCCCCACCCGCTACCGCCTCCGCGACGGTGACCTCGTCTCCATCGACTGCGGCGCCGTTCTGGACGGCTGGGCCGGCGACTCGGCGATCAGCTTCACCGTCGGCCGCCCCCGTCCGGCGGACCTGAACCTCATCGACACCGCCGAGCGCGCCCTGGCGGCCGGCATCGAGGCAGCCGTCGTCGGCAACCGCATCGGCGACATCGCCCACGCGATCGGCCGGGTGTGCCGCACGGCGGGCTTCGGCATCCCGGCGGGCTTCGGCGGCCACGGCATCGGCCGCCGCATGCACGAGGACCCGGACGTCCCCAACGAGGGCCGCCCGGGCCGAGGCCTCCCCCTGCGCCACGGCATGGTCCTGGCGATCGAGCCCATGCTGATCGCCGGCGGCAAAGACGCCTACTACGAAGCCGACGACGGCTGGACCCTCCGCACGACCGACGGCTCCCGCGCGGCCCACACCGAGCACACGGTGGCGATCACGGAGACGGGTCCCAGGATTCTTACGGAACGGCAGCCGACCTGAAGGGGCGCGGGGCTGTATCAATACGCGGCTCCGCCGCGTGGGCACGACCAGCCAACGAATCCCGCAGCCACCACACCACACCAGGCCCACCATCACTGGGCACCCCGCACATGCCGTCGCAGACAACTCGTGCCAAGGTGTTATGAACGAACACCAAAGGAACGGAACGTCATGACCGACGGCTACCCTCCCGACCCCTTCGGTGATTTCCTGGGCCGCTTCCTCGGCAGCACCCCCGGCGGTTCCGAGCGCCCCCGCCACATCGACATCGGCCGCCTGCTCAGCCAGCCGGCCCGGGAGATGGTGAGAGGGGCCGCCCAGTACGCCGCCGAGCACGGCAGCCGGGACCTGGACACGCAGCACCTGTTGCGGGCGGCCCTGGCCACCGAGCCGACACGGTCCCTGCTGAGCAGGGCAGGCGCGGACCCCGACTCGCTCGCGACGGAGATCGACGACCGCGCGGGCCCCGTCCAGCACCCGTCGGGCGAGGCACCCCCGCCGACGTCGCTCTCGCTCACCCCGGCCGTCAAGCGGGCCCTGCTGGACGCGCACGACCTGGCGCGGTCGAGCGGCGCCGGGTACATCGGCCCGGAGCACGTGCTGAGCGCGCTGGCCGCGAACCCGGACTCGGCGGCCGGGCACATCCTGCACGCGGCCCGTTTCTCGGCGGGCGCGCCGCCCGAGGCTCCGGAGGCCACCCAGACGCGCACGGAGCGCCAGCGGCCCACGACCACGCCGACGCTCGACAAGTACGGCCGCGATCTGACCGAGCTGGCCCGGGAGGGGCGCGTCGACCCGGTCATCGGCCGCGACGAGGAGATCGAGCAGACCATCGAGGTGCTGTCCCGGCGCGGGAAGAACAACCCCGTGCTGATCGGCGACGCGGGCGTCGGCAAGACGGCCATCGTGGAGGGGCTCGCGGAGCGGATCGCGGACGGGGACGTACCGGACATCCTGGTCGGCCGGCGGGTGGTCGCCCTGGACCTGACCGGGGTCGTCGCGGGCACCCGCTACCGGGGCGACTTCGAGGAGCGTCTGAACAACATCGTGGAGGAGATCCGCGCCCACTCCGACCGGCTGATCGTCTTCATCGACGAGCTGCACACGGTCGTCGGCGCCGGCGCGGGCGGCGAGGGCGGTGCGATGGACGCGGGCAACATCCTCAAGCCCGCGCTCGCCCGGGGCGAGCTGCACATCGTGGGCGCGACCACGCTGGAGGAGTTCCGCCGGATCGAGAAGGACGCGGCGCTGGCCCGGCGCTTCCAGCCGATCCTGGTGCCCGAGCCGACCGTCGAGGACACGATCGAGATCCTGCGCGGCCTGCGCGACCGGTACGAGGCCCACCACCAGGTCCGCTACACCGACGAGGCGCTGATGGCCGCCGTGGAGCTGTCGGACCGCTATCTCACCGACCGGCGCCTGCCCGACAAGGCGATCGACCTGATCGACCAGGCCGGCGCCCGGGTGCGCCTCGGCGCCCGGACGAAGGGCACCGACGTGCGCACGATGGAGCGCGAGGTGGAGCAGCTGGTCTGCGACAAGGACCAGGCGGTCGCCGACGAGCAGTACGAGCAGGCCACCCAGCTGCGGGACAAGATCGGCGCGCTGAAGCAGCGGATCGCCGAGGCCAGCGGCGGGGACGAGGCCGACGAGGGGCAGAACCTGGAGGTGACGGCGGAGGCCATCGCCGAGGTGGTGTCCCGGCAGACCGGCATCCCGGTGAGCCGGCTGACCCAGGAGGAGAAGGAGCGGCTGCTGGGTCTGGAGGCCCATCTGCACCAGCGGGTGGTCGGCCAGGAGGAGGCGGTGAGCGTGGTCGCCGAGGCCGTGCTACGCTCCCGCGCGGGGCTCGCGAGCCCGGACCGGCCGATCGGCAGCTTCCTGTTCCTCGGTCCGACCGGCGTCGGCAAGACCGAGCTGGCCCGCGCGCTCGCCGAGGCCCTGTTCGGCAGCGAGGACCGCATGGTCCGTCTCGACATGAGCGAGTACCAGGAGCGGCACACCGTCTCCCGGCTGGTGGGCGCTCCGCCCGGGTACGTGGGCCACGAGGAGGCCGGCCAGCTCACCGAGGTGGTGCGTAGATACCCGTACTCGCTGCTCCTGCTCGACGAGGTGGAGAAGGCCCACCCGGACGTCTTCAACATCCTGCTGCAGGTCCTGGACGACGGCCGGCTGACCGATTCCCAGGGCCGCACGGTGGACTTCACCAACACGGTCATCGTGATGACCAGCAACCTCGGCTCCGACGTGATCACCCGGCGCGGTGCCGGGATCGGCTTCGGGCCGGGCGGCACGGAGGCCGACGAGGAGGCGCGGCGCGAGCAGATCCTGCGCCCGTTGCGCGAGCACTTCCGGCCGGAGTTCCTGAACCGGATCGACGAGATCGTCGTGTTCCGGCAGCTGACGAGCGAGCAGCTGCGGCAGATCACCGACCTGCTGCTGGAGCGCACCCGCCGGCTGCTGGACGGCCAGAGCGTCGCGGTCGAGTTCACGGACGCGGCCGTCGACTGGATCGCCGAGCGCGGCTACCAGCCCGAGTACGGCGCCCGTCCGCTGCGCCGCACCATCCAGCGGGAGGTCGACAACCAGCTGTCCCGGCTGCTGCTGGACGGCACGATCGCCCCGGGCAGCCGGGTCACGGTGGACGTCAGGGACGGACGGCTGGACTTCCGTGCACAGCAGGCGCAGCCGTCCGCTCCCGAGGTGTGACGGTCACGGCGGTGTGCCGGTCACGGCGGTGTGCCGGTCACGGCGCGGCCGGATGGACCACCATCGCCGAGCCGCCGCCGCGTCGTACCTTCTCGGCGGCGGCCAGCCACCTGCCGTCGGGCAGCCGCTGGACGCCGGTGGCCGCGCCGATCTCCGGGTTCGGCTTGAAGCTGTGCCCGATGGCCTCCAGCTGTGTCCTCAGGTCGCTGTTGTACAGGCCCGGTTCGAGTTCGGTCTGGGCCGCGTTGCGCTGGCTGGCGCGCGGGGCGGCGATCGCGTCGACCAGCGGCAGATGCCGGTCCAGGAACTCGGTCAGGGTCTGCAGCACGGTGGTGATGATGGTCGCGCCGCCGGGCGAGCCGAGCGCCACCACCGGCCGGCCGTGCCGGTCGAGGACGATGGTCGGTGAGATGGAGGAGCGCGGCCGCTTGCCCGGCCCGGGCAGGTTCGGGTCGTGCACGGCCGGATTGGCCGGGGCGAAGGAGAAGTCGGTCAGCTCGTTGTTGAGCAGGAAGCCCCGGCCGGGCACGGTGATGCCGCTGCCGCCGGTCTGCTCGATGGTGAGCGTGTAGGAGACGACGTTGCCCCACTTGTCGGCCACGGTCAGGTGGGTGGTGTTCTCGCCCTCGTACGTCGTCGGGGCCGCCGTACCGCCGGTGCCGCAGGCGGCGGGGTGGCCCGGGTCGCCGGGTGCGAGCGGGCTGCTGAGGACCGCGTCGTCCTTGATCAGGCAGGCGCGCGAGTCGGCGTACCGCTGCGACAGCAGGTCCTTGGTCGGTACGTCCTCGAAAGCGGGGTCGCCGACCCAGCGGCCACGGTCGGCGAAGGCGATGCGACTGGCCTCGATGTAGTGGTGCAGGTACTGCACCTCACTGGCCTTCGAGAGGTCGGTCCCCTCCAGGATGTTGAGCGCCTCGCCGACCGTGGTGCCGCCGGAGGAGGAGGGCGCGATGGAGTACACGTTCAGACCGCGGTACGAGGTCCTGGTGGGCTGCTGGAGCTTGGCGCCGTAGGCGGCCAGGTCCTTCTCCTCCAGCTTGCCGGGGCGGGCGTTCCAGCCCGAACCCGGGTCCACCGGCGGCTTGTTCACCGTGTCGACGATGTCGTCACCCAGGTCGCCGTGGTAGACCGCACCGACGCCCTTCCTGGCCAGTTCCTCGTAAGTGCGGCCCAGATCGGGGTTCTTGAAGGTGGAGCCGACGACCGGGAGCTGTCCGTTCGGCAGGAACAGCCGGGCGGTGTCGGGGAAGTAGCGGAACCGGGTCTCGTTGGACGCGGTCTGCGAGCGGAAGGTGTCGTCGACGGTGAAGCCGTCGCGGGCGATCCGCTCGGCGGGCTTGAGGACCGTACCGAGGCTTCTGCTGCCCCACTGGTCCAGCGCCGTCTGCCAGGTGGCGGGCGTGCCCGGGGTGCCGACGCTCAGGCCGCTGCTGACGGCGTCGGCGAAGGCGAGCGGCTTGCCGTTCTCCGTGAACAGGCCGGCGTCGGCGGTCAGCGGCGCGGTCTCGCGGCCGTCGATGGTGTGCACCGTACGGGACTTGGCGTCGTAGTAGACGAAGTAGCCGCCTCCGCCGATGCCGGCCGAGTAGGGCTCGGTGACGCCGAGCGCGGCTGCGGTGGCGACGGCCGCGTCGACCGCGTTGCCACCCTTCCTGAGCACCTCGATGCCGGCGGCCGAGGCGTCCGCGTCGACGCTGGCCACGGCTCCGCCGTAGCCGACGGCCACCGGAACCTTCGTGGGCGTCTCGCCCGTTGCGGCGGGCGGGGCCGCCGCTCCCACCGACACCACGGCGGCCGAGACCGCCACCACCGCCAGTTTCCGCGCGCCAGGCCGACCCATCCGTACCTCCCGTCGGGACCGTCCGCGCAGCGTAACGAGATTGCCGTAGAGCCAACAGTACGCCTCGGTCGTCCGCCACACGACCGTCACAGTTCGAACGCCGGTGCGTAGTCGTCGCCCCGGCCCGCTACCATGCGCGGCCATGAACGACGACGTGCGCAACATCGTCCTGGGCGTCATAGCGGCCGGCGTCAGTGCCGCGCTGGGATGGCTGGCCCGTACCTACCTGTGGCGGCGCAAGCTGCGGCGCAAGCAGGAGTTCTTCGGGCTGCCCGAGAACTCGGAGTCACTGCTCGTCGTCAACCGCGACCCGGCCGCCTCGGAGCCGGCCGTGCACCGTTTCGACGTCTTCGCGCTCCTGGAGCTCTCCGCCCTCATCAAGGACTGCGGGGCGCACCTGCAGATGGTGACGCAGGACGCGACCCAGCAGGGGTTCGGCGAGCGCACCGAGTTCTGCGTGGGCGGCCCGGCGTCGAACCGGCGGATGCTGGCCCACATGGCGGCGATGCTCCCCGGCATCCGCGTGAACATCGATCCCGAACCCGGACCGGACCGGGGCGCCTTCCAGATCGGCGGCGAGCGGTACCGCCTGGAGCCGGGCGTCTGCGAGTACGTCCTGCTGGCCCGGCTCAGCGCCGGAGAGAACACCCGGCCGGTGTTCCTGTTCTGCGGGCAGCGGGCCATCACCAACCAGGCCGCCACCCGCTATCTGGCCCGCCACCACGAGCGGTTGAACCGCAAGCACGGCAACAGCACCTTCGTCCTGCTGCTGAAGGTGGTCAACTCCCAGGCGTACGGGCCCGACATGGTCGAGCTGGTCGCGGACGTGACACGGGCGGCACAGGCACCTCTCCCGGCGGCGGAAACCGTGCGTACGTCGCACCGGGCCTCTTGACGCTCAACAAACTTTACCGGCACGTAACTTACCGACGGGTTACTTACGGTAAGGTCCGGCGGTTACCGTCGGGTCACTTTGCACTGACACGAGTGAGGAGTGACCCATGGGACACGGTCGCACCACCTTGCGCACCGCCGCCGTAGGAGTCGTCTCCGCGGCGCTGATCGCGGGGACCGTCGTCGGCCTGGCTCCGGCCGCCCAGGCCGCCTCGTCCGTCCGCTTCGTGGACATCACGGGCGACGGCGGCACCGTACTGAAGGCGAACGTCGTCACGCCCGCGGGCGCCGACGGCTCGCACAGCTACCCGCTCATCGTGCTGCCCACGAGCTGGGGCCTGCCGCAGGTGGAGTATCTCGCCCAGGCGCAGAAGCTCGCCGACTCCGGGTACGTGGTGCTCACGTACAACGTGCGCGGGTTCTGGCAGTCCGGCGGCGAGATAGAAGTGGCGGGTCCGCCGGACATAGCGGACGCCTCCAAGGTCATCGACTGGGCGCTCGCCAACACCCCCGCGGACCCGCGGCACATCGGCATGGCGGGCGTCTCCTACGGCGCCGGCATCAGCCTGCTGGCCGCCGCCCACGACAAGCGCATCAAGGCCGTCGCCGCGCTCAGCGGCTGGGCCGACCTGATCGACTCGATCTACTCGGGCCGCACCCAGCACGTCCAGGCGGGCGCCCTGCTCGACGGCGCGGGCATCATCACCGGCCGCGAGAGCCCCGAACTCCGGGAGATCTTCGACAACTTCTACGCCTCCAACCTGACCAAGGAACAGGAGATGATCGACTGGGGGCGCAAGCGTTCCGTCGCGACCTACGTCGACCAGCTGAACAGGAACGGCGCCGCGGTCCTGATGGCCAACGCCTGGGGCGACACGATCTTCCCGGCCAACCAGTACGCCGACTTCTACGAGAAGCTGACCGTCCCGAAGCGGCTGGAGATGCGCCCCGGCGACCACGCGACCGCCGAGCTGACCGGCCTGTTCGGGCTGCCCAACGACGTGTGGACGGACACCGGGCGCTGGTTCGACCACTACCTCAAGGGCGCCGACAACGGCATCGACCGCGAGCAGCCCGTCCAGCTCAAGTCCCGTAGCGCGGGGGGATACGAGGGCTACCCGGACTGGAAGTCGGTCGGCGCGACCCGCACCAAGCTCGCGCTCGCGGACTCCACCACCATCCACGCCAACGTCGACTCGGGCGCGGACGGCGGAATCGTCTTCCTCTCCAGCATCCTGGACCAGGTCGCCCAACTGCCGCCCGTCGCCTCGATCCCGCTGCTGCCGCGCCGCTGGGCGGCCGTGTGGCAGTCGGAGCGGTACGGCACGGCCCAGCAGGTGCGGGGCACGGCCAGGCTGCACACCACGCTCACCCCGACCAAGGAGAGCGGCACCCTCATCGCCTACCTGTACGACGTGGGGCCGCTCGGCTTCGGCAAGCTGGTCACCAACGCGCCCTACACCTGGCACGGTCGGACACCCGGCGAGCCGTTCGACGTGAACCTGGACCTGTTCTCCACCGCCTACGACGTACCCGCCGGGCACCGCCTCGCGCTGGTCGTCGACACCGTCGACCCGCTCTACATCGAGCACAACCCGTCCGGCGCGCAGCTGACCTTCTCCTCGCCGTCGGACGACCCGTCATACGTGTCCGTCCCCGTGCGCGAGCAGTGATCATCGGCTGCCGCCGGACGAGCCTGGCCCTTGTATCCCGGTGCGGTTCGGCGAGATCACCATCACCACAGGGATGAACGGCTCATCGTAGTCGAGGTCTGCGATCCAGACGTAGTCGGCGTCAGGCCTCGGCGATCTCCCCGTACAGCTGGGAAAGTTCGGGGACGCCGGTCGCGGCCCAGGCCCGGCCGGCGTCCACGACCTCGACCTCGCGGCCGGAGTCGAGCCGCAGCACGGGCTCGCCGTCGGACCTGATCTCCCAGCCGGCCCCGGGTACGGTGCGCACGACGACCGTGCCCAGGTACAGCCCCGCGTCGTTGCCCAGCCAGGGCAGCATCTCCGCGTCGTCGCGCCAGCGCGGGACCAGTTGGTCCAGCGCCTCCAGCGAGGCCGGGGTGTCGTCGAGGCGGACGCCCGCCTCGTCCGCCTGGGAGCGGAGCAGTTCACATTCGGACAGGAGCGCGGCGATCGACTCGGGGTCGGCCGGGAGCGCCGCGCCACCGTTCTTGTGGTGCCTGGGGCCCAGGAACGGAATGTTCATGCACCCAGCCTGGCATCACACGTCCAGGTCGACCACCACCGGCGCGTGGTCGGACGCGCCCTTGCCCTTGCGCTCCTCGCGGTCGACGTAGGAGTCCTTGACGGCCTTCGCGAACGGCGCGTTGCCGTACACCAGGTCGATGCGCATGCCGCGGTTCTTGGGGAAGCAGAGCTGGCGGTAGTCCCAGTACGTGTACGGGTGGTCGTACTTCAGGGGGCGCGGGACCACGTCCGACAGGCCCGCCTCCTGGAGGGAGACCAGGGCGGCGCGCTCGGCGGGGGTCACGTGGGTGGAACCCTCGAAGACGGCCACGTCGTAGACGTCGTCGTCGGTGGGCGCCACGTTGTAGTCCCCCAGGACCGCGAACGGACGGCTGCCGGAGGCGTCACCGGCGACGGCGGCCTTCAGGGCCTCGAACCACTGGAGCTTGTAGGCGTAGTGCGGGTGGTCCACCTCACGGCCGTTGGGCACGTACACCGACCAGACGCGGACCGGGCCGCAGGTCGCCGAGACGGCGCGCGGCTCGGTCACGCCCTCGTAGCCGGGGTCGCCGGGCAGGCCCTTGACGACGTCCTCCAGGCCGACGCGGGAGAGTACCGCCACGCCGTTCCACCGGCCGGTCGCGTGCACCGCCGCCTCGTACCCCAGCTCGCGCAGCTGGTCGAACGGGAACTGCTCCTCGGCGATCTTGGCCTCCTGGAGGCAGAGCACGTCGGTGCCGCTGCTCTCCAGCCAGGCGAGCAGCCTCGGGAGGCGGGCGGTGATCGAGTTCACGTTCCAGGTGGCGATGCGCATGTCTCACAACCTACCCGGCGGGTGTGACAGCGCGCCTCAGACGTCCGCCGACGCCCCCGGGGTGAGCCGCTGGTGGTCCGTGCCGCCCAGGGCACCGATCTGGCGGTCGTAGATCGGACGGGCGAGGTCGGTCAGCAGGGCGTCGTGGATGTCGTAGGCGCGCTGCGGCTTCACCTCGCGGACGTAGTCGATCACCTCGGAGATCTTGTTCCAGGGCGCCTGTACCGGGAGCATCAGCGTCTCGACGGGCAGGTCGGGGACGGTGAGGGCGTCGCCGGGGTGGAAGACCCGGCCGCCGTCGATCAGGTAGCCGACGTTGGTGATGCGCGGGATGTCCGGGTGGATCACCGCGTGCAGCTCGCCGTGGACCTGCACGTCGAAGCCCGCGGCGGTGAAGGTGTCGCCGTGGCCGACGGTGTGCACCCGACCCGGGAAGGCCGCCGCGATCCGGTCGGCCACGGACTTCAGGGTCCAGATCCCGGCGGCCGGGTTCGCCTCCAGGGCGGATCGCAGCCGGCCCTCGTCGAAGTGGTCCGGGTGCTCGTGCGTGACCAGGATCGCGTCCGCGCCGGCCGCCGCGTCCTGCTCGCTGAACCCGCCGGGATCGATCACGAGCGTCCGCCCGTCCTTCTCCAGGCGGACACAGGCGTGGGACTTCTTGGTGAGCTTCATGTCTCCCCATCCTGCCGCCTGCGGCGGCCCGGGGCTCACTCGGCGGGGGTGGTCTCCTCGCGGATCACCTGCTGGGCCACCCGGAACGCGCTGTTCGCCGCCGGGACACCGCAGTACACGGCCGCCTGCAGCAGCACTTCCCTGATCTCGTCCGGGGTGAGGCCGTTGCGCAGGGCGGCACGGGTGTGGAAGGCCAGCTCCTCCAGGTGGCCCCCGGCGACCAGCGCGGTCAGCGTGACACAGCTGCGGGTACGGCGGTCCAGACCGGGCCGGTCCCAGATCTCGCCCCAGGCGTAGCGGGTGATGAACTCCTGGAAACCCCCGGAGAACTCGTCGGCCTGGGACAGCGCCCGGTCCACGTGCGCGTCGCCCAGCACCTCCCGGCGGATCTTCAGCCCGGCCTCGTACCGGTCGGGCAGCCCGAGCGGCTGCGGCGGTACGACGGCGGGGGCGATCTCGGCGACGGGCACGACCTGCGGCGCCGCCGTCAGCGCCGGGTTGACGGGGACGGCCGGGAGGGCCGTCTGGCCGGTGTCGAAGGGCTGCTGCCAGGCGGTGGAGAAGTGCCGTACCAGCAGGTCGGTGACGGCGACGGGCTGCTCCACCGGCACCAGGTGGGAGGCGCCGGGCACGACCGCGAGCCGGGCGTCCGGTATCCCCGCGACCAGGGTGCGGGCCTCGGCCGGTCCGGTGACCTGGTCCTCGGAGCCGACCAGCACCAGGGTCGGCACGCCGACCCGGCCCAGCTCGGGCCGGACGTCGAATCCGGCGAGGGCCTCGCAGGCGGCTATGTAGCAGCCCGGGTCGGTGGTGCGCACCATCTGTACGGCCCACTCGGTGATCGCGGGCTGCGCGGCGGCGAACCCGCCGGTGAACCAGCGGTCGGGCGAGGACCGGGCGATCGGGTCGAGCCCGTTGGTCCGGACGACCACCCCGCGCTGACGGAACTCGTCGGGGGTGCCGAACCGGGGCGACGTGGCGACGAGCGCGAGCGAGGCGAGGCGCTCGGGGTGGCGCAGGGCCAGCTCGATGCCGATCGCACCGCCCAGCGCACAGCCCGCGTAGCCGAAGCGCTGCACACCGAGCGCGTCCAGGGTCACCAGCAGGCGAGCCGCCAGTTCACCGACGGAGCCGACGGGGTGGGCGGGGGCACCGCCGTGGCCCGGCAGGTCGAACCGGAAGACCCGCCACTGCTTCGTCAGCTCGGGGATCTGGCGGTCCCACATGTGCCATGTGGTACCCAGTGAGGGACCCAGGATCAGGACCGGAGCGTCTTCTGGCCCGTCGAAGCGGTATTGCAGGGTGTTCGGTGGTGTCTCACTCACGCCCCAGACCCTCTCACGTCTCACGACTGCCCCTATAACGAGGGTTAGGACTGCACAGGTCTGACCAGGTGGAAGACCTCCCGGCGCGTAGCGCTCGAGGGTTCGGACTATCTCGCGCCGCGTCTTGCCCTCCTTGCTGCGACGTTCGTAGTACTCCTGGGTACGTGGGACGACGCGCAGGCGGGTATGCACGATCCGGTGCAGGGCCGCGTTCGCTTGCCGGTCGCCGCCGCGGTTGAGGCGACGGTACTGCCGGCTGCCCGAAGAACGCTCGACCGGGCTGACCCCGCACAGCCCCGCGAAGGACGCCTCATTGCCCAGGCGTTCCGGGTTGTCCCCCACCGTGATCAGCAAAGTGACGGCTGTGTCCGGACCGATGCCCACCACCTCGAGCAGCTGCGGAGCGTGGCGCTCCACCAGCCGGGTCAGGCGGCCTTCCAGTTCCCGGACATCTTCGCTGAGCTGCCTTCAGGCTGTCGTCGACGAGCCCTGCGCACGTGCGGATAAGCTCTGCATTGCCCAGCCCGGCCAGTTGCTCTCTCAGCTGGGGATCGGCACGGATGAGGACGGCTTTGAGCTGGTTGATCGCCTGGGTGCGGGCCTTGACCGCCGAGTCCTTGGCCAGCTTGTACATCCGGGCGATCTCCACCGGCCCGTCGTCCGTCTTGGCCTGGGCGCGCGCCCGCCCGCTCAGCACCGCCCGGGCCGCGTTCTCAGCATCGAGTGGGTCGGACTTGCCTCGCCGTCGTCGGTCGGCCCGGTCGAACCGGTTCACATCGAAGACGTCCACGCCCTGGGCCAGCAGGTAGCGGGACAGGGCCGCCCCGAAGGAACCGGTCCCTTCCACTCCGGCCCGCCGCACCGTACCCGACGCCCTGGCCCACCCCAGCAGGTTGCGGTAGCCGGCCGCGCTGGCCGGGAACTCCTTGGTGCCGATCACTTCCCCCACCAGGGAGAGCACGGCGGCCACATGGGCATCCCGGTGCGTGTCCACTCCCAGGACCACCTCCCTCGCCGGCCGACGCCGACGAGGACGCGAAGCGGTGGACGTGCCGGTCATGCTCGTTCCTTTTCAGGCCGACGGCTTATCGCGTAGCCGGTAGCGGGCCGTGCGGACGGTCAGAATCGTGATGACGCCTGTCCGGCAGGCCCCTATCGAGACACCCCCGGTCAGCCCGAGACCAGCAACGCACCGCCCCCGGCCGGTGGTCGACACAGTGTGAGCAGGACACTTCCGGTCAGGCATCTCAGGAGTCAGACCCCGCCGCAGGACAGCACCCAACTACCGTTCTCCTTCCATCCGGCTTGCAGCCACGTCAGCCCGCTCGTTCGGACGAATCGAGCCGAAGCACCGGTCGACTACCAACGGAACTGGCACCATGCCGCCGTCGTACGTCACTGCGAGTCGAAGGCGGCCCATTGGAACGGCGGGTCAATGAGCGGCAGCTCTCGGTGCTGCGGTGGGTGGGAGCCGGGTGCTCTGCCGGCGTATGGGAGACCAGCTCCTACAAGACCACCTGTCAGGCACTGCACAACCGGGGCCTGGTGACGGTCTCCCGGAAGGCCGGGCAGTGGAGCGTCGCCCTGACGAGCGCCGGCCGGCACTACCTGGCACACGGCACGTACCCTCCCCGCGGATCACGCCCCCGGAAGACCCAGGCCGCCGCTCCACGACCCCAGTCCACCCGAGCACAGGAAACGACGCCGGCCGCCGAGCGGAAGCCACGCCCTCCATCACAGCCTCGCTTAACGTTCACGGAGCAGCTGCTGCAAGAACTCGCGGAGGCCGGCGGCAGGATCGTCAAGAGCGGCAGCGGCTTCGGCTTGGAGAAGTGGCCGTCCCGCGTCGCCGCGGCACGCAGGTCCGGAAGGGTTCCGGAGACGAAGGAGCTGTACGGAAGCTGGTGCCGTGACGGGTACGAGATCAAGCTCGTCGACATCCCCGCCTGGCGCCTTGCCGTCCTCGAACCCGTCCCCGTGCCCGCCCGGCTCACCCGCCCGCACACCGTTGTCCGGGCCATGCAGAACGAACGCCAGCCGCTCGGCCTGACCAAGCCCGTCCAAGGACGCGCTCTCCACCTCATCCAGGCACTGATCACCGCCGCCGAGGCCGAAGGACACACCTGCTCGGCCGGGCAGACCGGCTTCGCACCCCCACCTCATCGCCGCCGCAGGGCACAGCCCCACTTCACCATCACCGCACAGGGCCAGCCGGTGGGGTTTCTCGTCCTCCAGGAACAGGACCGGACCGAGCACGTCGCCACCGAGAAGGAACTCGCCGACGCCAAGAAGAACTCCTGGATCAGAATCCCCCGCTTCGACTACACCCCATCCGAACGCCTCCGCATCATCCTCAGCGGCGGCCAGCCACACCGGGCGAGCGAATGGGCCGACACCCCCGGCCGTCCCCTCGAAGAGCAGCTCGCCGAGATCGCACAGGAGGTCACGCTGCGCGGCCAAGCCGCCGAACGCAGACGTCAGGACGAGGCCGAAGCGGCACGCCAGAAGCGCATCCGCTGGGAAGCCGCCATGGAACAAGCCCGCATCCGGTACGCAGAGGCGTACCGCGTCCGGCACCTCGAAGCCCAGGAAGCGGCATGGCGACACGCCACCCGACTGACCCAATACGTGTGCACCGTACGCACGCGAGTCGAGGACATGCCTCCGGGCCAGGCCAGAACCGAAGCCGAGGAATGGATCAGCTGGGCAGCGGCCACCGTTGAACGCCTCGACCCATTGAACACACCGCCCCGGCTGCCCGACATTCCCAAGCCACAAGCCGACGACCTGAAACCCTTCCTCGGGCACTGGAGCCCTTACGGTCCCACCTACTGAACGCCCGCACCGCACATTGTGCGCCCACAACCGCAGTTCAGGGGCTCTTCGCGACCGGTTCAATCGCGGCACACCGACCTGGTGGGTCATCGGAAAGATGTCCACCTGAGCGATCTTCGGAAAACCCGAGGTCAGATCCCATTTCCTGGCCCATCGCCATGCATGTGGGTGCCCAGGGAGTCAAACGGGGCGTCACGGCCGACAGTCCGCCCTTTCAACCCGGTCGCTCCAGCCTTCGCCAACACCCTGCTCGACGCGACCGGCGTCCTTCTCGGCCAACTCCCGCTCAGTCGCGACCGGGTGTGGCTGGTCGTGCGAGACGCGGGCCTGACGGATCGGCAGGTGGGCGACTCGTGGTGGAACGCTCCCTGTCAGCCGACCTGCTGCACCTTGATCGCGTCGCTCACCCGAACCGTCCCGGCTGCAAGGACGTCCAGGTAGACACCGAGCACGATGCCGGGATCCGCCGGGAGTTCGTGGACGGTCGAAGTACGCGTCAACTGGCCCGAAGACCGACCGCCAGCGTCAGTTCAAGGACCCGGTGTGGCGATGCGAGATCCGGAAACAGCTCCCGCAGCTGCGACATCCGGTACCGGACTGTCTGGGGATGGACGAACAACGCCGCCGCCACCTCGTCCCGCCTGCCCTGGTGCAGCAGCCACGCCCGCAACGTCTCCTCCAGCCGCCGTGCGGTCGCGACAGGCAAGGTGCGCAACGGTGCGAGGGCTCGGGCACGCAGGTCTGCGAACGCGTCCACGTCGGCGCTCAGCACCAGCTCGGGCAGGTGGTCCTCGGTGTCGCGGATATCAGAGGAGAGGGAGCGCGCGCGTGCGGCTCGTGCGTACGAGGATGACGCACGAGTCCATGGCCGGGCCGGGCCGACCACGGCGGTGCGGTCGGTCAGCTGCCGCAAGAGATGTGATCGGTCGGAATCGGGGACGAGCAGCACACCGGTGGCGTCCGGCAGATCGTCGAGGACGAGGGTGCTCGGGTCGAGTGTGCGGTAGGCGGGCCGGGCCTGGGCGGCGGGCAGCAGGACCGCCGTCAGCGTAACCGGAGGCTGCCATCCGGCCCGTTGAGCAGAGGCCAGCAGCACGTCCGGGCTCGCGCCGGCGAGGAGGTCGCGGGCCAGGTGTTCCAGGTGGCGCTCGTGGGCCCTGCCCCGGGCGGCCAGTTCGTCGGCGTGGCCCGCGGCGCTCGCGGCGGAGAGCTCGTCAATGTAGGCGAAGGTCAGCTCGGCGAACTTGGCGACCTCGGCGGCGGGCAGACCTGCGGACACGGCGCCCGCTGCCAGGCATCGCCAGGCCACGCGGGCGCCGACGCGGTAGGCGCTGAGCAGGGCGTCCATCGAACGGCCGTCGCGCACCTCGCCGCGGCCCAGCTCGTAGGCCGCGTCACCGCCGTCGCCGCCTGTGACGTTCCCGCCCGCGAGGTCCAGGTAGTGCCCCAGGGCGGTGCGGACGGCTCGGCGGATGGTGGCGCCCATGTGGCCCGTCAGTGCGTTGGCGTAGGGAGGGACCTCGTCGATGATCGCCTGGACGACCTCGTCGGCGGTGGTCTTCAGCGCGGCCCGAAGTGCGGTGACCGTCGTCTCATCCAGGGCCAGTTCGCTGGCCCTCTGGGTTACACGACTCACGTTTTTATTCCCTGCAAACAATTCCACCCACCAGATTCACGTCCTACGGTCAGGACTTTACGCCCTGAGACGCAGCAAGCTGGAGTCATGACGAGTGCAGCCCTTCGCAGCAGGGCGTGGAAACTGCTGGAGATGGTCACGACGCCGCTGCTGCCGTCGGACTACCTCGACCTGGTCAGCCCACTGCGTGCGGGCGCCGACCTGCGGGGGCGCATCGAGGCCGTGCACCCCGAGACGGATGACGCCGCGACTGTCGTGATCAGGCCGGGACGGGGCTGGCGCGGCCACACAGCCGGTCAGTACGTGCGGATCGGGGTCGACGTCGACGGCGTACGCCTGTGGCGTGCCTACTCCATCACCTCGCCGACGAACCGCCAGGACGGCCGCGTCACGATCACCGTGAAGGCGATCCCGGACGGCAAGGTCAGCAACCACCTGGTCCGCAGGGCGAAACCGGGCACGCTGATCCAGCTCGACCAGGCGACCGGTGACTTCGTGCTGCCGCCGGCCAAGCCCGCCAAGGTGCTCTACCTGACGGCCGGCAGCGGCATCACGCCCGTGATGGGCATGCTGCGCGACATCGAGTTCGACGACGTCGTCATGGTCCACTGCGCGCCACGGGCGCAGGACGTGATCTTCCGAAACGAACTGCACGATCTGGTCGCGGACGAGAAGCTGCGGCTCATCGAGGTGCACACCGACACGGACGGCATGCTCGACATCGCCCGTCTCGACGAACTCGTGCCCGACTGGGCCGAGCGCGAGACCTGGGCTTGCGGGCCCGCGGGCCTGCTTGACGCCGCCGAAGAGCACTGGAGCGGGCACGGCGTCCAAGTGCGCCTGCACACCGAACGCTTCCGCCCCAGCATCGTCGTCGCCGGCGACGGCGGCGAGGTCACGTTCAGCGCCACCGGCAAGACCGTCGACTCGGACGGTGCCACGCCGTTGCTGGACGTCGGCGAGGAGGCCGGCGTGCTCATGCCGTCCGGGTGCCGTATGGGCATCTGCTTCGGCTGCGTCACGCCGCTCAAGGCGGGCGCCGTCCGCGACCTGCGCACCGGCGAGATCACCGAGGCCGAGCCGGGCGTCCTCATCCAGACCTGTGTGTCCGCCGCGGCGGGCCCTTGCGACATCGAACGGTAGGAGCACTTTGACCGCCATTGACCCCACCGCCCACCTGACGGCGGAGCAGATCGAGGAGCTAGGCCGCGAGCTGGACGCGATCCGCGACGAGGTGATCGCCGGCCGCGGGGAGAAAGACGCCGCCTACATCCGTAGGGTCATCTCGGCGCAGCGCAAGCTCGAGTTGGTCAGCAGGGGCGTGCTGCTGTTCTCGATCTTCCCGCCGGCGTGGCTGCTCGGCACCGCCGGTCTGTCCGTGGCGAAGATCATGGACAACATGGAGATCGGCCACAACGTCCTGCACGGCCAGTGGGACTGGATGCGGGACCCGAAGATCCACTCCACCACTTGGGAGTGGGATCACGTCTCGCCGTCCGAGCAGTGGAAGCACTCGCACAACGAGCTGCATCACACGTACACCAACGTGATCGGCAAGGACAACGACCTCGGCTACGGCATCATGCGCGTCGACGAGGACCAGGAGTGGCACCCGTTCCACCTCGGTCAGCCGCTGTGGAACTTCATCAACGCCTGCTTCTTCGAGTACGGCATCGCGGCGTACGACCTGCAGCTCGGCAAGAACCTGCACAAGCGGCGCCGCAAGAACCCGGAGTTCCGCGCGCGGGCCAAGGCCGTGGGCCGCAAGATCCGCAAGCAGGTGCTCAAGGACTACGTGATCCATCCGCTGCTGTCGGGCCCGTCGTTCCTCCCCACGCTCGCCGCCACGTTCACCGCGAACCTGGTCCGCAACATCTGGTCCCACTCCGTGATCATGTGCGGGCACTTCCCCGAGGGCGTACAGGTCTTCGAGCGCCGGTCGATCAAGGACGAGACGCGCGGCCAGTGGTACCTGCGCCAGATGATGGGCTCGGCGAACATCAGCGGCAGCAGGGCCATGCACTTCATGACCGGCAACCTGTCGCACCAGATCGAGCACCACCTGTTCCCGGACCTGCCGAGCAACCGGTACGCCGAGGTCGCGGTGAAGGTGCGCGCGCTGTTCGAGAAGTACGAGCTGGAGTACGTCACCGGACCGCTGCCCAAACAGGTGTTCTCCGCGTGGCGCAAGGTCTTCCGGCTCTCGCTGCCGAACAAGAAGCCCGAGGTCAAGACGCCGGACCGTGAGCAGGAGCTCGTCGCCGCCTGATGGGTACAAGCGCCTGGCTCACGAACCCGAGGTCAGGCGCCCTTGTCCGCAGGCTCCAGAATCGCCACGCACTCGGCGTGATGCGTCATCGAAAACACGTCAGGAGGCACGGAGAAAGGTCAGAGCGCTCTTGCGGTGTTCGGGGCGGCAAGCGAGGTGCTGGAGCGTCACAACGCGGCAGGCTTCTCCGGGGGGCAAACCCGACAGGCCACCTGCACGAATGGCTGGTCTCAAACGCTCACGTTCGCGCGTGACACCCGGACGCAGGCCGTGCCTCGGACCGGCCCGACATGACGAGCAGCCACTATTCGGAGTCAGGGTGCATCTGCACCCACCGGCCGTTGATGAACTTCATCTCCACACCGCAGAACGGCTGGGGCGGGGGGGACCGGCCGCTTGCCGCGGTGCGGCGCTGTCGGCTGCTTGGGGCGGTCGGCGGGCTGCACCTTCGCGGCCCCCGGCTTCATTTTCGCGTCGCGCTTCCGCAACGCTTCGATCTTTTTGAGGAGTTCGGCGCGGCTGATGTCTTTCGGCGCCCGGGTGAGACCGGGCGGAGCCGCCGAACGGGTCGGCGAGCGGTCCGTGGCCGACTGGCAGGCGCGGTGCACCGGCTGTCCGTCCGCGGCGAAGACGAGCTTCTTCCTGGCCACCGGCAGGCGGCATACCGCACAGCGCTTGAGCGCGGGCTTGGGCCTGAACGTGTCGGACACGATCCCCCCGGATGGTGATGCCTTGGCGGGACAGCAGGATAGGCGCGCTGATGACAGCTCGGGGGAGTTCGAGCGAAATGTGAACGCTCCTTTCTTCGCGGAACGGTACGTTCGCGCCGGAAGTGCGAGACGTTGCCGTTGTCAGCCGGCTCAGCGGGAAGGGCCGAGGACCACCGGTCGTGGGACTGCGACGAGGGCGAACTCAGCGGGTCGGCGAACCGTCGTCTGTGCGGCCGCGCATACCTTCAGTAGGGGGTGAGGAAGGCAATGTTGCAGCTCGGCGACGTCGAAACCCTGGAAGGGCTTGGGCGGTCCCATCGAGGGGGATGATGGCCGCGCGGAAGTCGTCGCCGTCTCCGATCCGGCGGCAACGAACCGCCAGGGCGAGGCGCCGCGGCGCCTCGGTCGCGCGTTTTCAGGCTAGCCACATCCGTCTCCCAGCCTTCGGCCCGCGCCGCAGGCCACTTCGTTCGGATGCGGCACGGCGTCGGCCGGCCGATCAGGGCGTCCACCCGGTGCACGACGGATGCTCCCGCAACCCGGTCGAGCGGCCTCCCCGGTCCACGCAGAGGCCCTCAACGAACGCTGCCGTGTGTATGAGGTGATCTCACCAGGGTGTAGCTGTCGAGACGGACGGCGCCGCTGCCGTCATCTCGGGTCACTCCCGGGGGAAGGCGTCGCCGGTCGGCCAGCGTTCCGGCAGACCGAGAGCAGTGTGGACGGAGCGAATCGCGGGCTGGCGCTCGACCTGGATCCCAGCCAGTTGCGTCGTTGCCCAGGTAGGAAAGATGGGGGCAGGAAGCGAGGCAGGATCCGGGCTTTGCCAGAGAACGGGAGTGTTTTTCGTCCAGGTCCAGGGTGCTGGGTTGTTCACGACGAGCACGCCGCTGACACGGCTGTGGGCATGGTCGTAGGTGGCAGTCCAGTAGCCATCGGGCTTGCGGCTCAAGGTCGATCCGCTGTCGTAGGCGTACTCGACCGTACTCCCGTACAGCGCTCTCTCGATGTCCTCATCTTCGGGGAAGTCGGCTGCATGGCCTAGCGCCACGATGAATGGAAGCTCCAGGTCACCATACTTCCCGCCCTTGTGTGTGACGGCGTGAAGCACTCGCTCCGATCCGTCCTCGACCGCCCATGCCGAGGGGTAGACGCCGGTTGTCCTGCTGGATGGATTGCCACGTTTGCCTGGGCTGCGGGGGATCGCTTGAAACGTGAGGCACCAGCCAGCCTCATGCCAAGTGTGACTGGGAAGCGGCACCTTGCGCTCATGGTCGGCGATGACCTGGTCGGGGTCCAAGCTTGCAAGCCATCGCGTCAGCCCGGACTTCAGCCGTCTCTGCGGCGGCGTTGCCGCACCGGCGCTGTGCAGTTCGCACGATACGAAGAAGTTCGGACTCGGCAAGCGATCGATGGCATCGCTCAACTGCGGTGGGAGCGAGTAAGCCCCAGCGTCACGCTTCTGAGCCTTCCAGATCGCCTCGACGACGAACTGCTCGTTGCCGCACGTAACCAGGAAGTCGGGCCTATAGCCACCTGTTCCCGTCTGCCGCTCAACCTCCACGCTGCAACCGGAACCGAGCAACATCGCGTGCAGGTACAACTCCCACAGCGCGGAGAAGACGTTCGTGTCGGACTTTCGGTCCCGCAGTCGGCTGAGCAGGCCGGGCTGAGCCCGGTCAGGGAAGCGCGACCACCATTCGTTGATCACATCCCGAACCTGGTCCCAGAACGGACCGGCGACCCTCTCGAAGAACTCGGCCTGTGACTCGGCCGCCCGCTTCGGCGCCGCATCCGTCCGATTCCGGCTCGCGTATCGAGGGGCGGCCCCGGGACTATGTCGACGGCTTCGGCACTCCCGTCGGGTCAGACCGCGCCCGAAGCGTCGGTGACGAGGCACGCCGTCGTGCCGCTCCATGGCGTCGTTCACCCAGACACAGCGCAGCTGCGCGTCATAAACGACGATGCCGATCGGGGCTCGGGCAAGGAGCGACTCCCGCACCGGTCCCCCGGTCGCCCCCGAGGACAGGGAACCTATGTCCGTCACGGACGCCAGCCACCGGGTGCCGGCGTCCTGCCCCCGCAGCAGCGAGACCCGCAGCGTCATCCTGAGCGTGTGGCCGTCGCGGTGGCGTACCGCGACAGTGCCGGACCAGCCGCCCCGCGCACGGCACTGCTCGGAGAACGCCGAAGCCCTCCGTGCGTCCTCGGGAGGCGGCAGCACGTGTACGGCGGACCGGCCCACGACCTCCCCGGCCGTATAGCCGACGAGCTGCTGGGCGGCGTGCGTCCACCCCACGACGACGCCCTCGGCATCGATCATCGCTATCGCGGCGTCGGGCACCTCAGGGAGGCTCACCGGCTCGGCGAGGAGGGTGTGGTCAATGTTGGTCATTCGCGGTCCATCCCATCGGTGCGGAAGTAGGAGCGTCGGCCTGTGGCCCGGCGACCCTGTGTGCAGCGGTGGTGAACGACGATGTCCCGGTGACCGGCACACGGTGCGGCATGTGTCATATCAGAGCAAATTGCCCATTCCTGATGAAATCATCAGACGTAATGGCTTGGACGTCAAGACCTTCACAGGTGATCGAAAATTCAGACGCGTGGGCTCCAGCTCACGGCTCTACAAGTGAACGGACGGGCGGCGGGTTCCGCGGAGCATGCACGGCGGATGGGAGCGGCTCCCCGAGGCTCAGAGCACCCGCCGGATGGCGGCCCACCCTGGCGGTCGCCCGGCAGACTGGGCGCCGGGACGATGCCGGGGAACCCATACCCGCAGCGCCATAGGACTGATGCGGCACCGCACGGGGGTCGGCAGGCTGACGGCTTCGCCGTCCAGCCCGGCGGGGAGGGTCGGGACGTCGGCGTAGACGACGACGTCGTCAGGCGTGGCGAGACGGGTGAGGCCAGGAGGTTGCCCGCTGCGCAGCCTCGTGGCCGTTTCGGCGGGCGTCTCCGCCCTGACGGCCAGTACTCCCAGGAGACCGGAATCGAGGTGTGGCCGCCTGCCCGGCCCGGCCGGGTCATCCACTTGGTAGGGGTTGTTGCTCACCAGTACGGCATCCGGCCCGTCCACGGTGAGCAGCCCGGTACGGACCACCAGCTCCGAGCCCTCGTGGCGGGCCAGGAATTCCGGAAGGATGCGCACGGTCGTGCCAAGCTTGTCGTCCCGATAAGCCGGGTCCTGCACCAAGGCGGCATAAGCACCGAACGAGACGTTGTTCACGAACACCCGCTCGCCTGCGTACCCCAGATCCACGCGCAGCTCGACGCCGTCCGTGAGGGCCTCCAGCGCGGCCGAGGGATCCTCACGGTCCAGGCCGAGATCCATGGCGAAGTGGTTGCGGGTACCCGCCGGAACGACCACGAAGGGCAGGTTGCTCTCCGCTGCCACCTCTGCGACAAGCGCCTGGGTACCGTCTCCGCCTGCCACGCCCAGCAGATCCGCACCGTCGTCCACCGCACGTCGGGCGACCGTCGCCAGATCCTGGAGCCGGAAATGATCGATCAGGAACACCTGGGCTCCGAGCGTGCGGGCGCGTTCCGCGATCCGGAACCGGCTCGCCTTCCCTCCCCCCGAACGCGGATTCACGATCACACAGGGCCGCCGTGCGCCGGTCGTCGGCCGCGGCGCGTTCTCGGTCACGGCGCGTACCCTGAAGCCGCGTGCATCAGCCGAGCGCGCCTCACTGACGACAGCAGGTTTGCCGCGATCACGCCCGCAGCTGACTGCTCCGTCCCCCACCGGACCGGCGGTCCGGCTATTGCGTCTGCGGCCACCGCCACCATGACACTCCTTCGACGGTTACGGCCTATGGCATCAGCTTGCAGCTCGGCCTGGGGATCCGCACCTGGGATGCGGCGGTGCCCATAACGCCTTGACCACCGCCGAGCCGACGTCGTCTCCTTCACGGCGTACGGATGAGAGTCCGGCCGGGGCCTTCTCCAACGCCAGCCGAACGAGGCGAGAACGCCCGGGACATGACGGACACGGCCGCCTCGGGGGCAATCCGGCGAACGGCCGAAGCATCCATGACCGCAGCCCGAAGAGGGCTCCTCGTTTTCCCGTGACCGGGGCTGGGCACTCGGTGCCCATGGCGACGCGTCCGGTTCCGGTGCGAACCATCCTCGCCACCATCGGCCTGGTGCTCGCCACCTACGTCGTACTTGAGCTGGTGGTCCAGGCTCGCCGGGTCCTGATCTGGGCGGTCATCGCCTTGTTCCTGGCCGTCTCCCTTCATCCGGCGGTCGAAGCCCTGCAGCGACGGCTGCCGCGATGCCGACGGTCGGTGGCCGCCCTGCTGGTCTTCCTGGCCGCGGCCGCGGCCGTCGTCGCGGTGGTCGCCCTGTTCGTCATCCCCCTGGCCCAGGAGGGCAGCCGGTTCGCCGGTCGCCTGCCCGCGTTGATCAAGGACGCCCAGGTCGGCCGTGGGCCAGTCGGCAACCTGCTGGAGCGGACGCACGCTCTGCAGTATGCCCAGCACCATCAGGCGCAGATCCGAGCGTTCGCCACCGGTCTGAGCACGCCCGTCGCGAAGTTCCTCCGTGGTGCCGCGAGCACCGCGGCAGGCGCTCTCACCATCTTCGTGCTGGCCTATCTGATGGTGTTGGAGGGCCCCAGGGCCATAGACCGGTCCCTGGCCCTCGTGGACGAGGCGCCCGCGGCCCGCATACGCCGCGTCGGAGCCGCGTGCGCCCGTACCGTGAACGGCTATCTGACGGGGAACTTGCTGATCAGCGTCATCTGCGGGCTTCTGACCTACGTCGTGCTGCTGGTTTCCGGAGTGCCGTTCGCCGGCCTGCTGGCCGTCTTCGTCGCCGTGACCGACCTCATTCCCCTGGTGGGGGCCACCATAGGAGCTGTCGTCGCCTCCGCGGTGGCGTTCGTCCACTCCTTGCCGGCCGGCATCGGAGCCATCGTCTTCTTCATCGTCTATCAGCAGGCCGAGAACCACCTCCTGCAACCGGTCATCCTGTCCCGGACCGTGAAACTCAACCCCCTCACCGTGCTGCTGGCCACCCTGATCGCCGCCGAAGTCGCCGGGATCCTAGGTGCCCTGCTGGCGATTCCCGTCACCGGCATCATCCAGGTCGTCCTCGGTGACCTCTGGGCTCATCGCGGCGGTCGGTCACTGGGACTGCCGATACGGGCAGACGACAGCCCCGAGAACTCCGAACGGTCCGACGCCCCCGGATGACGGCCCCTGGAATCCGGCCGCCACACGCGCAGCGAGGTGTTCGCCCAGGTCGACGCCTGCGCCTTTCCTCGTCAGGCGAAAGATCGTCGACGGGCCGGTCGGGCTTGCAGGGCACAGCTTGAACGGACAGACCTGGCAGACAGCGAAGACCCGGTGTGAGAGCGGCCTGCTGATCGCCCTCACCTGGTCAGTGTTCGAGCGGGACCCGGACGTCGGACTGACCGAGTACCTCGGCTGCCGCCTGCCGCCCTGATGAATGAGCCGACGTCCGAGATCGCCCCGCCCAGTTGAGCACGCCGCACGACGCCAGCGTCGCCATCACAGCCGCGCCGCACGATGCGCGCGAAGGACCGTTCGCCGGCCGACGACCCGCGGAGGTGGCGCGATGCCGCCGCTCGCCGCGTCGGGCCGATCCGGCTCCGCCGATCAGTGCTGGGGGTGCGCTCGTGCGTGGAACAGGGGGCGCCGCTGGGGGGCGGCGCCGGCGGCCAGATGGCCGATCTCGACGCGTGTCCTGATGGCACGGACCACCTCGGTCAGGCCGACGACGATGGCCATGACGCCCACCACCAGCGTGAGGGTCGCGATGGAGGCGAACGGCATGACGATCATCACGATGCCGGCCATGGTGCCGATGATGCCGAAGGCCACGTGCCAGCCGCGGGCCGGCATGGTCTCATCGGAGGCCGCCGCGACCGTCTCCAAGGTGCCCCGGAACAGCCAGCTGAAGCCGATCCACAGGGCCAGCAGGAAAAGTGACTCCAGGGGTCCCCGGAAGCAGATCAGTCCCAGCAGGATGGAGGCCGCGCCGGCGATGAAGTGCAGTACCCGAAGATGCCGGGGGACGTGGGTGCCGAAGGCGGCGGCGAGCTGGAAGACGCCGGTGGCCAGCAGGTAGACGCCGAAGAGTACGCCGACGACGCGGAGCGTCTCGCCCGGCCAGACCAGGGCGATGACGCCCAGGGCGATGGTGGCGAGGCCCATGGTGAGCAGGATCTGCCAGCCCGCGTTCGCCAGGGCGGCGATGCCTTCGGCCGCGGGGCTCTCTTGGGGTTCGGTGCCACGTGGTGGAACGGAACCGGAGGAATCGGAAGGAGATGTCATTGCACCTACCTCCTTCTGTGAGCAGCGTGGTCACGTCACTACATGTCCATCGTCACCCGGTCGGCCTCATGTCGCTCGGTGGCGCATGGCGTTGACGACCGCATTCACGCGTGGGGAGTGATGACGGCGCGTCCGTGGATCCTGCCGTCGTGCAGGAGCTGGTAAGCCTCGTCGGCGCGTTGCAGGGGGAAGTGCTCGACCAGCACCTTGATCCTCTCCTGCTGGGCGAGCGTGATCACATCCATCAGTTCGGTGAGGGAGCCCCAGTAGGGGGAGGCGACCGAGCACTCGTGCGGCGGGCTGGAGAAGTTGACGGGCAGGGCTCCGCCGCCGAGGCCGACGATGGTCAGGTGGCCGAGGATCCTGGCCACCTGAGCGGCCATCCGCAGCGTCGGGTCGATGCCGACCATGTCCAGCACGAGCTGGGCGCCCTGTTGCCCCGTCATGTCCATGATGCGGGTCACCGCCTCGTCACCCGAGAGCAGGGCCTCGTCGGCGCCCATGCGCTTGGCGGTCTCCAGTTTGCCGGCGTCGGTGTCCACGGCGACGACGGTGGTCGCCGCGCTGAGCGCGCGCAGCATCTGGATGGTCATCTGGCCCAGACCGCCGGCCCCGATCACGACCGCGGTCGAACCCGGTCCCAGCAGGTGCAGCGACCGCTTCACGGCGTGATAGCTGGTCAGCCCGGCATCACTGAGTGGGGCGGCCTGGCGCGGGTCGAGGGCGCCGAGCGGAATCAGGTAGCGCGCCGCCGGGACCAGCAGGTACTCGGCCATGCCGCCGTCGTGACCACCGCCGAGGCCCGGGCCCTGACCACCGAAGTTCTGGCAGTAGTTCTCCTGGCCCTGACGGCAGTTGGTGCAGATGCCGCAGCCCCAGGAGCCGTAGACGATTACAGCGTCTCCAGGCTCGAAACCGGTGACGCCCGGTCCCAGCCGTTCCACCCATCCCGCGTTCTCATGGCCGAGCGTGAAGGGCGGGGCCGTGAAGCCGTGGAGCGGTTCGGGTGCCTGCATGATGTGCAGATCGGAGTGACAGGCACCGGCACCGGCGACCTTCACCAGGACCTGCCCCGGGCCGGGCTCGGGTACTGGCACCTCGCGCAGCTCGGGCGGTTGCCGCCAACCGACGAGTTGAAAGGCCCGCATGGCGATCCTTTACGCAAACGCTGGTCAGTCGCGGATGCCGTCGATGTCGACGAGGACGTGTCGCGGGCCGCGGAAGATCTGGTTGTGCCGATACGGCGGCGGGTCCTCGACCAGCCGGGGATTCTGCACCCGGCGGACGAACTCGCCGACCGCAATCTGGACCTCGAGCCGCGCGAGCGGGGCGCCGAAGCAGAAGTGGATGCCCTGGCTGAATCCGAGGTGCTGGTTGTCGCGGCGTTCGAGGTCGAGTTCGTCGGGGTCGGTGAACCGTTCCGGATCGCGGTTCGCCGAGCCGTACGCCAGGAAGATCGGCGCCCCCATCGGGATGGTGGTACCCGCGATGTCGATGTCCTCCACGGCCGAGCGGGTGTGCCAGAACTGCACCGACGACTCGAAGCGCAACAGCTCCTCCACCGCGGGCACGATCAACTCCGGTCGGCGGCGCAACTTTTCGAGCGCGTCGGGATGGCGCAGCAGGGTGAGCACGCTGTGGGCGATGAGGTTGACCGTGGTTTCGTGTCCCGCGAAGATCAGGAGCAGGGCGTTGCTCGCGAGCACACCCTTGGACATCCGCCCCTCCGAGCCGTCCTCGTTCACCAGCGCGGAGAGCATGCCCGGGCCGGGCTGCCGGGCGTACCGGTGGAGCAGCTCGGCTGCGAACTGCCCGAACTCCTGCACGGCCTGGCGGCCCCCGGCCAGTCGGCTCTGCATCTCTTCGGAGGCGGCCTCGGGGCCGAAGTCCAAAGCGTCCAGGGCCGTTTCGATCCACTGGTGGAAGCGTGGCTCGTCCTCCAGCGGCACGCCCAGAACCTTGCAGATCACGGTCACCGGCAGTGGGTAGGCGAAGTCGTCGACGGCGTCGATCCGGGTCTTGCCCCGCAGGTCGTCCAGGAGCCTGGTCACGATGCGGCGGATGTCGGGTTCAAGGTCGGAGATCAGGTGAGGGGAATGGGGAGGGCCGACGAAATGCGGCATCATCATCCGGCGGTCTCGATCGTGCTCGGGTGGATCCTGGGTGATGATGTTCGGCTCCAAAGAGATGACCGCCTCCGTGATCGGCTCGGCCTCCGCCTCCGCCGATCCCTCGGCCGGGGCCGCGACCGGGCCGGGGCACTTGCGTGGATCCGAGCTGACCCGGGGGTCGTGCAGCAGCGCGACGATCTCCCGGTAGGTACTGACTACATAGGTGCCGTCCGGCTGCCGCGCCACCGGTGTCTTGCGCAGTTCCTCGTAGAACGGGTACGGGTTGGCGCGGTTGGCGTAGCGGAGGGCCTGCTGCCAGGGGGTTTCCTCGACCACGAGGCTCCACTCCCTCTTCTCTAGTCGATGCTGTCCGCCTTGCCATGACGAGCGCGTCAGTGGCGGCGCGGCCGGAACTCGGCCGTCCGCTCGCTCGGGGCGTGTCCGGTCAGGACGACGTCGGGGATCGCCGTCGGGACTCTTGGGTCCGGGAACTCGGCCGGCACCGGCTTCATGTCGTCCGGCTGGTCCCAGCCCGGCGGCGGGGGCGGGAACGGACCGGATCGCTCGATCAGCTTCCCGTAGTACTCCAGCCACTTGCCGTGATCGAAGGTGACGGCCGCGACGATGCGGCCCCGGCGGCCGTAGGCGGCGGCGAAATGCCGGTCCGACACGGACCCTTGGGTGAAGACGATCTCGTCGCCGAAGGGCGGCACACCGACGGACTTGATGTTCACGCCGAACTGACCGGACCAGAAGCCGGGCAGCAGCAGATGCGGGCGATAGTGGGGCTCGAGGTTCACCATGTTGTGCGCCGCGACCTCGGCGCCGAGAACGGCGTTGTCCCAGTGCTCCATCGCCAGGAACTGGTACTCGTACAGCACATGCGGCGCACGCGCCACGTCACCTGCCACGTAGACGCTGTCGGTGACCACGCCGTTGATGTCGAAGGCACGACCACCGGCATCGCACCCGACGCCCCAGAAGCCGGCCGCCAGCCCCGAGCCCTCCAGCCACTCCACGTTGCGGATCGACCCGAGCGAGGCCACCACCACGTCGGCGTCGACGGTGGTTCCGTCGGACAGATGCGCACGCCGCACGTGCCCGCCGGAGTCGCCCTCCAGCGACGACACGCCCAGCCCGCAGCGCAGGTCCACGCCGTGCTCGCGCTGCATCTGCGCGGCGATCTCGCCGATCACCCCGCCGAGCGCGCCGACCAGCGGCGCCGAACCCCGCTCGACGACGGTCACCGGGATGCCGAGCTCCCGGCAGACGGAGGCCACTTCCGAGCCGATGAACCCGGCGCCGATGACCAACACTCGCGACGGCGGCTCGGCCAGTGCCTTCTGCAACTGCTCCGCATCATCACGCGAACGAATCGTGTGGACCCCGTGCAGTGCGGCCTCGGCCGGGTTCGGCCACTGCCGCGCGCGGGTGCCCGTGGCGATCAGCAACCGGTCGTACGGAACCTGCTCCCCGTCGGCCAGGGACACCTGCTTGGTCACGCGGTCCAGTCCGACGGCGGCCACCCCGAGCCGCCAGTCCGCATCCACTTCTCGCATGCGGGGCAGCTTCGTGTGGTCGGCCGGCACCCAGCCCTTGAGTACCTGCTTGGACAGCGGCGGACGGTCGTAGGGCTCGTACGGCTCGTCCCCGATGATGGTCAGGGAACCGGTGAAGCCTTCCTCGCGCAGCGTCTCCGCGGCCCGCAGCCCGGCCAGGGAAGCGCCCACGATGACGATCCGGCCGCTGGCCCGGAACTCGCGCACCAGCTCTGCAACCGTTGCCCGCAGAGTCATGGCGTCTCGTCCCGCTTCGCGCCGTCCAAGCGGTCGATCACGATCGCCTGCACCGGGCATGCCGCAGCCGCTCGCTCGACCTGCAGGCGCCGCTCGTCATCGGGGTTCGGCTCATAGGTGAGCGCCTCCTGGCCGTTCAACCTGAAGACCTCGTGCGCCAGATACACGCATTGCGCGTATCCCTGGCACCGATTCAGGTCCACGACGATCCGCATGGGCAGACTCCTTCCGCTCCGACTTCGCCCCACGGCGACCATCGACCCGGTCATGCAGCCTCGGTCATGAAGCCACGGGCCGGTTTCTCAAGCCTCCCGTCAGGGCGACGGGGCCGGATGCCCCATCCGTCGCCCCGGCCAGGCCACCGAATGAGCAAGTTCGGTCCTGTTCGCTGCGCCGCTTCCTTCACGGTGACGCTCGTCGGCTGTGAGCGTGGGCGTAACCAGACGGGGGCGCTGCATCGACGGTGTCGGCATCAGGGGGTGCCCCGGTCACCACGCCCCAAAAAAATACTCGTCCCGCCTTCTGACGATCGCAAATCCGCCGCTGCGGCGTACTGGATGCATCCGTGACTTCGAGACCTCACTCCGCGGGCTACGGCGATCTCCGGGCCGGTGAAGCCACCGATCACCAAGTCCCGCTCCGACCGCGTCCTGGCGCGTGCGTCGGGTGGACACACACTGCCGCGGCCAAAGCAAGGAAGGCCAGCGTGCCGAGGGGGCCGGCGACAGGCAGCTCGCGCTGAAGAGCGACATCTGGTGGCGCTTGTGCCAGCCGGTCAACGGTTGCCTTCGTCACTTCGACATTTCCATACGACGTATGGTAACAATGAAAGCGCGCTTCCATACGACGTATGGAAATGCTCGCTCGGACCACACCGGGCGTCATACACCGCCTGGCAGAACCGCCGTTGGCGCAGATCACCCCCCTCGGGAAGGAAAGATCATGAACAAGCTCGCGAAGCGCATCGCCCTCACTGTCTCCTCCGTCGCGGTCGCCGGTGCCGCCGTCCTCGGTGCCGGTGGTACCGCTTCGGCCGCGCCCCTTGCATCCGCGCACGCCGAGCACCCGACCGACGGGGCCGTGGCCGCTGACTACAGCTGGGACCACGGTGTCGGCTACCTGCTCGAGCGGGGCTACTCCTGCGACGAGACCCGCGGCTGGCACCAGGACCGCCACGGCAGCGATTCGACCCGGCACGACTGCGACGGGCTCTACTACCGCGATGGTCACTTCTACCGCTGGGACGGCGAGGGACACGGCTGGACGTCCGACAAGTCCTACCGCCACGACGGGAACCGCTGCGAGCACGACGGCGGGGGCAGGCACCACCATGACCTGAGCCGCGACGACCGGTGAGACGGGTCTCGGCCATGAGCGCAAGCAGTTCTCCTCGGCCCCGTCCCTGCCGACGGCGGGGACCCGTCTGGCGGTCGGGGGGCGGCGTCCCCGACTGCCGGCCGAGTGAGCGCAGTGCCACTCCTCATGCGGTGCTCCAGGGCCGTCCGGCGCCCGCGCCCTGCTGTACCGCCTCCGCCCGCGCTGCCTCTTCGCCACAGGCCGGTGGGAGGCACCGCCGAGCCCTGCCCAGGAGCGGAAGCCGATGAAGAAGTCCTTGAAGGCCGTGGAACGACGGGTGGCCGTGCAACTGGTCGTCTCGCACGCCTACTCATTGCCCCTCTGCGTACGTCTGCGCTACGAGCCCGCTGATCCCGATGTCGTCCGTGCCGCCTTCTTCGTCGACTGCGACGAGCCGGTCGAATGGGTCTTGGGGCGGGATCTTCTGGCTGACGGTCTGAAGGGTTCCGCAGGCCACGCGGATGTCCGGATCTGGTCGGCCGCGGGGCGGGGGGACCAGTCGATCTACATCGCCCTCGGGTCTTCCGCGGGCACCGCCTTGCTCGAGGTGCCCGTGCAGGACATCTCGTCCTTCCTTCAAGACACCCAGGCTCTGGTGCCACGGGGTACCGAGTCCGGACTCATCGACTGGGATGCCGAACTGGCACACCTCCTCCCCCACGGCTGACCGCCGACCATCCATGCTCAGAAGTAAAGGAACCAGTGTCATGTCCCAGTACCAGCTTCGCGTCTACACCCTGCGCAGCTCCGACGCGCTCGCCGCCTACGAGAAGATCTGGGCCCAGCACATTCCCGGTATGGCCAAGCACCGGATCACCACCCACGGCGTCTGGACGGTGCCCGCGGCGCCCGGAAGAGACACTCCCCGGCTGTACGCCCTCGTTTCCTACAAGGACGCCGACGACGTGCAGGAGCGGCTGGAGGCATACCTGTCGAGTCCTGAATTCCGCGCGGACATGGAGGGCTTCGACATCAGCCAGATCGTCGGCCTCGACGAGACCCTCCTGACGCCCACCGTGGACTCACCCTTGCGCTGACGGTCGGCCTGCGACGAGTGACGCGGTCAGAAGGGCCGGTATCCGGCGGCCCTGCGATGGTGGTTCCGGTGTCGTCGATGACGACCCACCAGTGGCGGGCGCCTGTGCGGTCATGTGCATCTCCTCGGACTCGGACAGCATGCCGTTCCGGTCCAAGGGACGGCTCTGCACTGCGTGACCGGGCCCCGGCAACCACGGCCGGCGTCGAGGTGGGGACCGCGACGAGTCGGTTCACTACAACCACGACCGGTACAGCGTCGATCGCTGAGGCCAAGGGCGCCCTTTGTCCGGCAACCACCGTTGGCCACATCTCCGTGATGGCCCCGGCCGACAGTGGCCTCGCCTGCTCCCGTCGGCCGGGCGCCCTTGCGACGGCCCGAAGAACTGCTCCTGCGGGTGTCCTCGTGCCGACCGCCACCGGTCCTCGCAGTAACCGCGTCTCTGTGCAGCCCCCTTGAATCCGACGACAGCCCTTCCGATGGCCCTCCCCGGATGTCTCGAAACACCAGGAGTAAGACCCAATGAAGTCATTGAGAACTGTGATCCAGGGGCTACCTGTGAAGCTTGTCGGCGTGTATGCGACGTCCTTGCCCATGATCATGAATCTGCGGTACGAGCCGAGTGATCCCTACGTGGTCCATGCCGCATTCACCACCGATGTCGACAGCGACGAGTCGGTGGAATGGATCATCGGGCGCGATTTGCTGATCGACGGCCTGGAGGGCCCCGCCGGCGAGGGAGACGTTCGCATATGGCCCACCGGCGAGGAGGGCTGCCGCGACTTGTACATCCTTCTCAACCCGCCGTCCGGTACGGCCCTGCTCAAGGCCCCAGCGCAGGAATTCAAGGCGTTCCTGCAGGAAACGGAGGCAGTGGTGCCCCGGGGGGCCGAGCTTGACCACAGCGACTTCGACCGCTCGCTGGCGCACTTCCTCGCCGAAAGGTGAGTCCTGTCAGGGTGCGACCTGAGGCAGGCACACGGACGTCTGCGCCCCGGTGTTCACCGCCATGGTGAGTGGCTGTCAGCAGTCGTGGCGTCGAGGGCGGTCGGGCCGAAGCCAGCCTCGGTCAGGATGTTCGCCGCGACTCCGCGGCCGACCCGCCCCGGTGAGACCAGCCGCCACGCGGCAACCCGCTACCTGCGTCGCGTCGCCCACCTTCCCGCGCTCCGTAGCTCGCCGCTCATCGGCAGGCTCTGCCGCAGGGACGCATCTGAAGGCGCCTACGTCGTCGTGGTGCGCCCTGCAGCGGAAGTCTGGCCGCCGTTTGTCCGCTTCGCGCTCGCCCCGCAAGCCCACTGGTGGACGACGGCCGAGTTGCGGTCAGCCGGAGTGCTGGCCGAGCCTGCTGAACTGCTCGACTCATGGACGGCTATTGGGACGGGCTGCTGCTCCGATGAAGAGATCTCGCAGTAGCACGACACCTCACCTGCGCCGGGCCCGCACCTACGACGAGGGGACGGGGTCTGCTCCTGGTCGCTCAGTTCGCCGAGCATTGGGGAACGCGGCACGCCCGCCACGTCAAGACGGTCTGAGCCGAGCTGAACGAAAAGGAGTCCGCTGGATCCCCGGCATGGGATTCCCTGTAGGCGCGACGACGGACGGAGCTCTGCGATGAGCGGATGCGTCGACCACGAGCTCGGGGGCTCAGTAGGAACGACGTTCGATGCGCTGCTCGAGCCAGATCGTCTTGCGGCTCTGGCTGTGGCGGCAGCCCCAGCGAGCGGTGAGGCCGGGTGCTGCTGGAGTCGGCAGCTCGACGAGGCCGACGGTTCCCCTCCAGGAGGGAGACCAGGAACAAGCCAACGACCATGGTCATTTCACGGTTCAGCGTCGACATACGGCTGCCGTGTAGAGCTTGGATGTGGAACCACCCCGCCGGGCGGTCTCACCGATGTGACGGGGTGGCTCCCGTGTGTCGCAGCCTGAGATCGCCCGACTGCGGGTGCGCCTCAGCCGCCAGTGCCTGGGGCGCAGCGTCTCAGGCTGACTGGCTCAATGGCCGGCGTGCCGGCCGTCACGACCGGCGGTGAGGCGGCTTTCCAGGCCCGTGATCAGCGTGTCCATCACGAGGCGGAACATGTGGTCCTGGTCAGGGCCTTCGGGGGCCGCACCCGTAGAGCCAGGGTGTGCGTCCGTGGCCCCGTCTTCGTCGGCTTCAGGGCCGTGGGGCTTGAGGGTCGACCACTGGTGGAGTGCGCCGTTTAGTTCTGCGGTGAGGACGCCGATGACGACGGCGGCCATCAGCGCGGCGATCTTCGAGACCTCTGACTGCGGCACACCGGCAGCGGCCACGATGGCGGTGAGGGCGGTCCAGAACGGGTCGTCGGGCTGGATGAAGTCCGGCTGGTGGCTGAACGAGTACGCCAGCAGCTTGGGGTGACGGTGCGCCAGGGTCCGGAAGTCTGTGGCGAGCAGACGGATCCGCTCCTGCCAGGGAGCGTCCTCCAGTGTCACGGTGCGGAACTGCGCTCCGACCATTCTCGTCACGCCGCGCAGCACGGCTTCCTTGTTCGGCACGTGGTGGTACAGCGACATCGGGTTCGCGTCGAGCTCGGTGGCGAGTTTGCGCATGGTGAGCGCCTCGACACCGTCCGCGTCGATCAGCCGCAGGGCGGCGGCGTAGATCCCAGCCTCGGTCAGAGGCACGTCCCTCTTCCTCGTTCCCCGCGAGGGACGCCTCACCTTCTCTTCCATACCTCGTATGGTATCAGTTTCATACGCCGTATGGAAATGACCTGAATCACAGCGCTCACCACGGCGACCAGCTTGCTTCACGTTTCCATACGACGTATGGTATCAATTCCATACGACGTATGTTTCCGTACAGCGCCACAGCATCGACCTGCGCAGCGCGCCCTTGCCCATCCACCTCCACGCAGAGGAGCAAGCCATGACCACGCACTCCGCGAACGACCTTCGCCCCATCCGGTCCCCGCGCGGGGTCCCCCTCCTCGGCAACACGCCGCAGATCCCCGGCACCAACCCGGTGGAGTACTTCGCCGAGCTGTCCAAGCAGTTCCCCGAGGGCATCTACGGCTTGGACATCGCCGGTGTCGAGCAGATCTTCGTCTACGACCCGGACCTGGTGGCCGAGGTCTCCGACGAGACGCGGTTCTTCAAGCAGATCGAGAAGACGCCGCTGCAGCATGTCCGGGACTTCGCGGGCGCGGGCCTGTTCACGGCCCACCAGCACGAGGAGGAATGGGGCATGGCGCACCGGATCCTCCTGCCGGCGTTCAGCCAGCGGGCCATGAAGGCGTACTTCGGGCAGATGCTGGAGATCGCCCAGAACCTGGCGGGCAAGTGGGAGCGCAAGGAGGGTCAGTCGGTCAACATCACCGACGACTACACCCGGCTGACGCTGGACACGATCGCCCTGTCGGGGTTCGGCTACCGGTTCGACTCCTTCGAGAAGGAGGAGCTGCACCCCTTCCTCAACGCGCTGCTGGGTGCGCTGGTGGAGTCGCTGCGGCGCTCGCAGGAGCTGCCGATGATGACCAAGCTCCGCAAGGCCGATGCCAAGAAGTACGGCGAGAACGTCCAGCTGATGCAGGAGCTGGTCGAGAGTGTGATCAAGGAGCGGCGCGAGGGCAAGGGCGGCGGTGAGGAGGACCTGCTGGGCCTGATGCTGGAGGCCACCGACCCGGAGACCGGCAAGCGGCTGTACGACGACAACGTCCGCGACCAGGTGCTGACGTTCCTGATCGCCGGCCACGAGACCACCAGCGGCCTGCTGTCCTTCGCCACGTACTCGCTGATGCGCAACCCGCACGTGCTGGCCCAGGCGTACGCCGAGGTGGACCGGCTGATGCCAGGTGACACGGTCCCGGACTACGACACGATCATGCAGCTGGACGTCATCCCGCGGATCCTGGACGAGACCCTGCGCCTGTGGGCTCCCATCCCGGCGTTCGGCAAGACGGCGCGGGAGGACACCGTCATCGGCGGCCACTACGAGCTGAAGAAGGGTGCGAAGGTCCTCATCCTGGAAGGCCCGCTGCACACACACCCCAAGGCGTGGGAGCGGCCGGACGAGTTCGACATCGACCGCTGGCTGCCGGAGAACCGCGTCCAGCACCACCCGCACGCCTACAAGCCGTTCGGCAACGGCATACGTGCCTGCATCGGCCGCCAGTTCGCGCTCACCGAGGCCCGCCTGGCCCTCGCGCTGGTGCTGCAGAAGTTCAAGTTCTCCGACACCAACGACTACAAGATGGACCCCCGGGAGGCGCTGACGCGCAAGCCCGGCAACTTCGAGCTGATCGTCCGCCGTCGTCAGGAGCACGAGCGGACCGTCTTCGGCGCCGCGGACCTGCAGACCGGCGACACGCAGGCGCAGGCAGCGGTCAGCGGTGTCGGGGTGAACCTGACCGTCGCCTACGGCTCCAGCCTCGGCTCCTGCGAGGACCTGGCGCGCACCATCGCCGACCGCAGCGAGCGCTCCGGCTTCGGCACCACGCTGGTGAGCCTGGACGAGCTGGGCGACAACCTGCCCACCGAGGGCCTGCTCGCCGTGGTCGCCGCCAGCTACAACGGCAAAGCCCCCGACAACGCCCAGCGCTTCGACGACCTGCTCGCCGCCGGACTGCCCGAGGGCTCACTGTCGAACGTGCGGTTCGCGCTGCTGGGCGCCGGCAACACCCAGTGGGTGGCCACCTACCAGGCCTTCCCCAAGCGGATCGAGGAAGGCCTGCTGGCCGCCGGCGCCACCCCCGTCGTCGAGCGCGGCATCGCGGACGCCGCCGGTGACTTCGACGGCATGGCCACCCGCTGGATGAACACCCTGTGGGCCACCCTGGCCGAGGAGTACGCGGCCGACACCTCCGACACCACCGGGCCGCGCTACCAGGTGCAGCTGCTCACCGAGGCGGACGTGCGTCCCGCGATCGTCTCCGAGCAGGCGTACCCGCTCACCGTGGTCGCCAACGAGGAACTGGTGGCCGACGCGACCGGCCTGTGGGACTTCCAGATCGAGCCGCCGCGCCCGGCCGCGAAGTCCATCACCATCGAGCTGCCCGAGGGCGTCACCTACGACACCGGCAACCACCTGGCCGTCTTCGCCAAGAACGAACTCGCCCTGGTGGAGCGCGCGCTGAGGCGGCTCGGCGTCGACTACGACCAGGTGCTCCGGCTCGACCAGCCGGCCGGTGGCCGCACGCACCTGCCGGTCGGCACCCCGGTCACCGCCGGCATCCTGCTCACCGAGTTCCTGGAGCTGCAGGACGTGGCCACCCGGTCCCAGATCCAGACGCTCGCCGAGTACACCCAGTGCCCGTGGACCCGGCCGCAGCTCCAGGCGTACACCGCCGACACCCAGGAAGCCGAGGAGCGCTACCAGAAGGAGATCCTCGGCAAGCGCATCTCCGTCCTGGGCCTGCTGGAGCGCTTCCCCGCCATCGAGCTGCCGCTCGCGGTCTTCCTGGAGATGATGGGCCCGATCCGCCCGCGGTTCTACTCCATCTCCTCCTCCCCGCTGGCCAACCCGCGCCACGTGCGGCTGACCGTCGGCCTACTGGAAGGCCCGGCCCTGTCCGGCGACGGCCAGTACCGCGGCACCTGCTCCTCCTACATCGCGGGCCTCGAGCCCGGTGACGTCGTCTACGGCTACGTCCGCGTGCCCTCCCCGACGTTCGCCCCGCCCGCCGACCCCGCCACGCCGCTGATCCTCATCGGCCCGGGCACCGGCATCGCGCCGCTGCGCGGCTTCCTGGAGGAGCGGGCGACACAGCACGCGAACGGCACCCGGGTGGGCGTGTCGCAGGTGTTCGTCGGCTGCCGCCACCCGGAGCACGACTACTTCTACCGCCAGGAGATGCAGGACTGGGAGCAGACCGGCATCGCCCGGGTGCACACCGCCTTCTCCGCAGTGACCGGACACCCGGCCCGGTTCGTGCAGAACGCCATCGCCCATGCCGCCGACACGGTGTGGCAGGCCATCGAGGACGGCGCCTACGTCTACGTCTGCGGTGACGGCCGCCGTATGGCACCCGCCGTGCGCGAGGCCCTCGCCGCCATCCACCGCCAGAAGACCGGCAGCGACGACGAGACCGCCCAGCAGTGGCTCGCCCAGCTCGAAGCGGACGAGCGCTACCAGCAGGACGTCTTCGCCTGACCGTCGCACGCCGTCAAGACGCGCCGACCCCCAGCCGCCGGGAGGCGTGCGGACGTCCTGCCTCCCCGCACGCCTCCCGGCCCCACCAGCCACTCAGACACCCCATGGCACCCATGGCCCGGACCACCGGACCGTGCCGCTCACAGAAAGCAGATCCTCATGGACACCATGCTCGCCGGACGCTTCCACCTGGACAGCAAGAAGTTCGTCGTGGAGGAGGTCCCTGTCCCCGTCCCGGGCCCGGGCGAGGTA